>CABUZJ010000003.1 GCA_902496015.1 uncultured Eubacteriales bacterium
CTGTATTTTTTAACTAAATTTTGAACAGCACGAGTTGAAATTCTTCTATTTTGAAGAGAAGTGAATAATGCAGGTTCGTTCGCAAGCAATGGATTTTTATTGCGTTCATATAACCAATTAATCAGTGCTTCTCTAATTTCATCACTAAAATAAATAATAACTTTATTTCCGCCTTTTCTTGTTATATTTAAACCATTAATCTCAAAGTCTACATCATTAATGTCAAGTCCCACACATTCGCTAACACGCATTCCAGTCCCTAAAAGTGTGGTAAGCAGGGCAACATCTCTCACTTTTGTATGCTTATGATATTCTTTGGCATTTCCACTAAGGCCATTTCCATCTTCTGCTAAATCTAAAAGTTTAGCAACTTCGTTTGCTTCAAGCCTTATAATAGTTTTGTCATGTAATTTTGGAATTTCAACATTACTTGCTACATTAGAAATAATTAACTTTCTTTTAAAGAAATATTTTAAAAAAGTTCTAAGCGTGGCAATTTTTCTTGCTTTTCCGTCTTCACTATTATGATATATTTTCCCTTGACTAGTTTCATAATTTGATATGAAAGAAATAAACTTTTCAATATCATTAGAAGTGATTCTATTTAAATCTTGTGGTTTAAGAGATTTAATTGGTTTATTCTTAAAAATATCAGTTCTAAAATATAAATAATCAAAGAAAAGTCTTAAATCATAAGCATAATTTAATCTTGTTAAAGCAGAAGTATTATTTTCTATGCCAATAAAAAAATCTTCACAAAATTGTGGTAAAGTTGATATTATTTCTTTAATTTTTTTTTCATTTTTATAATTTCTTTCAGTAAAATAATTTTGATTTCCCATATATTTATTATAAAATATAAACAAATTTTTGTAAAATAAAAATCCCCAAGATTGAAAATCTTAGGGACAATTTTTAAATATGAAAATTCTTAGACTTATATAGTAATTCATAAATAATTGATTGTAGTATAGGGCATAATGAAACTACGCAAGGCACAATCCAATTTAAGTGATTATAATCAGTTTGTGAAAAACTATAAAAGCCAAATTGAAGGTTAATGCAATAAATGATTACAAAGAATTGAACAGTAAAAAGTAGAGCAAACAAATGAGAGATTCTTGGTGCGTATTTACTAGTCACTTTTTTATAAGGATTAATCCAATATTTAATTGTAGTATACATTGCTAGTATAAACATAAGACCAATGCCACAAACAAAATAAATATAGGTGTCCATAAAAGTTCCGCTTGTGAATGCCAGTTTATTAACAACTAAAAGTGTAATGCCTAGTAACACTGCTTCAAGGAAAAATACAATCCAATTTCTTACCATTTTAATTTTATTGGTTTCAATAAAGGTTTTAGTTGTTACTGGCTCTTTAACAGTTTTATAATATGGTCTAACTGTTATTCCTTCTTGTTGTAAATCTGCTTTTAAATTAGAAAGGTCTTTTGGTTGTGTGGTTGTTGGGACTGTGCTAACAATGCCATCAACACTTGTATCCACAACTAATTCTTTTTCTTCTTTATTAACATCTTTAAATAAGTTTGCGTTTATTGCCGAATTTGTGAGTTCATTTAATTTTTCCTTGGTTTCATTGTCCGTATAATTTGGACTAAAGTTGGTGTCAGCTTTATCATAAACGCTAGTAAGGTCTACCTTATTTTCAAATGGCTCAACAGTTTGTGGATCAATTCCTTTTTTTTCTAAATCTTCCATAAAACTAGAATAATCATCGTCGTGCGAAATATCTATCTCATCTATATCAGGTTTATTATCTAGCTCCTTTTCTGTTTGTAGTGGAGTAGAGAAGTCCATAGCAATTTCATCATTTTCATTGTCTTTTGATTTGGTAAAGTCTAAATAAACATCGTCATCACTATCTGGAATTTCAGCGTCATATTTATTAGCAAAATCTGATAACACATTTTCAGTAGAAACTTCCTTAAGTTCTTGTTCAGTTGGTTTATTTAAATTAAAATATGTTATAGTGCCATAAGGAGAGTCTTTTTCATCTATGCTATTTTCAGCCTTATTATTAGCAATGGTGTTAATTTGTGTTTGGTTAGTTTGTTCAACTGTCTGTTTTGGCAATGAATCTGTTGCAATTTCATCTTGTGTTTTTCCAGTATTATCAATTATTGGTTCATCATCAACACTGTCAAAGAAACTTGAAACATTTAAATTATCTTCCTGTTGGTCTTCAAATTCTTTTTCATCATCTAAATTTGTAACATCAGTTAAAAATAGTTGTTTTTCAAGGCGTTCGGCTTCTTTAAGTTGAGCTTCTTCCTCTTCGCGAAGTTTTAGAGCTTCTATATATTCATCTTTATTAGGATTATACTCACTATATTTACCTGTGATAAATTTTTCTAAAAATTCATCTTCTTGTGATTTTTCTTCATTGTTTGTTTTCTCTTGATTTGAAGGAGTAGAAGACTTATTTACAGACATTTCTGTATGCCCTAAAAGTGCCATAATATCGTCTTCATCGTGAATAGGTGGTTCTTGGTTTGTTTCGCTATTTTTAACTAAATGTGTGCAATAAGAGTTATAATTATTATCATCAAATGGCATGATTATTTCGTCAACTTCATCAAATCCTTGACTTTTTGCTTTATTATTTTCATTACTAGAAATATAATTCGATGAATTAGACAAATCTACTGAACCTTTATCTTGTGCTTCGATTTCTTTATCAATTTCTTCAAAAATTAATTCGTTATTATTATCATTATCTTGCAAATCTTCATTGGTTTTACTTTCAATATTGTTAGATAAATTGCTTTCAACATTTGTTTCAGCCTTTATCTCATTATTAATAGGGGCATTATTTGCAGATATTAAATTATCAATAATTTGCTTAGATCGTGCCCAATCTTCTTGATTTTTTTTATAAGTCAGTTGACCTTTATCTGTCAGTTTGTAATAATGTCTTTTACCGCCAATGTCACTATCTTCCCAATAAGAAGAAATTAAACCTTGGGTCTCCAATCTTTTTAAGCAACTATAAAGAGTGGGCTGTTTTAATTCATAAGCACCATTACTTTTAACTTCAACTTCTTTACAAATTTCATAGCCATATCTGTCACCTTCACCTAAAATATTTAAGATTATGGTGTCTATATGTCCACGAATTAAATCGCTATCAATACCTTGCATAAACCAAACCTCATCATACTTATTTATATTAATTTTATAGTAAATAATAAATTAAGTCAAATAAATTTGACTTTTAGCAAAAGTCAATTAGAAAATAAGAATTTATTTCTATTTATAATGAATAAATAATAAATGAATTAAAGCATTGTTTAAAATAATGTATTATGATAGACATATAAATACTACGCATAATATAATTCTAAAATAGGGTAGTTTAGTGACAAAGTTATAAATAAAAACAGAAAAAACAAAACATTAATTAAAATTTTTATTGTTTATTTTAAAAGATTTTTGCTATAATTTAATTGATATATAGGAGTTATTTATTTTGATTGTTCCAGATGAAATTAGTAGGAGTAATAGGCGTAGCATTTCAATAACAATATTAAAAAATGGAAATGTTGTAGTTAAAGCACCTCTTAAAATGAAAGATGAAGATATTTATAGATTTGTTGAAAGTAAACAAGATTGGATAAGAAATAAATTAACAATTGTAACAGCAACACTTGCAAAATATCAAGATATTATAAATTATGAAAAAGTTTTGCTATATGGTAATAAATATAGCCTTGTTTTAGCAAATACAAAAAAAATTGAAATCGATGATAATTTTCAAATTATTTTTCCAAGAAAAATTACACAAGAAAAAAGACTAAAATATTTGATTTCATGGTATAAAAAAGTTGCAAGAAGTATGCTAGAAAATAGAATTAATTTTTTAGCAACACAATTTAAACTTTCTCCATCTGCATTTAAAATTACAGATTCTAAAGGAAGATGGGGTAGTTGTAATTCAAAAGGTCTTATTTGTATAAATTTTAGAGTAATTATGTTACCACCGCAAATTATAGATTATATTTTAGTTCATGAATTGTGTCATTTGGTTGAAATGAATCACAGCAGAAAATTTTGGGAATTAGTTATGCAATTTTATAATAAAGCAAAATTAGCCAGACAAGCATTAAAAGAATATGGTTTTTTATTAGATTTATATAAGAGATAAAATGATAAAAATAGTTATAATTATTCAATCATAAAAGAAAAATGTTTTATTATTTACATTAATTTTAAAATAGAAAGAAAATTATGTATAATAAAAGACATTAAATCTATACATATTATAACACAAATATGTTTATCAATTTAAAATAAAAATTATAAATAGTGTAGTGAAAAAGAAAAATTTAAGACCTTAAATTTATTCGCAAAAGAATAATTTTGCGAATAAATTATATAAAAATAGTGCAAATAATGTTGATTTTTATTAATTTTATTTAAAATAATTAAAATAAAGGTTAATTTTTGCATATTTTATTTTATTCATTCTGTATCGCCTTAATTTTTTAATTATGTTTTATATTTTAATTTTAGTTTACATTTAATAAAAATTTATTTTTCAATTTAAAGATTTATTTAGATTTATTATAAATTAATGTAAAAAATAAACGAATAATTCATCATAATTTTAATAAATTCTGTCTCAGCGCGTTTTGATTTAATTTAATTTTTTTTAAAAGATTAATAAAAAATTTATATTAATAAAGACAATTTTAACCTTATAATTTATTGTTTTATTTATCTAATTTAATTTAAATTTAATAATATAAACTATTATTATAAACTATTATTGTTGTTTTACAGATTCTTAAACAAATAAATATTATACTAATATGTTGTAACTTCAAATATATTACAAATAAAAATCTATTCGTAAAATATAAAAATCTCATTTTAAAGTATTTAAATGGGACAAAAAATTGAATAAATAAAATTTGTTTAATTTAAACCTATGTGTGTCATAGGTTTAAATTTTAACTATTTATTTTTTGGTTTAATTAAATCTACTCCACCAATATATGGTCTTAGCGCTTCTGGTATATTTATTGAACCATCTTCATTATAATTATTTTCAAAAAATGCTATTAGCATTCTTGGCGGTGCAACTACCGTATTATTTAATGTATGCGCAAGATGATTACCCTTTTCGTCTTTATATCTAATGCCTAGTCTTCTTGCTTGTGCATCACCTAAATTTGAGCAACTGCAAACTTCAAAATATTTTTGTTGTCTTGGGCTCCATGCTTCAATGTCACAGCTTTTAACTTTCAAATCTGCTAAATCACCAGAACAACATTCTAATTGACGCACTGGAATGTTTAAAGACCTAAATAATTCAACTGAATATTTCCACATTTTATTAAACCAATTCATGCTTTCTTCTGGCTTGCATATAACAATCATTTCTTGTTTTTCAAATTGGTGGACACGATAAATCCCTCTTTCTTCAATACCATGTGCACCAACTTCTTTTCTAAAACATGGAGAATAAGATGTTAAAGTTAATGGCAACTCTTGCTCTTTTAAAATGGTGTTTTTAAATCTGCCTATCATACTATGCTCGCTGGTGCCAATAAGATATAAATCCTCCCCTTCTATCTTATACATCATGTTTTCCATTTCGGCAAAACTCATAACCCCATCAACAACATCACGCCTAATCATAAAAGGCGGAATAACATAAGTAAAACCTTTATTAATCATAAAATCGCGTGCATAAGAAAGAATAGCACTATGTATTCTAGCAACATCACCTAAGAGATAATAAAAACCATTACCACTAGTTTTACGGGCGGAATCGATATCTAATCCGCCTAGGGCCATTAAAATATCTGCATGATAAGGAATTTCATAATTAGGAACTTTTGGCTCACCAAATCTTTCAATCTCAACATTTTCACTATCATCTTTTCCAATTGGAACTGATTTGTCTATAATGTTAGGAATAACAAGCATAATTTCTCTTAATTTTTGTTCTAATTCGCTTTGTTCTGCTTCATCGTTTTCAATATTAGAATTAATTTTAGACACTTCTTGCTTTATTGCGTTTGCCTTTTCTATTTCTTTATTACGCATTAATGTTCCAATTTCAGAACTTTTAGAATTTCTTAAACTTCTTAAATTTTCACAGTCATTTTTTAGTTTTCGTATTTTTTCATCTAATTCCCTTGCCTTATCAACTAATTCTAGTTTATTAAATTGAAACTTATTTTTAATATTTTGTTTAACTAAATCAGGATTATTTCTTATTAATTCAATTGCAATCATAATTTATCTCCTTTATGTTCATTAATATATTTTGTTATAGCAGATGTTGCTAATTTGTCACATCTATTATTAAATTCATTGTCAGCATGACCTTTAACTTTATGAAATGTTACATTGTGAGTTTTTGTAAGGTCTAATAAGTCTTGCCATAAATCAATATTTTTAACTTCTTTTTTATCTGCACCTTTCCAATTGTTGTTTTTCCAATTATTAAGCCAACCCTCTTTAAAAGCATTAACAACATAGGATGAATCACTATATAAATCAATATTACAAGGCATTTTCAATGCAGATAAACCTTTGATCACTGCTAAAAGTTCCATTCTGTTATTAGTAGTGTTTGGTTCTGCTCCGCTTATTTCTTTAAAAAGGTCTCTAAAAATTAAAATTACTCCCCATCCCCCAACACCGGGATTACCAGAGCAAGCGCCATCAGTATAGATTTCAATATTAAATAGTTCTTGCATTTTATCTCCAATTAAATATAAAATATTATATAACTTAAATTAAATTAATGTCAAGGTAATTATATTTTTTGGATAATTAAACCTTTAATACCTTGTATTGTTTTAATAAAAAATATCACTTTGCAGTGATACTTAAAATATTAATAAATTATTGGCAGGGGTGGAAGGAATCGAACCCTCCTCAGGAGTTTTGGAGACTCTTATTCTACCGATGAACTACACCCCTAGAAAACATAAATACCATAACATATTAATGCTATTTATGTCAAGTAATTTTATTTAATAGACTTAATTACTTTAATAAGAATTTCATTGTTCTTCATCTTCATCTAAACCAATACTTCTGTAAAAATCTTCAACTTTTACACCTGTTGTATCAACTTTATCTATATTAATCTTAACATAACCTTTTTCATCTGTATTAAAGGTGTCTAAGCATTTTCCACAATTATCACAAATTTTATTAGGGTCAAGGTCACACATTAAACAATGACCACAATTTGTGCAAATACTGACTCCGTCTAGCACGCAAATTTTTTCATTAATTTTATTTTTTTTATTATTATTTAAATTTTTGTTTTTATTCTTATTTTCCATATGATATAATTATACTACAATTTTTTACAAATTCAAGCAAAATTTTACAAATTTTAAAAACAAATGTTTGCAATATCTTATGAATTATGTTATAATGAATTTAGTAATAATATATTTAAAAAATGTTGTTAAGGAGTGTTATATGAGTTATAAAACAGAAGCAAAAATGATGAAGGTTTTGGATTTTATTTGTGATTTCTTAGCTGATAAAGGTTATCCACCTTCTGTGCGTGAAATGTGTAACTTTTTAGATATTTCAAGTACTGCTACTATTCATTATTATTTAACAAAACTTGCAGAAGCGGGCTATATTAAAAAAGCAAATTTTAAAAACAGATGTATTGAAGTTATCAATAACCCTAATAAAATTAAAAATTTAGGGGTCCCTGTTGTGGGAAAAGTTGCTGCTGGGTTGCCTATAACGGCTGTTGAAAATATTGATGATTATATAGAATTACCTAAAACTTTATTTAGAGATGATGATTTATTCATCTTGAATGTAACAGGAACAAGCATGATTAATGCCGGAATTTTAGAAGGTGATAAAATTATTATAAGAAAACAAAACTATGCAAAAAATGGTGATAAAGTTATTGCTTTAATAGATGATAATGCTACAGTTAAAACCTATTACAAAGAAAATGGTCATTATAGGTTACAGCCTGAAAATGATACAATGGAACCAATAATAACAGACCATTTAGATATTATTGGTGTAGTTGTTGGTTTATTAAGAAAGTATTAATAATTAAAATATCAATTTAATTTAAATAAAAATAGGGCTACTGCCCTATTTTTTATTTTACAATATTTAATTCTTTAAACACTTTTAAAATTTTATCAGCTGCTTCTTCTATCAATTCTTTAGTGTGTGTTGCTGTGTAACTTGTTCTTATTAAGCATTCTCCAACTGGTGTTGCTGGTGGTAAAACTGGATTAACATAAACACCTTCGTCAAATAATTTTTTGCATGCTAACAATGTTATGTCTGGTTCGTAAGTATAGATTGGGATTATTGGAGTAGGACTTGATTTAAAGTTAATACCTCTTTTTGTTAAGCATTCACGCATATAATTAGATATGTCTAGTAAATTTTTAACCCTTTCAGGTTCTCTTTTAATTATTTCTAAAGATTTTCTAGCAGCAGCTAAACTAGCAGGTGTTATTGATGCACTAAAAATAAATGGTCTTGAATTATGGCGTAGAAATTCGGCAACCTCTTTGTCGCACGCACAATAGCCACCTAAACTTGCAAGAGATTTTGAAAAAGTGCCACAAATTAGGTCGACATCATCTTCAAGATTATAATATTCTGCAGTCCCTCTTCCGCATGGACCTAATATGCCAAGTCCATGTGCATCATCAACCATAAGTCTAGCATTATATTTCTTTTTTAGTTCTACCAACTTTGGTAAGTTGCAAATTTCACCACTCATGCTGAAAACACCATCAGTTACAATTAAAATGCCTTTATCTTCTGGAATTGTTTTCAATTTATTTTCAAGGTCTTCCATATCATTATGATTATATCTTAAAAGTTCAGCATAGCTTAATCTGCACGCATCATAAATTGATGCATGATTTTCTTTATCGCAAAGGATAACATCTTTTCTGCCACATATAGCACTAATAATTCCTAAGTTAGTTTGAAAACCGGTGCTTAAAGTTACGCAATCTTCTTTATGTAAAAATTCTGCTAATTCTTTTTCTAGTTGAACATGGGCAGTTGTTGTGCCATTTAAAAATCTACTTCCAGAACATCCAGTTCCAAATTTTTGTGTAGCTTCCACGGCAGCAGCAATAACTTCTGGGTGGCTTGTTAACCCTAAATAGTTATTAGAGCCAATCATAATTTCTCTTTTGCCTTCCATTTCAACAACAATATCTTGTTTTGATTCTAGTGTGTGAAAATAAGGATACACACCTTTTTCTTTTGCTTCTTTTGCAATAGTATATTCGCCACATTTTTTAAATAGATCCATTTTTCATACCTTCTTATAATTTGTTTTTATTATTATATAACATTTTTTAAAACATTACAAACATTTTATAACTTTATTAATTAAATTTACTATTAATTGTTATTAAACTTTATAATCAAGTATTTTCATTTTATCTTCATTAGAAACTCTAAAACTATCTCTGCATTTTGAAATACCTTTATTAATTACAAAATCATTCATGTTATGCGTTTTAAGAAAGTTGTAAGTTTTCTTAGGGTATTTTACAAAGCACTCACAAAAAAGCCAAGCCAGAGCCATGTTAACATAATAATTTGTTTCGTTTTTGAATGAGTTTAAAACAGTAAATACTTCGTTTAAACATTTATCATTTATAAATCTAAATAATATGTCTACACCAATACGCCTTTCAAATGGAAGATTAGATTTCATTAAATATTTAGAAAGACTTAAATAATTTTCTTCATTTTTTGTATTTATTTTAAACTTTATTTGGTCACAATTTGCCCAATTATCAATACTTTTGCTAAAAGAAAGTAAATAGTGTTTAAAATCGTCAAAATTACTAATATAATTTATTAATTCTAAATTAATTGCAAAATTTTCATAATAATCACATAACTTTTTATCTAAAAAACTATAATAATTACCTTTTGCAATATTTCTTGCAATTTCCTTTATTTTAGGAGAAAGTATACCAAGAACTTTATAATTAGTTTTAATTATTCTTTTTTGAAACTCTATTTTAGCATCGTTCTTTAAAGTTACAAGATAATTTTGAAATAATTTAAAATCTTTATCTTCCCAATAATTTTTATTTAGTTGCATGAAATTTCCTCTTGAAAGTTGTTTTCTAAAAGGTTTATTGCAATAAGTTTAATATGTTCATAAGTTAATCCACCTTGCATATAGCAAATATATGGAGGTCTTATTGGCCCATCACAAGAAAATTCTATTGAACTGCCTTGAATGAATGTTCCAGCTGCCATTATAACTTTATCAGTATAACCAGGCATTTCCCAAGGTGTTGGTTGAACAAAACTATCGATTGGTGAAAGCGATTGAATGTTTCTTGTGAATTCAACCAACTTATCTTCATTTCCAAATTCGATTGTCCTTATAATATCTTCGGGAATTTTACTTGGATTTGGGCTAGTTTTAAATCCGCATATTTTTGCAACTTTTCCAAGTAAAATATTACCTTTTAATACATTTGCTATTAAATGCGGGGCAATAAAAAAGCCTTCAAAAAACGGAGTGTAACTAGCATTATATGAGCCTACTTCTGCACCAAGTGATGGAGCCGTTAACCTATTCTCAACTAATGTAATTAAGTCTGCTCTACCAGCAACATAACCACCTGTTGGAGCAATCCCCCCTCCTGCATTCTTAATTAAAGAACCTGCAATTAAATCGGCACCCACCGCAGTTGGTTCGATTGTGTCTGTAAATTCTCCATAACAATTATCTACCATATAAATAGCATTAGGTGCAAATTCTTTTAGTTTATTTATAATTTCACCAATGTAATTTACTTTTAAAGTATTTCTAGTGCTATATCCTCTTGACCTTTGCAAATAAATAAGTTTAGGGTTTAATTCTTTTATTTTTTTAATACATTTATTAAAATTAACTTTATTGCCAATCATGTTTACTTGGTCAAACTTTATATTAAAATCTTTAAGGGAACCGTTATTCTCACCACTAATACAATCGGCCAATGTGTCATAAGGTTCACCTGTTATTGAAAGCATGAAATCGTTTGGTCTTAAAACTGCAGATAATGCTAGATAAAGAGCATGTGTTCCACATGTTATATTTGGCGAAACAAATGCCTTTTGTGCATTAAAAACTTCGGCATATATTTCACATAGTTTTGGTCTTGCAATGTCTTCATAACCATAACCAGAAGATCCATTCATGTGTGCAAGACTTACTCTTGCGTTTTTAAAAGCATTTAAAACTTTTTCTTGATTAATTAAGGCCATTCTTTCTATTTTTTTAAAGTTTTTTCTACATTTTGATTCAATTGTTTCTATAATTTCGATTGATTGTTCTTTATTCATTTTTTTCACTTCCTAAAAAATCTTTAACTTTATTTGTAATCTCACTAATGTTATTTAAAGTTATAAAATTAGCATTTGGCATTTTTTTAAACCATGTTAATTGTCGTTTTGCATAATTTCTTGTTCTCTGCTTTATAAGTTCCGCTAATTCTTCTTTTGATATTTCATTATTTAAATACATCAATGTTTCTTTGTAGCCAATGCCTTGCATAAGTTGGTTTTCATTTGTTAGGTGATACTTTTTTACTAAGTTTTCAACTTCTTCTATCAAACCATTATTAATCATTTTATCTACGCGTTCGTTGATTTTTTTATATATGTCTTCTCTTTCGCCAGAAATTATAAGCAACAAATAATCATAATCACTCTGTTGAGATTTTATTAATTGGCTTTTTTTAATGCCTGTTTCGTAGTAAATTTCGATTGCTCGAATTATTCTATCCGTTTGATTTGGATGAATTTTCATTGCAGTTATGCTGTCTATTTCTTTTAATTTATTATATAATGCAATTTGCCCTTCTCTTTCTCTTAACTGTTCTAATTTTTTTCTTAATTGTTCGTTTCGTTTTGCTGTTGTTGAAAGCGGGTAAAGCAAAGAAGAAATATATAATCCTGTTCCGCCAACAATAATCGGTAATTTACCTTTTTTTGTAATTTCAATTATTAATTTTCTTGCAAGTTTCACGAATTGACCTGCACTAAATGAATCGGCTGGGTTGCAAATATTTATCAAATGATGTGGGATATTTTGCATTTCTTCGTGTGTTACTTTTGCAGAACCAATGTTTGCTTCTTTATATATTTGAATTGAATCTGCTGAGATTATTTCTCCATTAAACTGTTTTGCAATATCTATTGAAAGTTTTGTTTTACCACTTGCGGTTGGACCAGTTATAATTATAATTTTTGGTTTCATTTTTTAAACAATCCTTTTAAACCATTTTTCAATTTCTTGCTTGGTAATTCTTATAATAATTGGTCTACCGTGTGGGCAATATAAGGCAATTTTATCATTTGTTATTTCTTGATAAAGTTTTTCAATCTCATTTCTAGAAAGGTCATAGCCTGCTTTAACTGCACTTTTACATGCAAGTTGCATTATTTTATCTTTTATTAAATCAATTGATTTTATTTCAGTATTCTTTTTGTTTTCTTGCAAGAATATAGCAAAGAAATTATCGAAATTAATTTCACTAACTATAACAGGAACAGAAGATATCTTATAAGTGTTTTGTCCAAATTCTTCTATTTCAAATCCAAGTTTTCTAAGATTATCAATATTATCTTCTATAATGGTTTTTTCTTGGGCATTAATTGCTAAAATATATGGCGCAAGCATTGGCTGAATTGCAATTTCCCCACTTTCAATCTCGGTTTTAAATTTTTCATATAAAATTCTTTCATGTGCTGCATGCTGGTCTATAAGATACATATTAACATTATCTTGAATTATTAAATATGTATTAAATAATTTGCCGATTATTGTAACTTCTGTTTTAATTTCAATAGCCTGTTGTTTTGAATTTTGTGATAATATATCACTAAAAGTTGGAGACTTTACTTGATAAGGTTCAATTGCGTCTTGTTTTTCGGGTGAACCGATTATGTTTTCTAGTAATGATGAGCCAATGCCAAATCCATCGGCAGTTCCAATGTTAATTGGGTCTTTATAAGTTCCAATTGTGTTTATAATTTTTAATTTATTATTGGGTTCTTCTTTTTTATTTTCTTCTTTTATATCCTTTTCGACTATATTCTTCAAATCTTCAAAGCCATTTTCTTTTGTGGCTAAGTTAACACCTGCATAATCAATTTTGTTTGTATTATTTTTTGAACTATGTGGAGTTATTGGAAATTTTGCACTATTTTCAGTTGCATTTTTTAGTTCTTGTGAAAATTCAGGAGATTTAATCTCTCTTATTTCAGGATTAGTATTTAACCCCTTTATTAAAGTTTCATATACTAATGCTAATATCTCATGACTATTTTCAAATCTAACTTCTAATTTATTTGGGTGAACATTAACATCAACTGCATCTGGTGGCATTATAATATAAATAACGAAGAAAGGAAATTGTCTTTTCATTAACATTTCGCCATAAGCATTAGCGATTGTTGCTGAAAGTTGTAAATTATGTATATGTCGGCCATTAATAACAATAGTTTGATAAGTTTTATTAGGTTTTGTAAAAGATGGCTTTCCAAAATAGCCAAAAAATGCTATATCACCATGTTTAGCAGATAAAGTTATTGTTTGTAATAAAGAATCTTTTCCATAAATGCAAAATAAAGCGTCTTCAACTCCTGAACCAGTGCTTTGAAAAATCAACTTTCCTTCTGCAAAATATCTAAATGCGATTTTTGGATTAGCTAAAATAAATCTTGAAATTAAATTAGTTATTTCTTGCTCTTCTTGTTTTGGTTTTTTTAAAAACTTTGCCCTTGCAGGAACATTAAAAAATAAATTTTCTACTTTTGCTGTTGTTCCAACAGGTGCACCAACTTGTTCAATACTTATAAACTTTCCACCTTCAAAAATAATTTTACCACCTATTTCGCTATTTTTTGTTTTGCTTATAATTGTAGTTTTAGAAACAGCAGCAATAGATGCAAGTGCTTCTCCCCTAAAACCAAGTGTTGTAATTGCATCTAAATCGGTTTTACAACTTATTTTACTAGTAGCATGCGGTAAAAAAGCAGTTTGAAGGTCATCACGCTCAATTCCAGAGCCATTATCGTTTACAACAATACTTCTAATTCCGCCTTCAATAATTTCAATAGTGATAATAGAAGCCCCAGCATCTATACTATTTTCCACAAGTTCTTTAACCACACTTGCGGGGCGCTCTACTACTTCTCCTGCTGCAATTAAGTTATATATTGAACTATCTAATATATTTATTTTAGCCATAAATTTTTCTCCTTTTAATTCTTTTTAACTTTATCTACTAGATTTTGTAAAGTGCCAAATGCCATTAAAGGACTTATTGTATTCATGTCCATTTCTGATAAAACATTAATAACTTCAATTGCATTAGGGTTTACTTGTGGAGTTTTTACGCCTTCAAAATTTTCAATTTCTACTTTTTTATTTGCTTTTTCTTGGGCCGAAAGTATTTGTTTAGCTCGGTCGATTAATGGTTGTGGTAACCCTGCAAGTCCCGCCACCTCTATACCAAAACTTCTGTTAGCACTGCCCCTTGCGATTTTATGTAAAAATATGATTGAGTTGTTGTATTCTTTTACAAGAACTCTATAATTTTTAACCCCAACTACCTTTTCTTCAAGCGCAGTTAATTCATGATAATGAGTTGCAAACAGAGTTTTTGCTTTAATATGTGCAGCAAGATATTCAATTAATGCCCAAGCAATACTCATTCCATCAAAGGTTGCTGTTCCCCTTCCAACTTCATCTAATATTAATAAACTTTTATTGGTTGCGTTGCTAATAATATTTGATACTTCCATCATTTCAACCATAAATGTGCTATTTCCTAGTGCCAATTCATCACTAGCACCAATTCTTGTAAATATTCTATCAGTTATGGCTATTGAAGCACGGGTTGCAGGGACAAAACATCCAATATGAGCCATTATTGTAATAAGTGCAACTTGACGCATATAAGTGCTTTTACCACCCATATTTGGTCCTGTTATGATTAATATGTTATTTTCATTGTTATCTAAAAGAGTATCGTTATCAATAAATTGATTATCTGGTAACAATTTTTCAATAACTGGGTGCCTGCCTTCTACAATATTGATTTCCTCAATCTCGTCATTAATTATAGGGCGTGTGTAATTATTTTTAACAGCAACTTTTGCGAGTGAAACTAATGTGTCTAAATTTGCAATACTTTCAGCAATGTTAAGCAAAGAAGGAATATATTTGTTTAGCGCTTCTTTAATTTTATCATAAATTTCTAGTTCGTAAGTTAGTGCATTTTCACTTCCAGATGTAACCATTCTCTCTGCTTCTTTTAGTTCAGGAGTAATATACTTTTGGGAGTCTTTCATTGTTTGTCTTAAAATATAATTGTCTGGTACTTGGCTGTAATAACTTTTAGTTATTTCTATATAATAACCAAATACTTTATTAAATGTTACTTTTAGGTTTTTTATTCCAGTCTTTTCTTTTTCTTGTTTTTCAAAATTACTAATCCATGTTAAGCCCATTTTGCTAACATTTTTAAGTTCGTCAAGTTTTTCATCAAATCCAGGTTTAATAAACCCGCCATCTTTATAGTTAACAGGAGCATCAAACGCAAATGCTCTATCTAATGTATTAGCAAGTTCACTAAGATCGGCAATTTGATTAACATTTTCTTTAACTAATAAAGAACTACATTTGTTAAAAGTCTCTTTAATTTTAGGCACAATTAGTAAACTTTGAGCCAAATTAAAACAATCTTTAGGTGTAACCGATGCTGTTGTAATTTTGCTACAAATTCTTTCAATATCGCAAATTTTATCAAATAATTCTGCACTGGTTTCTCTTAATAATAAATTATTAGTTAATTCTTCAACACTATCTAATCTTTTATTAATTTCAACCGAATTTTGTAATGGATTTTCAACAAAACTCCTGATTTTTCTTGCACCCATGCTTGTTCGCGTTAAATCTAATAATCCTAAAAGAGAACCCTGTTTTTTCTTGTTTATCATATTTTCTGTTAGTTCAAGATTTCTTCTAGCATTATAATCTAAATGCATATAATTTTCATTTTTATAAACTTGCAGTGGTTTTAAATTGCCTAGCATTTGCATTTGGGTTTCTTGTAAATATTCAAGTAAAGCACCTGCTGAAATTGTTGCAAATTTATATTCACTTAAATCGAGTGCAGAAAGCCCCGAAACATTAAATTGATTTTTTATTGTTTTAATTGCATTTTGATAGTTAAAAGCAGAATCTCTATAAAGATTGCAGTTAGGCATTAAATAACTTTTATATGCAATTAATTCTGTTCTAATTAAATATGCTTCATTATTACAAATAACTTCGGCTGGCCTTATTTGTCCCAAGGCATCATCTAGTGATTTTAAACAACTGGTGCCTGTAAATTCACTTACTTGAATTTGCCCAGTAGTTATATCTGCCCAACAAATACCAACATTATTTTTATTTTTATAAATACATGCTATAAAGTTATTAGTTTTATCATTAAGGCAAGTTTCATCAGTCACTGTTCCAGGGGTAATAATTCTTGCCACATTTCTTCTAACAATTTTTTCTCCATGTAATGGTTTGGTTGATACTTGTTCAACTATTGCAATTTTTTTACCAGCTTCAATGAGTTTTGCAATGTATTGTTGGCTAGCATGATAAGGAATACCACACATTGGTGCTTTATCTTTAAGTCCACATTGCCTGCTTGTTAATGTTAAGTCAAGAATATTTGATGCTTCCACTGCATCTTCATAAAACATCTCATAAAAATCGCCAAGCCTATAAAAAACAATGCAATCTTTATATTGTTCTTTAACAATATGATACTGCTCCATCATTGGAGAAATCTTTTCTTCTTTATTAGCCATTATTTACCTCCACAAATTCGCCAGATAAAGTTGTTAATTTTGCAGAAGTTACATTCACTTTAACAAAATTACCAATTAAGTTTTTATCTCCCCTAAAAGACAAGGTTTTCCCATTAAATGTAGTGCCTAATAAAAAGCCATCTTTTTTTGGATAAACATCTTCAACAAGCACTTCAATTGTTTTACCAATAAAAGATTTGCTTATTTTTGTTGCTTCTTGTTGTTCAATCTCTATAAGTCTTTTTAACCTTTCTTTTTTTATGTTTAGTGGAATTTGTCCATCTAACTTTTCAGCAACTGTTCCCTTGCGCTTGCTATAAATAAAAGTAAACAATTGTTCATAGCCCACATTTTTAACCACATCAATGGTCTCTTGAAAGTCTTCTTCGGTTTCTGTTGGGAAACCAACAATAACATCTGACGAAAACTGAACATCTTTTATATTTTGTTTTGCATAAGATATTAGGCTTAAATAACTTTCTTTGGTGTAGTTTCTATTCATAAGTTTTAATATTCTATTGCTTCCTGATTGAATTGGTAAATGCAAATAATGACAAATTTTATTAGAGTTTGCAATAACATCAATAACTTCTTTACTTAAATCTTTTGGGTGGCTTGTCATAAATTTAATCCAAAACTTACCATCGATAGCATCTATTTCTTTTAAAAGCTGAGCAAATGTTCCAAATTTATCGGGATTATCGTTGCCGTAACTATTTACATTTTGACCAAGTAATGTTATTTGTTTAAAGCCCATTTTTAAAACTTGTTTAATTTCTTTCAAAATTTCATCTTTTGGTCTACTAATCTCTCTACCTCTAACATAAGGCACAATACAATAAGAACAAAAATTATTACATCCATACATAATATTAATCCATGCATTAACCCCAGAAGTTCTAATTTTAGGCATATTATCTCGGTCGCTAATATTTTCTACTTCATCTATTTTAATAACTCTTTTTTGTCCATTTAATTTTAAATCTAAAAGTTTTCCAAACTCAGCAATATTATGCGTTCCAAATATAATATCAATAAATGGAAATTTTTCTTTCAACATTAGTGCATAACCATTTTGTTGACTCATGCACCCACATACAGCAATTATAAGGTTGGGCTTTAATTTTTTTAAAGGTTTCAATTCCCCAATATTACCCATAATTTTTTGCTCGGCACTTTCTCTTATTGCACAAGTATTAAAAACAATTATATCTGCATTATTTTTATCTTGGGTGCTTATATAACCTTTATCTTCTAAAATGCCTGCAAGTTTTTCGCTTTCATGCACATTCATTTGACATCCATAAGTTAAAATACAATAAGTTTTCATAAAATTCTCCAACGCATTAATGTATATATTATATAATAATTATACTTATAGAAGCAAAATTTTCAACATAATTCGATAAAATAAGTAATAAAATTCTTAAAAACCGACATACTAAATTTGATGGAAAATGTAAGAAAAAGCAAATTTAATATTTTCTATAAAATAATGGCATTCATTTTAAGTCTAATTATTATTGCATTTATTTCTCTTCTTATTTTTTATTTTGTAGCAACTGCTGGCTTAAATTTGAATACAAAAACGCTTGCTCTTGCTGGCAATGGGAATGTAACAGTTTATGCAAATAATGGCGAAGAAATAGATGCTAAGTGGAGTTCTATTAATTCTAAAATAAAATTAAATGAACTAAAAGATTACACAATTAATGCCTTTATTTCTATGGAAGATAAAAAATTTTATAGGCATAATGGAATAGATATTTTAAGAATTGGTGGAGCCATATTAAATAATATTAAGTCAGGTAAAGCAAAACAAGGGGGCTCAACTATAAGCCAACAACTTGTTAAAAATAGTCAACTTTCACAAGAAAAAACTTATACAAGAAAATTAAAGGAGATTAAACTTACTAGACAATTAGAAAAAAAATTTAGTAAAGATGAAATTCTTGAAATGTATTTAAACACTATTTATTTTGGAAATGGGTGTTATGGTATAGAAGATGCGTCTTTGTTTTATTTTAATAAACATGCCAAAGATTTATCATTAAATGAAAGTGCTTTACTTGTTGCAACTATTAATGCCCCATCAGTTTATAACCCAATAACAAATTATGATAAAACAATAGACCGCAAAAATTTAGTTTTAAAAAGTATGCTTGAAGATAATAAAATTAGTCAAGAAGAATATAACAAAAATATTAGTGAAGCAATTAAAATTTATGAAAACAATTTATCTAATTCATACAGTGAAGCAGTTATTAATGAAGCATGTGAAATATTGGGTGTAACTGAAAATCAATTAATAAACCTAGAACTAAAAATTTATACTTATCAAGATGTTAATCTTCAAAAACAAGCAGAAAAACAAATAAATACTGGAAATTATAATCCAAAACAAAATGGTGCAATTCCATCAATATCTTCAATGATAATAGATAATAATAAATTTGCTGTTATAGCATTTGCAAGCAACGGGAATGGTGAACTTTTTAAAAGAAGACAACCTGGTTCAGCAATTAAACCAATTTTGGTTTATGCCCCAGCAATAGAAAATAATATAATATCTCCTGCAACAAAAATTTTAGATGAGCCAATTAACTTTAATGGATATAGCCCTACGAATGCCAGCAAAACTTATTCAGGTTATGTTTCAATAAGAACAGCACTAGAAAAATCTTTAAATATTCCTGCGATTAAAGTTTTAAGCTACACAGGCATAGAAAAATCTAAGGAATTTGCAGAAAAATTAGGCATTACGTTTAGTGAAAACGATAACAACTATGCAATAGCATTAGGTGGATTTACAAATGGTGTAACAATGTTGGAACTTGCAAATTCTTACTCAGCATTTGCTAATGAAGGAAGATTTGCCACTGCTAAATTTATAAGGCAAATAAAGAATGCTAAAAATGAAGTAATTTATAATCACAACCCGCAACCAAAACAAGTAATGCAAAATTCAACTGCTTATTTAATGAATGATATGTTAATTGGTGTTAGTAAACATGGAACAGCATCAAGGTTAAAAAACTTCAACTTTGAAATAGGAGCAAAAACTGGAACTGTGGGTGAAAAAGGAAGTTCTAAAAACACAGATGCTTGGAGTGTGGCATACACAACGGAACATACATTTTTAACTCACATAGGAACAAACTTAAAGGTAAGCTCATTAGATAGTTCGGTTAATGGTTCAACCTACCCAACTCTATTTAATAGAGATATAATTAGTCATACATATAGAACGCATAATCCAAATAATTTCAGACAACCAGATAGTGCTGTATATGCTCAAATAGATGCAATAAGTTATGAAGATAATTTAGTTGAACTTGCAAATGAAAGTTTAGATGATAGATATAAAATTACTGAATTGTTTAAAAAAGATAACTTACCAGAAACAAGTGAAAGAATAATAATAAAACAACCAAATTTAATGGTTTACATGTTTGAAAATCTTGCTCCAAAGTTGAAATTTAGAACTCAGTTTAATGTAAATTTTAGCATTATGCGAGATGATGGTGGCGGATTTAATAACATTAGAGAAATTAATGGAGATGGACAGGAATTTGAATTTTTTGATAACAGTGCAAAAAAAGGCAATGTTTACACTTATAAAGTAGTTGCATATAAGAATAATGATTTATCAAATGTTTCATCTAATACAATAAAAATTTACTATAAATAAAAAGCAGACTAACAATCTGCTCTTTATTTATTTTTAAATAGTAATAATTTCTGCTGTATTCATTGCTTCTTCTATTAATAATTCCACATCTAATTTTGCTTCTTCTCTTAGCACATTTTCAAGTTTTGGTCTTGTAACGGGATTTCTAGGTAAAAAAACCGTGCAACAATCTTCATAAGGTTGAATTGAAATATCATATGTATTTATTTTCTTTGATAAATCAATGATTTCAACTTTATCAAATGCTATTAATGGTCGTGCAATAACAGTGTTTTGAATTACATTCTCAACAACCGTCATACTTTCAATAGTTTGACTTGCAACTTGCCCTAAATTTTCACCAGTGATAATCATTTTATAGTTATTATCTTTTGCAATCTTTTCTGCAATTCTAAACATAAATCTGCGTAATAATGTAATCATATAATCGGCTTTACACTTTTTGTGAATCTCTTGTTGGATTTTTGTTACGCTTATTATATGAAGATTTATATTGCCTGAGTAATCATTTAGTTTTTTAGCAAGTTCAATAACTTTTTCTTTTGCCTGTGGGCTTGTGTAAGGGAAACTATGAAAATGAAGAGCAGATAATTTAACTCCCCTTTTCGCCATAAGATAACCTGCAACAGGGCTATCTATTCCTCCAGATAATAGCAATAAACCATTACCAGAAGAACCAACAGGCATTCCACCCATGCCTAATTGAGTTTTTGTGAAAATATAACTACTTCCATTTTCTCTAATATCAATGTTAATAATATTGTCTGGTTTTATAACATCAACTTTAAGTTTTGGATTATTTTTAAGACATTCTTCACCAATTTGTTTTGAAACTAACATCGAATTTAACGAAAAAGTTTTATCTGCTCTATTGGTTTCGACTTTGAATGTTCCTGTAAGATTCTTGCTAAGTTCCTTTGCATATTGTGCTATATTCTCATAAGTGCTACTGAATTCAATTGCAGGGGAAAATGAAAAGATACCCGAAATTTTTTCAAGTACATTTAATATAGATTTTTCATCTTTATTTTGAAAGTTGTAAACAATATATCTACCTGAAATATGTTTAAGTTTTGCTTTAAATTTTGAAAGAGCAAGTTCAATGTTTTCAACCAATAGTTTTTCAAAAAATCCTCTATTTTTTCCTTTTAAATGTATCTCAGCATATCTAATAATTATCACTTTTTCCATAGTTTGCTTTCCTTTATGCATAAATTGTATCAATTATTTCTTTAAATTGTTGAGCAATAAAATTCATATCATATTCTTCATGTGCTGAAAAAGAAATTCTTATTGCACTATCAATTTCTTGTGCTTTTTTACCCATATTTTCCAAAGTTCGATTTCCCCGTTTTTTAGAAGAGCAAGCAGAGCCTGTGGCAATTAAAATATCTTTTTCTGCAAGTGCGTGAAGCAGAACTTCCCCCCTAATTCCTTTTATTGATATATTTAATATATAAGGCGAACTATATTCTACATTGCCATTAATTTCAAATTCAATATTTTGATTTATAAGTGCAGATATTAAATTTTGTTTGTCGCATTTAACTTTATTATAATCGTCTTTCAATTTTGCAATTTTTAATTTAATTGCCGTGTAAAAACCATTTATATATGCCGTATTTTCTGTCCCAGATATAAGGTTATATTCTTGACCACCGCCATAAATTAATGTCTTTAATTTGTTTATATCCTTTGCATATAAAGCCCCAATTCCTTTGGGCCCATGAATTTTGTGTGCGGAAATTGTATAAAAGTCAACGCCTAAATTTTCAATATTTACATCAATTTTACCAAATGCTTGAACACCGTCACTAAAAATTAAACAATTAGGATTTATTTGTTTTGCAAAACTAGAAATTTCACTAATATCATTTATTGTACCTGTTTCATTGCTCACATGTAAAACAGCAACCAGTGCAACGTCTGGTGTCATTTTCTTTTTAAAATCTTCAAAATTTATTCTACCATCTTCTTGCAAAGCAATGTAATCAACCATAACATTTTTTGTTTGCATTTGTTTTGCACATTCATAAACAGAAGCATGTTCACCAGCACTAACTAAAATTTTTTTACAAGATTTTGGATTTAAGCTGTTAAACACTAAATTATTCGCACAGGTGGCACTAGGGGTAAAAATTAAGTCACCTTGATTTGCACCTAAGATATTCAAAATGTTTTGTCTTATTAAATTTACTTTTTTTTCAATTAATTTTGCTTGTTTATATTTTGCACCCATATTTAAATAATCTTCTTGTAATGCAATTGCAATAGCATTAATAACTTCATTTAATGGTTTTGTGGTGCTTGCATTATCTAAATTAATCATATTAACCTCACAACACTGTTAGTTTAACACAATATGCTTAGTTTTTGCAAGACGAATTTATAAATAATATGGTTTATGGAATCAAGTTTAACATTTCATTTAAAGTGTTAGACTTTAAGTATGTGTCTGGTATATCCCCAATTATAACACTTTCACATAACAAAACATCACTGTTCGTTTTTACATTCATATTATTAAATGGCAATATAACATTTATTGCACTTGATACATTTAAATAAATTTTATGTTGAGTTTGGTTAATCCCAGCACTTATAAATTTACTTTCAAATACACAACTAATGTCTCCATAAGGGTAAATATTAATCGGCACCTTTGGACCAATGCCGGCAAAAATTGGAATGCCAGTGAAAGCACCAATGGCAATACCAATTGGCGTTTTAACGAGTTCATTCAATGTTTGCATTGTAACCCTTCCAATTAGTTTACTTAAACTATTGATTTGTATTGAATTTGCTTGAATCATGCTAATTTTACCCGAACTATCTGTTACAATATGAATTAAATCTTCATATGTTATGTTTTGATTCATTGCTTCTGTTATTGCCACATTCATTGCTTTATTAGCATAAACTATAACCTGTGATTTAGCAGTATTTATTAAAAGTGGTGTAACAATAAATTTCATGTAACAAAAAATCAATAAAAAAACAACAAAAAAGATAGACAATGTTTTTGCCAATTTCTTTCTTTTAGAAAAATTAATCACTTTTATTGTTGTCATTATTAAATTATATTAATTAAATTAATTATTAATGTCATAATAAATTATAAAAATTTTTAATTAAAAAATACGCAAAACGATAACAAGTTTTGCGTTTTTATTGAATACTTTAAAAGTAAATGTTATTTTTTGCATTAATTTTTTTTAGTTTTACTATTTGTGCAAAGAGCAACCAAATAACTAAGTCCAATTGAAACGGCAATGCCAGCACTTGTTGCAATTAAACCACCACCAAGTGCACCAAACAAACCATAAGTTTTTGCTCCATTAATTGCACCCCGAGCAAGAGCACTTCCAAAACCAATAATTGGCAGTGTTGCACCTGCCCCAGCCCACTCTATAATATAATTATATATTCCAAAACCACCTAATATTGCACCAATTAATAAAAATAAAACTAAGATTCTTGCAGGTGTAATTTTAGTAGTAATTATAATTATTTCACCTATCATGCAAATAGTTCCACCAACAAATAAAACCTTTAAATACATTAGTAATGTTTCTGCCATAATATTCTCCTTAATTTTCAATTAAAACTAAATGAGCAACGCAAGGTATTGTTTCCCCCTGTTGATTTGTTGTAGTGCTCATTAATGCACCTGTTGCAACAAATATTACCCTATTAAATTCTTTATTTTTCATTTTGTCGTATATGTAAGAGTTCAACACAATTGCAGAACATCCAGCACCACTTCCCCCTTGAAAAGTCTTTTGCTCGGCATTAAACAAACAGTGTCCACAATCCATGTAATTTGCTCCAAGCTTAATGTCGACTTTAGCAAGTAAATCTCTTAAAATATCACTTCCCAATTTCCCTAGGTCGCCTGTTGCAATTAAGTCGTAATCTTTTGGAGATGTGTTTGTGTCTTTAAAAAATGCATAAAGAGTTTCATATGCGGCAGGAGCCATGGCTGCACCCATATTAGCGATATCTGAAATGCCAAAATCTGTAACTTTTCCAAATGTAATTTTAGAAATTTTAGGGCCTTCGCCCTTTGTTGAAAGCACACAACAGCCTGCACCAGTTGCAGTCCACTGCGAATATGTTTGACGCTGATTTCCAAATTCTAATGGGTTTCTATATTGTCTTTCAGCTGCACTGAAATGGCTTCCAGTTAAACAAACAACCGTTTCGCCCACCCCACCGCTCATCATAGCGGCAGCAACTGCCAAACTTTCAGTCATTGTAGAGCAAGCACTATAAACACCAACAAGTGGTATTTGAAAAGTTCTAGCGGTGTAATTAATGCTAACTAACTGATTTAAAATATCACCACCAACTAAATAATCAACATCGGTTGTTTTTAATTTTGCTCTTTTTAAACATAGTTGAAGTGCTTTCTCAAAAAATTTTCTTTCAGCTTTTTCAAAAGTTTTTTCGCCCATTGTATCATCAGTTGCGTAATGCTTTAAATATTTGCCAAATGGTCCAAATGCTTCTTTTTCTCCCACAAATGTGGCAGTTGCGGTTATAACTGGTTTATCTTCCAATTCAAAAGTTTGGTCGCCAATTTTTTTATTCATATCAACTCCTTAAAATAATAATATAATACTATAAATTAAACCAATAATTAATGAATATGCAACGCCATTTGCAATTACAGGGCCTGCTATATAAAACATTTTTGCACCTAAACCAAACACTAGTCCTTCTTTTTTAAATTCAATTGCACATGAAGCAATTGAATTTGCAAAACCTGAAATAGGAATAACAGTACCAGCCCCACCAAATCTTGCAATTCTATCAAACACTCCAAAACCTGTAAGCAATATTGTTATTGTTATAACAATTACATTTATCCATGTTCCCACCGTTAAAATATCCATTAAAGGAAAATATGCTTTTAATATGTCTCCACACATTTGTCCAAAACAACAAATTGCACCACCAACTAAAAAAGCGTGAAATAAAGATTTAAACCAACTTGCTTTTGGTGATTTGTTTTCTACATATCTAACATAATTTTGGTTTCTAATTTTAGTATTCACTTTAATCCTCCATAACTATATGTAAAATTTTGAACTTGTTTTAATTTTTTATTCACAATAATAAATAGTTTTTAAAATTTTAGCCAAACTATCAAATAAGGACTAATATAAGGAGTAATATTATGAAAAAAATATTATGTGGTTTATTTTCAATAATGTTAATGATAATATTTGCAGGATGCACAAATAGCACCAAAACATTAGCAAGAAATCTTGATAGCACAATAACTAATTTGATTTATTCAGTAAGCAATTTAGATTTGTTAGATAAAACAACCATAAGTCAAGTAAAAGAATTAACCAATTCGTTAAATGGCATTACAACAAATAATAATAATCTAAGTGATATTGATAATAATGAATGTACTTCTAAGAATACAAGTAAAATATCCGCATTACAAACTAACGCCGAAATTCAAAATATTATTAAAATTAAAACCGAACCAAAAATAAAAAATAAAGATTGTGATGGTTCTAATAAAGATTGCACTACTGCATTGCCAGATAAAGAAAATAATGCAAATCAACAAAATATATCAAATACAAATAATGAAAATAAAAACGCAATTTTAAACACAGAATGTGAAAATAATTCAAATAATATTGAAAATATAACTGAAAATGCAGAAAATTGTGATAAATGCGAAAATGATAATGATTGTGATAAACAAGATGATAATATTTCAAATGATTCATTAACGCCAAATAATAATAGCTCAAACAATGAGCAGAATAACATTATTAATAACGAAAATATAAAAGACAATCAAATTGAAGATTTTTCTAATATAGCTAATGGGATTACAGAAGATTCAACAGTAGACACCACTACACCTTTAACAAGTCTATACACCAACTTAGAATTAAGTTCAAACAGAATTCAAGCATTAATAAATGATTTAGTTAATATAAGAACTGTTATAATGCTTTATATTAGTGATTTATATAATGGTAATATATCAATTTCACAACAAGAAATTAATGCAATAAATTCTTATGCTAATATAATAAAAGAGTCAACTGCATATTTAAGGTCTAATCGTGGAATGGTTAGAAACCATATAAACGAGGCTAATAATTTTTTAACAGATGGTAACAATTCAAGTCTTGCCAATTCTCACATAATAAGAGCTACTGAAACTTTAAATACAAGATGTGCAAAACTCGAAGCTGCAATTATTGCCACATATAACATTGCTAATATAATAAAAAATAATATTGATGCTACATCTAACAATGAAAATATAAATGCTTCTGGTAATAATTTAGAAGAAACTGATAATATTGCTTCTGCTCTTTCAGGATTTGAAGGAAGTGGATTATTTGGTCAGAACTCTCCTAATTATTACATAAATAATCCTATGAACATGGGTGTTAACGGAGGAAATTATTTTTATAATGGGAATTTAAATTATAACAACATGGGCTATGGTTATTATCCTTATAGTTATAATAATTATGGTTATTATCCAAATATGAATATGAATGAATTTCCTATAAATAATGCTAATTATAATGTTGGATATAATGGTTATAATTATATGTTACCTAATTACAATTTCGGTTATGGAAATTACAACTCTCCACAATATGGTAATTACGGTTATGGAAATAGTTTTAATAATTTTGGATATGAAAATTCTGTTAACCCTATTATAGAAAAGAATAACAATGTTATTCCAAACTCTGGCAATTTAAATATTAATAGCACAAAAATGCCTAATGTTTTAACTGGTTTAGTTTCAAAAGACGAACAAGAAAGTTTGATTGATGCCGAAAACCAATTAGAAGATAATTTACTTGATGAGAATAAATTGGCAATTTGTTCAGCAAATTTTATAGAAGATAATAATGAAATTAATAATGAGAATAATAATTTACAGACATTAGAAAAAATACACGATGAAATTGATCCCGAATTTAGTGTTTCCCCTGAAAAACATATAACCCCACATTATCATAATGCTTATCAGGAAACAACAAGAAGAATTTTTGAAAAATATCAAAATAAAAGAAAGGATTTAACCCCTTCTCTTTATAATACAAAAAGTGCTAATGATGACTGTGGTTATATTGTAAATTTAAACGAAAAGGCACACAAAACACCATATAAAAATAATTCAAATGACATAATGACGCTTGAATATTTAAAATAATTTATAATGAAATTCTTAATTTCTATTTATTTAATCTTATAAAAAGCACTCAACCAAATTTATTGAGTGCTTTTTATTATTCATAATTTACATTCCAAATCTTTTATTCATTTAATTTTTTTCTTAAATTTTCAATTATTTTTGCTTCAATTCTAGAAACCTGAACCTGACTCACATTTAACATTTGTGCAACTTCTGCTTGTGTTTTTCCACGGAAATATCTAAGTAATAAAATTTTTTTATCTCTTTCAGGCAGTTTTTCAATTTCGTCTTTAAGTAGAAAATTATCTAAAATTTGTTCACTTTTATCATCTACAACAATTTTGTCTATTAAATGTGGACTATTTTCACTTTTATCATCTGTTTTTTCATAAAGTGATACAGTTTCTTTTGTGCTGTCTAAAGCAATAACTATGTCTTGTGGGTCTACATTAAAAATATCTGCTAATTGTTCGATAGTTGGTGAAGAGTTATTTGCTTTTTTATATTCATCAATATATGTTTTGATTTTAACAGAAAGGCTTTTTATTGCTCTACTCACTTTTATCATGCCATCATCTCTTAAAAATCGCTTTATTTCTCCTGCAATCATTGGCACGGCATATGTAGAAAATTTCACACCAAAACTCTCATCAAAATTTTTAATTGCTTTTAAAAAACCAACACAACCGAGTTGATAAAGGTCGTCATATTCAACCCCTTTAAACTGATATCTTTTAAGCACAGATTTTATTAGTGGAAAATTTCCTGCGATTAATTTATTTTTTGCTTGCTCATTTCCAGCTTGAGCTAATTTTAATAATTCATTAGTTTCTTCAATTGAAAGGGGAATAAATTCTTCTTTTTCATTTTGCATAAGCTACGACCTTATTATCTTTTTCATGTGAACAATAAGTCCACCATCTGGATTATTCATAACCTCAACACCGTCCATAAAACTTTCCATTAGTGTAAATCCCATGCCAGAGCGTTCTTCTTTTGCTTTGGTTGTAAAAAATGGTTGTCTTGCTTGCTCAATGTTATCTATGCCACATCCATTATCTGCTATCGTAATATATGCCATATTGCCTAAAAGCCCCACAGATATCATCACTTTACCTTTTTTCCCAGCATAGCCATGCACAATTGAATTTGTTACTGCTTCACTTACAGCAGTTTTTATATCACTTATTTCGCTTACAGATGGATTTAACTGCACACAAAATGCAGCCACCATGCTTCTTGCAAATCCTTCGTTTTGCAAAATTGCATCAAAGTAAACAGTAAATTGATTTTCAAAAACTAAATCTTGTTTCATAATTTTCTCCTTTAACCCACTAATTTTGGCATTATATTATAAATACCACTCATTTTTAAAATTTTATCAACATGTCCTGTTGCATTTTTTATTGCAATGGCAATACCATTTTTACAAAACTTGTTATACCTAGCAAGTAAAACTCCAATTCCTGTGCTATCCATAAAAGAAACCTTAGAAAAATCTAAAATCAATTTGGCAGAGCCAATGCTTTCCATATCTTTTAATATTGTATCTAACGATAGCCTTACATGCTCTGCCGTAAATTCATCTAATTCGCCCGACAAACAAGCAATAACTGTGTCATCAATATTTTTATATGTTATTTCCATTACTTCCCCCTTTGCTTTATTATGTTAACAAAAAAAACAAAAATAATAAGACAAGAAAAATGGCTTAATATAAAAGATTTTATATAATAAGGAACAATAAAATACTTATTTTGGTTTAATTGAATTTAAAAAAGAAAATTTTATATTTTACAATTATGTTAATTAAATAGTTATGCTTAATTGCATTAATTTTTTGAATAATAAAAAAGTCAACACGATTAACTGTGTTGACTTTTTATTATCTATAATTTAAGGTTTATAAGCCTTTTTCATGGTTATATTCTAATCTATAATTTTTATTCATAGTAGAATTTAGAGATATTTCAGCATCTTTGAAAAAGTTGACAAGTTTTTCTTTCATGATATTATTGCTTGACTTACTTCTTCCATCATATGAAATATTTTTTATAAAAATTTTATATCTATCATATCTTCGCTCAGCATTAATATCACCTTTTATATCTATTGCTATAAAATTATCATGCTTAGTTATTAATGCAAATTTTTGTTTGCTATCTATGGTATTATCATCATCAATTATAAGTATTCTTTCATTATTAAGCAATGAGCATAATGGAGAATAAAGTGGGTCATTTTCTTTAAATATAAATCTTAAACTTTCGGTGTTTAAAGCTGAAAAAGCATTTATTTCTATGTCATCCCACATTGAAAAACGAATAAAAGAATTTTGTCCTATTTTAACAATTTTTGTTATTGTAATCATTGGGGCACAATATTGTTCTGGATCTTTATCAAAAGTGTACTCACCATCAAATACACTTATTTTCTCATATCTATTCATTATTATTTACGCTACTCTAAATATTTAAAAATTAAATAAAAAATCTAAATTAAAAGTATACCTTAAAATTTAGATTTTTATTGGTGGGAGGTGGTGGATTCGAACCACCGAAGACGAAGTCAACGGATTTACAGTCCGCCCCATTTGGCCGCTCTGGAAACCTCCCTAAATTATTAATACCGAATAGTGTATTCGGTATTTTGGAGCCGGTGGTCGGAATCGAACCAACAACCGTCTGATTACAAGTCAGATGCTCTACCATTGAGCCACACCGGCAAATTTATTAAGTTAATCAAATTGAATGCGGGCTAAGATTTAACTTCGCTCCGCATCAATTCTTGGTGCCGCGGGGCGGAATCGAACCACCGACACGAGGATTTTCAGTCCTCTGCTCTACCGACTGAGCTACCGAGGCATAAGGTGCTAAGCACATTAATTTTGGCGACTCGGAAGGGACTTGAACCCTCGACCTCTAGCGTGACAGGCTAGCGTTCTAACCAGCTGAACTACCGAGCCAACTTATGTGGTGGGCCTTCACGGACTTGAACCGCGGACCGACCGGTTATGAGCCGGTTGCTCTAACCAACTGAGCTAAAGGCCCACACTTATAACAAAAGATAGAATTTGGTCGGGGTGAAGAGACTCGAACTCCCGGCCCCACGGACCCAAACCGCGTGCGCTACCAAACTGCGCTACACCCCGATATATCTTTTGCGTTGACTTGTATAGAATACTATAAAAAAACTTTATTGTCAATTATTTTGACAAAAATTTTTATAATTTATTTACTACCGCAACCAAAAAGATATACTAATAGATTTTTTATTATTTTTCCAACTGAATTTCTGTCTTATTTGTTTTTTGAGATATAATTTCATAAATGTCATTAGGACAATTTGCAAAGTTTACATTACTTGGTAAAATTTCTTTATATTGTTTATTATGTGGAGCTGATATCAAAATACTATCTATTCCTTTTGCACTTAAATTATGTATTACATTAATATTATCGTCTATAAAAATATCCACATTATATTTTAAACAATTTTGCACTTTATCGGTATCCCTGCAAATTATTTTATCAAATTTAATCCCTTTTTCTTTTAACCACAAAAAAGATAAAACATATGGATTAACACATTTTAAATCACTCGCTCCTCTTGCGGTGATTAATATTATTTTATGCCCATCAGCCTTTAGTTTGTCTATTACTTCTTTTATATTTCCGTTTAAATCACCATTTTTTAAAACATCAACAGCAATAATATCCCAAAATTTATTTGCCTCTTTATTAGAAATTCCAAACTTTTCAAGCATACCAAATTTTTCAGGATATTTCATAATAGTTGGCAAACCATTATCTTCCAAGTATTTAATTGCTAGTCCATATTCATAATTAAAAGGGTTCGTTATAGTGTAATCAATATCAAATCCTATATTCATTTATTTTTCTCTTTTATTAATCTATTTCTAAATATTCATTATATGTAGTTTGTTTATCATAAACCTTTGTTTTATCAATCACAATAATTCTATTTGCAACTGTTTGCATTAATTCATGGTCGTGCGTTGTAAATAGCATTGGAGAATTATAATTTATCATGCCTTTATTAAGAGCCGTTATGCTTTCAAGGTCCAGATGATTAGTTGGCTCATCTAAGATTAAAACGTTACCCGCTTTAAGCATAGCCCGCGCAAGCATACATCTTACTTTTTCGCCACCACTTAAAACTTTTGCTTTTTTGTTCCCTTCTTCCCCAGTAAACAACATTCTTCCTAGCCAACTTCTTAAATATGTTTGGTCTTTTTCTTTACTAAATTGAGCAAGCCAGTCAACCAAATTCAAATCGCAATTTTCAAAATATTTGTCATTATTTTCTGGTAAATAACTAACTGTGGTGGTTGCTCCCCATTTAAATTCTCCACTATCTGCCTTTTCTTCACCAACTAATATTTTAAAAAGCATTGTAATCACATTTGCTCTATCACATAAAAATGCAATTTTATCTTCTTTTGTAACAACAAATGAAAGATTTTCAAAGAAGCCTTTTTTTGTTAAATTTTCAACTCTTAAAACTTCATTTCCAACTTCTCTTTCAGGTCTGAAATCTATATATGGATATTTCCTGCTAGATGGTTTTATGTCTATAAAAGTAAGTTTTTCTAATTCTTTTTTTCTGCTTGTTGCTTGCTTACTTTTACTTGCATTAGCACTAAATCTAGCAATAAATTCTTGCAATTCTTTTGCTCGCTGTTCACTTTTTTTATTCTGTTCTTTTGCTTGGCGCGCTAAAAGTTGACTTGTTTCATACCAAAAGTCATAATTACCTACATACATATTAATTTTCCCAAAATCGACATCACAAATATGCGTGCAAATTTTATTCAAAAAATATCTATTATGTGAAACAACTATTACCGTATTTTCAAAATTAAGTAAATAATTTTCAAGCCAATTTACAGTTTTTGCATCTAAGTTATTTGTTGGTTCGTCTAGTATCAAAATGCCTGGGTTCATAAATAAAGCTTTTGCAAGCAAAACTTTAACTTTTATTTTAGGTTCAACATCTTTCATTAAGCTATAAAAAATTTCTTTAGGAACACCTAATTCGGCAAGCAAATTTTGTGCTTCACTTTCTGCTTCATAACCATTCATTTCAATAAATTCATTTTCAAGTTCTCCAACCCTTATACCATCTTCATCGGTATATTCTTCGGTTGCAAGTTTAGCATATAAAGCGTCTTTTTCGTTTCGAACATCTACTAAATGTTTATGCCCCATTATAACCGTTTCTGTAACAGTGTAATCGTCAAACTCGTTTTGATTTTGCGATAACACACTCATTCTTTTGCCTCGTTCTATTATAATTTCGCCACTACTTGGCTCAATTTGTCCGCTTAACAATTTTAAAAAGGTTGATTTTCCCGCACCATTAGCTCCAATTATTCCATAACAATTACCTTTATCAAATCTTAAATTAACATCTTCAAAAAGCACTCTACCACCAAATTGAAGTCTAACATTATTACATTGTATCACTTTAATTTCTCCTTATTTATCTAGTTAAGCATAACAAATTAAATAAATATTGTCAATCTTTGTTAAAAATAAAATTAAGTATTAAATTTTATTATTTTTTATTTTCTCCCATGAAAATTCATCCCTTCCAAAGTGTCCAAAACAAGCAGTCTTTTTATAAATAGGTTTTAGCAAATTTAACTCTTTTATTATATTATCTATACTAAAATCGAAATTATTTCTAACATAATCACGAATTTGCTTAAAAGGCACTTTATTTGTTTTAAAACAATCTATATATATTGAAGTGGCATTTTCTTTACCTATAACATAAGTGGCCTGTATTTCACAATTATCGGCTAAACCATGGGCAACTATGTTTTTTGCCACATATCTAGCATAATAAGCACCTGACCTGTCAACTTTCGTTGCATTTTTTGAACTAAAACAACCCCCACCAACTCTACCTATTGAACCATAACTATCAACAACAATTTTACGCCCCACACAACCACTGTCAGCAAAAGAACCCCAAATTGTAAATTTTCCACTTGGATTGATTTCAAATTTTGTTTTTTCATTAATAAAGTTCTCATATTCTTTTAAAACAGGATTAATGACTTCTGTTTTTATTATTTCTTTTATTTGATTAATATTTAATTCTTTACTATGAGAAACACTAATTAAAATCATTGAAATGTATAATGGCTTTTTATTTTCATAACAAACAGAAACTTGACTTTTAGCGTCTGCATAAAAATTATCAGTTAGTTTTCTAAATTCTTCATATTTCTGCATTAGTTTGTTTGCTATTACTATTGTAAGTGGCATATATTCTTTTGTTTCATTTGTAGCATAACCAAAAACTATTCCTTGATCATTTGCACAAAGTTTTTTCTTGACGACTGCCTGATTAATGTCTGCACTTTGTTTACTAATTTCTTTAATAATTTTAAATTCATTTTTATAACCAATATCTTTTAATGTATCTTTTGCAATTTTATCATAATCAATTATTGCATTTGTAGTTGCTTCTCCATAAACAAACAATTTATCATTTTTTATAGCACATTCAACTGCCATTTGACTAGATTCATCTTGTCTTAATGCCTCGTCTAAAAAGGCATCTGCTATTGTGTCACAGGTTTTATCTGGGTGACCAATATTAACACTTTCACTTGTAATAATTTTTTTCATATATTTACTCCCTTTAATTTTTTCCATAAAGAAAGCAATAAAAAAGCCATCGATACCGATGGTCATAATAATCATAAAATTAATTATCAACACCATCGGTCAGCCATTAGCACCTTAGCAAATTGCTAGGTTGCTGAACGGTCATAGGGGCTGTCCCTCGCGTTCTCTTCATGGATATTTTTAATATAACATAAAATTTTGTAAATGTATAGTTTTTTATAAAAGATTTTTTAAATTTATGTTTAAAACAAAGATTAATGGTTAAACTATGCATAAAGGGGAGATATAAATGAGTGATACAAATAATAAAAAGAAAAATACTAATAAAAGTGCTAACTATAAACCAAAAAGTGCAAAAGCAACATCTAGTAATGCAAAATCTGGAAAAGTTGTTAACTCTAAAACCACAACAAATGGGAATACAAAAGTTGTTAAAGCAGAAGTTGAAAAAAATGGTGAAAATATAAAACAAAAAATTGTAACTACGAAAAATGTAGAAGATTCGCCAATAACAAATAGTTCTAAATTTGAAGATAACACTAATAAAACAGAAAAGTCACATTTAGATTCAAATTCTAAAAATCAAACCCACGACTTCACTGCTACATCTTCAAAAACACAAACAACACATTTGCATAAACCATCTTACCCTGAAAATTGGTGGCTGTGGGCAATAATAATTATTGGCTCATGTTTATTGGCTGGTGGACTAGCTACACTTTTAGGCGGTCAAATGTTTAATTTCCGTGATCATGTGTTACCTGCTGGTGTTGTTCCAAAAATTGTATTTCCTATTGCATGGTCACTTATATATGTTTTAATTGGTGTTTCTGCTTTCTTAGTATTTCTAAGCCCAAACCAAACAGAACAGACCAGGCGAGGAGATATTATTTGGTTTTGTATTAACTTATTTTTAAATATTTTATGGCCACTATTCTTTTTTAGATTAGACCTTTTAATTTTAAGTACTATTCTTTGTGCATTGGTAGTAATTACCGCAATAATAACTTGTTATAGGTTTTATTATAGAAATTTAGCAGGTGGAATTTGTTACACAATTTATACGCTTTGGCTAATGTATGCATTTTATTTAAACCTTGCAATCTGCTTGCTTAACGCATAGAAAAAATAAACTTGATTTTCATAATCAAGTTTATTTTTTATTATAAATGTCTTGCGTTATTATAAAATTAATGTTAAACTAATACTGTTTATTAAGAATGCAGGTGTAACTCAATGGCAGAGTGCTCGCTTCCCAAGCGAGTTACGGGGGTCCGATTCCCCTCACCTGCTCCATTTTATTTTTAATAGATAATGCAAATATTTTATACAATTAATCTTTAATAATAAAAAAATTTAATTATTCAAAATAAAAATTCACTAATAAAGGTTAAAGAATTTTGCATTATTTATTTAATTTAATATATAATTAATTATTAAAATAATAATAAAAAAGAATTATAAAACTTAATTATGCCGATGTAGCTTAGGGGTAGAGCAACTGATTCGTAATCAGTAGGTCGTGGGTCCGATTCCCACCATCGGCTCCACTATTTGTTATAAATATACAATAATCATATAAATAAAAAATAACATCTATTTTTAAGATGCTACTTTCTTTTTTTGTTATATTTATCATCTAGCATTTTACGCAATTCATTCATTTTATTTGTCATTTCATCAACTGCCATTTTAGTTTCTTCTGGTGTTAATTTATTTGGATTTTCCCCATCAACCATAAATGGTTTACCAACAGCAATAATATTTCTCCTTAAAAATTTAGGGCGTTTATAAATTATTATTGGAATTATTGGCACACCTGCTCTTGATGCAAACATTATTGCACCTTCATGAATTTTCCCCATTTTCGTTTCATCATCAGTTTTGTTTCGTGTTCCTTCGGGGAAAACACCTAATATTTTATTTTCTTTTAGCACCTTTAACCCTTGTTTTATTGCATTAATATCGGCCGTTCCACGATTAACAGGAATTGCTCCTAACCCCTTATAAAACCATGCCCCAATCTTAGATTTAAATAGTTCCGCTTTACCTAAAAATCTAATTTTTTTAACTAATTTGATGTTCAGCAATATCGGGTCTAAATTAGATAAATGATTGCAAACCACCACTGCACCTTGTTTTTTAACTAAGTTTTTTTTGCCAAAAACTTTTGTTGGATAAAACAAAGTTATTGGAAGCCAAGCAATTATAAACATTATAACAAACAACATATTTATTTTTCTCCTTTAAAATAATTAGAATTGGCACAACTAACCGCTGTTGAAAAAGCAATTTGTAAATTAAAACCACCGGTTAAAGCATCAATATCTAACACTTCGCCAATAAAAAATAGATTTTTTATAATTTTACTGCTCATATCCTTAGGATTTATTTCTTTTAAATTAACTCCCCCACTTGTTATAACCGAAGTTTCAATAGGCTCAATACACTTAAAAATTAATTCAAAATGCTTAAGCAAATCAATTAATCTTTGCCTTTCATTTCTAGTTAATTGGTTTATTTTTGTATTTAATTGAATATTTAACCTTTTGGCAAAAATTTGTATTAATCGCTTGGGTAATAATTGACCCAATAAAGAAGAAAATTGTTTTGTTGAATTATCTTCTATTATTCTATCTATTCTCTTATGTAATTGCTCCATAGATAATGCAGGTTTAAAATCAATAATTATTTTTTGCACATTCTTTCTATTTATATAACTAGACATTGTCAATACCAATGGTCCAGATATACCAACATTAGTAAAAAGCATTTCTCCAATTTCACTTTCAAAAACTGCATTATTTTCATTATAAGCATAAATTTTAACATTTTTTAATGATAATCCTTCCAATTTTGCACATTCGTTCCCCGCAATTTCAATGCCGTTTAATGCTGGCTTTAAATCTATAATTGTGTGTCCTGCAAGTTTTGCAAAATTATAGCCATCACCAGTCGAACCCGTGCCACTATAACTTAATCCACCAGTTGCAACTATTATTGCGTCAAAATTATATAAATAATTATTTAATATTACTCCAATTGCGTTATCTCCGTTAATTTCTATTGCAGTAATTTTTGAGTTTAATTTCACATTAACATTATTTTCTTTTAATGCATGAATTAGTGCATTAAGAATGGTTACTGCCTTATCACTGACAGGAAATACTCTGTTTCCGCGTTCAACTTTAAGTTCAACTCCTAGTGCTTTAAAAAATTCAATAGTATCACTTGAGTTAAATGAATTTTCAGCACTTCTTAAAAATTGACTTCCGCGAACAATATTATTTAAAAATTCAGTTCCTGTTGTATTATTAGTTACATTGCATCTGCCCTTACCAGTAATTAAAAGTTTTTTCCCAAGCATATTATTTTTTTCAAACAAAGTAACATTATGCCCATTTTTTGCTAGCATAATGCTTGCCATCATTCCAGATGCTCCACCACCTATAACCGCTATATTCATATTATAACCTTATAATGTTTTTAAATAATTTATTTCAGCCTGGTTTAAAAGTCTATATTCACCTCGGTTCAAACCAGTTAATTTTAATTGACCAATTTGTATTCGCTTTAAAAATATCACTTTAAATCCAACAGCTTCAAACATTTTTCTTATTTGTCTATTTTTACCCTCAAAAATAGTGATTTCTAATTTAGTAACCCTATTTTTACATTCGAGTTGCTTAACCTTGCATTTAGCAAGTCTTTTACCCTCAACAACAACACCTGCTCTTAACACGGCAAGTTGACTTTCTTTAATTTCACCTTCAATTTTAACAATATATACTTTACCAACCTCATGTGATGGGTGTGTTAAATTAAAAGCCAAACTACCATCGTTAGTTAAAAGCAATAAACCTTCACTATCGTAATCTAATCGACCTATAGGTTTTAAATGTTTTAGATTTTGTGGTAACAAATCTAATACCGTTTTTCTTCCTTTATCGTCGCTAGTTGTTGTAATATAACCTTTTGGTTTATGAAGCATAACATAAATTAAATTATTATCTAGCATTAACTGTTTGCCTTCGTATTCCACATTATCATTTTCTAAAACATCAAAAGCAAGGTCTTTGGTAACCTTGCCATTAATTTTTATTTTTCCATCTTTAATAAGTTCTTCTACTTTTCTTCTTGAACCTAAGTTGCAACTTGCCAAATATTTATTAATTCTCATTCTGTCCCCTTTGGGCACATTAAATCATATCTTTAATAACTTTATCTAAGTGTGATTTAAAATCATTTGCCTCTACACTATCCATAGTATATATTTTTTCACTAAAAATCAAGTTATTTTTTAGTCTTATTTCAATTTTACCAATCTCTTGATTTTTTTTGACTGGTGCAGTAATAAAATCTGGTAATTCTTTTGTTATATGAATATTACTTTGCTCTTCTTTTGTTAAAGGATAAATAAAACTATTTCTTGAATAAATATTTACACTTTCAATATCTGCATTTAACACTGGAATAGAATTATGATGTGCATAAGCTTCAAGTAAATCAACCAATTCATATTCGGCAAATGCTTTTTCAATTAATTCATAACACTCTTCAAACATTGGCTTGCAGTTTAAAAGGACACACACAACCTGCATATTATTTCTTTTAGCACTGCCCACGAAACACCTTCCTGCTTTTGTTGTGTATCCAGTTTTAACACCGGTGGCATCTTCCATTTGAATTAATAATTTGTTTTTATTTTTTAATATTCTATTTTCATTTTTTAATTCATTAGGAATAGTAGTTTTTTTGGTTGAAACAATTTCTGCAAATATTGGATTGTTTAAAGCATAACATGTTATTAAACCTAAATCTCGTGCCGTGGTATAATGATTATCATCGTGTAAACCGTTTGGAGTTACCAAATTTGTATTAGTTGCTCCAATTTTTTTACAAAACTCATTTGCCAGTTTAATAAATGCTTCAACACTGCCACTAGTTTCGATGGCAAGAGCAACTGCTGCATCATTACCACTTAAAAGCATTAAGCCATATAAAAGGTCTTTTATTGATAAATGTTCCCCTTCTTTTAAATAAATTGTGCTACCTTCAATTTTGGTTGCTTCTTTTGGAATTTCAACAATTTTTTCTAAATCTTTGTTATTTTCAATAACAACAATTGCTGTTATAATTTTAGTTAAACTTGCCATTGGTAATTTAATGTCAGCATCTTTTTCATAAAGTGCTCGCCCTGTGCTTTGTTCACACACAAACATGCTTTGAGCAGTAGTGAGTGCTTTTTTATTTGAATTATCATTTGTTGTTGCAAAAGCAATATTATTTGACAGAAAACTTAAATTAAATAATAATATATTAACTATTAAAAAAGAAAATACAACTAATTCTATATGCAATAATAATTTACTGTTTTTCATTCTCCTTTTCTCCATTAATATTAATCACTTTTTCTATAAGTTGTGGTATCATATCGCCAACTTTATCCCAACTGCTTCTATTTTCTACTTTAATAAAATTTGGGATATTGTTCACAATTGTTAAAAATCCCATTGGTGTTAAGCAAACACCAGCACCACTTCCACCAGCGAAAGGAAAATTTTTGTTCTTTTTAGGTTTTTCAGTTGCAGTATATTCTCCGCCACCAGCAACAAAACCCATACTTACTTTACTTACTGGTAAAATTATTGCTCCAAATTCATTTTTAATTGGTTCACCAATAACAGTGTTCACATCTACTATAGTTTTTAGTTTTCCCATTGCAGAAGCCATTATTTCTTCAATTGGATTATTTTTTTCTTTGTCCATAATTTACCCTCTTGTTCCATATAATTTTTTATATTCTTTTTTTGCAGTTATAAAGCTTTTAATTATATCTAATAATGTTAATTGCAATCTAACTTGTGTACTAATTTCACATTCATCTTCGGTGTAACTAGGTGTTATATCTTGAAAGATATTAGCGTATTTATTTTTGTTTAATATAAATGAAATTAAAGATGAACTTATAGATTGCATAGCCCCGCAAACCATTGCAGTTGTATAAGCATTAGTGCTTGAACCAAATGTGAAATAAATATCAAGTTTTGTTATATTTACTCTTTTTATTAATTGGCTATTAAAAATCTCTACTAAATGCGGATGTTTAATATCTTTAGGCATTCTATTAACCATGTTTTCTATATCTATACCATTAGTCAAGCTTAATTTACAACGACCAACAACTATTGATATAAACATTACTTTAATTGAATAAATACAAATATTTGAAAGCACATTAATATGCCCTTGAACCCTTACTCTTAATGGATAAATTAAAATTAAAAATAAAACTAAGATGACTAAAACAATAATTATAATTGCTTTCATATCTTAGTTATGTGCTAATATTTAAAAATAATGTATAATTTTATAAATTAAATAATTTCATCATCATCTGCATTATTAATATCTGAAAGTAAATCTTCATCTTCTTTAATAATGTCATTAAATGCTAATTTTGTGTTATCAAAGCTAGAACTTTGTTTGGCATTAGTTTCATTTTTCTCTTTTAAGGTTTCATTAGAAACATCATTTTCCTTCTCTTTCTTTGCTAGGCTATTTCCTTCAACTTGATTTTCATTATCTTCGTGTTTTATTGGGTCGGTTGGAACATCATACTCATTATAAAGACTATCGCTTTTCGTTCTAATAACTTTAACTTGTTCTAATAATTTATTATAATCAGGAAGTTCGGCAACAGAACTAATATTAAATCGCTTTAAAAATTCATCAGTTGTGCCAAATAACACGGGTCTACCAACTGCGTCTTTTCTGCCAACCACTTCAATTAAATTATGTTCTAACAAAATGCTTATGGCATAATCACAACTAACCCCTCTAATCTCTTCAATTTCAAGCCTTGTTATTGGTTGCTTATAAGCAATAATTGCAGCAGTTTCAAGTGTTGCCTTGCTAAGATTTCTTTCTCTTATAGGATTTAAAACAGATGATACTGCATCGGCATATTGAGAATTTGTAGATAGTTGTAATTTATCATTGAAATGTAGTAAGTAAATTCCGCTTTCCCCGCTAAATCTTTGTTTTAATTTATCTATTGCCTTATTTAACTCTTTATTTGTTATATCTAATTTACTTGTTATATCTGCCACTTGCACGGGTTCGCCAGCAACAAATAAAATGCTTTCAATTATTTCTGCTAAATTATCCAATATTGTTATCCTCTCTTTTGTTTATTATTATATCTTCAAATGTCCCTTTTTGTTCAACACTAATAATTTGAGTTTTTAGTAATTCTAGCAATGCCAAGAAAGTGTTAATGATTTCACTTTTAGAATAATCCGCTTCAAATAGTTCACTAAATTTAAATCTATTTTTAATAAGCAATAAATCTTTAATTTGACCCATTTTTTGTGAAACGGTAAATCTATCTTTTTCAATTTTTCTTTCAACAGGAACCTCGGCTTTTAAATTAACTTTAAATAATAGTTTTGAAAATGCTTGTATTAAATTATCTAAATTTAAGTCATTTGGAAGAACATATCTAAAATCCCCAGCTTTAGGGTCTGGTTCTTTATAAAATTTATTAACATCTTCAATTTCTTTTAATCTTTCACTTGCTTCTTTAAAAAGCTTATATTCTTCAATTTGCCTTATAAGTTTTTGCTCTGGGGTTTCTTCATCTTCTTCAATTTCAACAGGCGGTTTAGGAAGTAATTTTTTAGATTTTATTTCTAAAAGAGTGGCTGCCATTTCAATAAAATCGCTTGCTTTATCAACATCTACATCACTAATATCGCTTACTATAGCCAAATATTGTTCAGTTATTTCACTTAAAAAAATATCGCATATATCAATTTTGGCAGATTTTATCAAGGTTAAAAGCAAATCTAAAGGGCCTTCAAATTGGTTAAGTTTCACCCTAAAACTATCTGCATCAAATTCTTCATTATTATTTTGTGAGATTTCTTCGTTTGCTAAATCTTTTTCTTCCATATTATAACCCTATTAAATTTAAAAATTTACTCCACATTAAAATTAATAAATCGCTAACATTAATTGCTGTAATATCAATATAAACTGTAAAAATTCCAGAAATGAATAATAATAACATTAAGATTGTGCTATAATTTCGCATAAATGAAGTAAATTTATTGTTTCTACTGGTAAAACTTTCTACCACTCTAAATCCATCTAGCGGATAAATTGGCAATAAATTGAAAAATGCCAAACTTAAATTTATTATAATTGAAAAATTTAAAAATAAGTTAAGAGCCGTTGGATAAAACGCTGTTCCTTGGCTAAAAGCAGGCCAAACATAATAAAATAAACAATATAACAATGAAGTAAGTAAAGCTATTATTATATTAAATAAAACTCCTGCAATACTTACAAAAAATTCGCTCCATTTACCATGTTTATAATTTCTTGAATCAACTGGCACGGGCTTCGCCCACCCAAAACCAAATATTAATAAACAAGCAAATCCAATAGGGTCAACATGGTCAAATGGTTTAAGGCTTAGCCTTTTCATTGACTTTGCAGTCCCATCTCCTTGTTTATAAGCAACAAAAGCATGAGCCCATTCATGAACAGACATTGCCACCAATATAGAACTAATATATGCAATAATGAATGCAATTGCATAAATTGGTTGTGAGTTAAATAATGAATATAAAATCATAATATATCTATATAATTATAAAATTATAATACATGATTGTCAAATAAAATATAATTAAAAATAACCCATAAAATATGGGTTATTTTGACTTTTTATATATACTTAATTATTATTAAAATTTCTTTTCATTATTGTGAATTTTTAATTACCACACTTTTGTAATTTTTATAATACAATCTTTAATTGTTTGTTTTGCATCGCTGTTAATAGCAATTAATGGAATTTGTGCTACAACTATTTGGTTTTCATCAAATATTACCATTTCCCCTACTTTACTTCCTGCAATAACAGGAGCTTTAATTTCATTATATATCAAACTTACTTGCAAATTTGATTTTTCACCTTTTTTAATAAATTCGTAATAATCATTCGCAGGCATTGCTAAAACGAAGCCGTTTTTTCCACCTTTGGTTGCAACCTCAATTTTATAATCATTTGCTTTTGCCACTAATTTATTTTCAAAGTTAGCAAAGCCATAGTTAAACATCTCAGTTACCTCTCTAAATCTAGTATTACTTTCAGGTTCACCAATAACCACAGCAATAAGTCTCATGTCACCTTTTTTTGCCGAACATGTTAAGCAATATTTTGCTTCGCTTGTGTAACCAGTTTTTCCTGAATCACAACCTTTATATGTTTTAACTAATCTATTCGTGTTCACTAATTCAGTTTTTCTTGCACTAGGATGAGTTAATTCATCTGTCCAAATATTGCTATATTTTGTATAAATTGGATTATCCATTATAGTTTTATAAATGATAGCACAATCATATGCAGACGAATAATGTTCTGCAATAGGCAATCCAGTAACATTACTAAAATGAGTATCAGTTAAACCTAATTCCTTTGTCTTTTTATTCATAAGGTCAACAAAATGTTCTTCCGTGCCAGCAACTGCTTCTGCAAGAGCAACCATGCTATCATTTGCTGAAGCAATAATAACTGTTTTTAAAAGGTCTATTACTTTATAACTTGCATTTTCATCTATAAATGCAGAAGAACCTTCGGTATCTGCGGCATGTTTACTAATGGTAACCATGTCATCTTCTTTAATTTTACCATTATTGATTGCATCAAAAATAACTGAAAGGCTCATCATTTTTGTCATGCTAGCAATTGGCAATTTGTCATGTATATTTTTTTCAAAAATAATAGTATTAGTATTTGCATCCATTAAAAGTGCAGATTTACTTTCTTTTGCAAGGGTTGCAATGCCCACATTCAAAATATCATCATTTTCTGCGAATGATACAAACTTAGATTGATTAGGATTAAAAGATAAGATAAGTGAAAGAAAAATTCCTAATAAGAAAAAATAACTTAATAATTTTTTTACCATAATACTTTCTCCTTATTAGTAGTTTCTCTTACAAATAAAAAATTATGTGCTAATAAGCAAAAAGAATAAAACTTTTTAAAAGTAAAGGAATAATAAAGGAATGAATTAAGCAAATCACAATTGCAATAGAAAAACATAAAAAGTATTTATTAAAAAATTTAGCAAATCTAAAACTTTCTTTGAATGGTAAATTATATTTTTTTGCTTCATAAGCCCTAATTTGTGCAACAGATATAACAAAAAACAATAATAAGAAAAAGCAAATGTTAACTGGAAGTATAAAAATTATAACATTTAAAATCCCTACAAAATTATATAGATTAATTATAACCGAACATGTTAAAACTAATAAAAAACTTTGATAACCTACAAATGCATAAGATAAAAATGAAGATGGATAAGACAAATTAAAAATAAAAATTACTAAAAATATTAAAAAGAATTCTAATAACTTGTCAAAAAATATGCTTACACCACTACTAGTGCCCGCAATAAAATCAAACATCTGTTTATCACTTGGATTTAATATTGAATTAAAGCTGACACCACTATAAACTCCAAAGATACCAAGAATTAATCCAATAAAGAAACAAATAATAAGACCAATAAAAATGAATTTACTTTTTCTTATATGATTTAAAAAATCATCTTTAAAATTTAAAAAAAAATTACTCATATTAGATTATATGAATAAATTATAAAATTAATTAATAAATATATTGGACTTAGCAGAATTGAAAAATATTATTAAAATAGAAAGTAAAATTAAGTAAGAATTTAAATCTTATAAATATCATTTCTACTTTTTATTAAAATTGAATTTGCAAAACTTGCAATAACTTTTCTGTTACTACAACTAGTTAGTTTTCTAACAATATCGCCTTCTTTAATATTAGAAATTTTATGTTGATTTATAGCACACTTTATTGCATGCCTTATATTTCGTTCAACATTTTTATAATTAGTGTCATAATAATCTGCAACCTTAGAATAAATTTCAGTTGTTAGATTTTTAACAAATCCATTTCTTTCATAGCATAATTCAATGGCTTTTGCTAAATAATGATAGCCTAAATGTGAAGATGAAAAATTATTTTCTTCTAGGGCCTTAGCAATAACATTGCTAATATTAATAGCATAGGAATTTCTAGCATTATAAAGTCTTTTACTCATTTTATTTAAAATTCTAGCAACTCCAATTTTCCAATAAAGAGCATTTACCATGTAATAATCTTTATAACACTCATCTGCTTTTTTAGTTATAACAACAATGTTTTTATTAAAATTATTGTAAATAGTTTTAATCACTGCATTTAAGTAGTAATTATTATCATTCATTTCAGTATCAATTATTATAACATCTGGTTTATGTTCTATTGCTGAATTTAATAAATCCCCTACCGTTAAGACCATATCAACTAATTTAAAATTTGTGTTCTTTATAATTTTTTCTAATTTCTCCCCATTTAACTTAAATCTTTTGCTAAATCCAATCATTTTCAGTTCCATAATAATATAACAACCTCTCATCTAATGTTATATTATCATATATTTGGACAAAAGACAACATTTTTGAACATTTTTGTTCAAAAATATTCAAAAATCTTTGAAATTCTATTTTGAATACATAATATATATCAATTAAACTTATAATTTTATTTAAAATTTAATTTTAGGAATTTATCATATTATCTATAAATGTGGCAAAACCTTTTGTTGGGTCGCTAACAAAAACATGCGTAATAGCACCAATAAGTTTATTATTTTGAATAATTGGACTACCGCTCATTCCCTGAACAATTCCGCCTGTTTTATCTAATAACTCTTGGTCAGTAATTCTTATAACCATATTTTTTTGGTCTTTTAGATTATTTTGATTTGTTTTTATTATTTCAATAGAGTATTCCTTAGGTGTTGTTCCATCTAGTGTGCAAAGAATTGTGGCTTTCCCAACTTTCACTTCGTTGCTATGTCCTACAAGCATTTTTTTACCTTCAAAATTGTTAATTTGTTCTTGGTTAAACTGCCCAAATACTCCAAAATTAGTGTTATTATCAAGGTCACCAATTTGGTCTCCACCCCTTAAAAATAAGCCTCTTAATTCACCAGGTTTTCCTCTTTCTCCCTTGGTTATGCCAATAATATTACAAGCATATATTTCACCTTTATTTATTGGTAAAATTGCGCCAGTATCTATATCACAAACAGGATGTCCCAATGCTCCAAACCTGCCATTATCGCATCTAACATAAGACAATGTTCCAACCCCTGCCGCATTATCTCTTATCCACAAACCTAATTTGAATTTATTTGTTGCTAAATCTAATGCTGGGTTAATTGTGGTTGAAATTTCCATTCCTTTCCTTTTAACTATAACTTTCAAACTTTTACCTGCATAATGATTACTATTCACTATTTCCTCAATCATTTCAGCACTATAAATTGTTTTACCTTCAATTGAATATAAAACATCACCCACCATAATATTACTATTATTGGTTGGATTAACGGCCCCGTTTTTTGTTAAAACTTCACTTGTGCCAACAATAACAACTCCTTCACATTCTAAGGTAAAACCAAGGGCATTTCCCCCTGCATAAACATAAATATCGTTAGTTGGAGCAACAGCATTTGTTTCATCTTTTACTGTCCAAGGGAAAAGCCAATTTATTAATTTTTTAAAAGGCGACCCAACAATAGTGGAATTATAACTTGAAAATGACAAATTTTGCATTGAAGCAGTTGATATAAAGTTAGACTTAAAAGGATAAACAATTAAAGATAAAAAAATGAATAATGTTAAAATAAAGCAAGCATTAATCCTTTTAAAAACATTATTCATTGATAACATCGATAACTCCTCCATATAAGAGTAGTTTATCTTATTCAATCTAAAACTATGTAAATTATTTTAAACTTTTAAAAAACTCTTCTCCTTCAGTAATTAATTCCTTTGCATGCATAAGTGCCGAACTTGAACTTGAAGAACCTACAAGCCTTGCAACTTCTTCTTCTTTTTCTTTTCCAGTAATAAGTTTAATAAAAGTTCTAGTCTTCCCATCTTGTACTTTTTTGCTTATAAAATAATTATTATTTGCATAGGCACATATTTGAGCCATATGAGTTACACAAAGAACCTGGTGCATAAATGCTACTTTTTGCATTTTTTGTGCTAAAACTTTTGCCATGTGTCCGCTCACACCTGTATCAATTTCATCAAATATCATGGTGTCCACACCTTCAATATCAGCAGTTATAGTTTTTAATGCAAGCATAACTCTGCTCATTTCACCACCACTTATAACCTTGATTAAAGGTTTTGCTGGTTGACCAATATTTGCAGAAAATAGAAATTCAACCTTATCTAATCCAAATTCATTGCAGTTATCTAAGTCTAATTGTTCAAAACTAACCTCAAAATTAGAACCACCTAACCCCAACTCTTTCAGTTCAGTATCAACCTGATTAGAAAAAATTTTAGCAACTTGCTTTCTAGCAGTTGTGAGTTTTGTTCCAATAATTAATAATTGCTCCTTAATTTTATTAAGTTCCTTATTTAAACTATCCACAAATTCACTGCAATTACTCAACTTATTATATTCACTTTTTATTGTTTGTAAATATCTATTAATTTCCTCAATTGAAGAGCCATATTTTTTCTTAAAACTGAATAAAAGGTCTAATCTTTCTTCAACTTTTTTAGATTCATATTCATCATAATATTGCTCATTTGAAATTGAAGAAAGAGTTTGTGCAATGTCATCTATTTCAATATTCACCCCATTAAGCCTATCAAGAATTTCAGCAATTTTAGGCTCATAGTTAGAAATTTGAGAAAGTGAATATATTGCTCGCTCAATATTAGATAATGCACTGCTATTTCCATCATCTTCAACTAAACAATTAAATGCAGAATTAATGCCATCTGCAATTTTTTCAGCATGTGCAATTTTTAAATGTTGTGCTTTAAGTTCATCTTCTTCATTATCTTTAAAATTAGCGTTTTCTATTTCTTCAATTTGATATTTATATAAATCAATTAATCTTTCTCGTTCTTTTTCATCCACCGTAAAGCCTTTTAACTTAGTTTTAATATCTTGATATTTTGAAAACTCTTCTTTAAATTTATTTTTTAATGGTAAGATTTCATTTCTACCAAAACTATCTAAAATTTTTAAATGGTTTGAAACTTGTAAAAGCGATTGATGTTCAAATTGCCCGTGCAAATCCATTAAAGGTGCTGTTAATTTTTTTAGCATAGAAAGAGTAAAACTCTTTCCATTAACTCTGCAATCATTTTTGCCATCAATGGTAATCTTTCTTGAAATTATTAATTTTTCATTGTCATCAAGCCCTAGGTCTTGTGCAACATTAATTGCATTTATATTAGGAATAAACACTGCTTCCACACTTGCAGAATTTTTTCCATAAGAAATTAAACTCTTGTCAGCTCTTTCCCCAAGTAACAATGAAATAGAATCTATAATTAAAGATTTACCAGCACCAGTTTCACCACTTAGCACATTTAACCCTTTACTAAATTCTATTGTTAAATTATCTATTAAAGCAATATTATTAATTGTTATGCTTTCAAGCATATTGCCCCCTTAAACATTCGTTGAAAATGATGTTTCAATTAGTTTGTCTAATTCTTTTTTCAAAATATTAATTTTACCATCTGTTTCTTTTAACTTACTAAAACAAATTTTAGTTAACTCTATACTCTTTTCAAAAAGCTTTACAGCTTGGTCAATATCAATGTTTTCATCTTCTAACTTAATTGAAATTTCTTCTAATTCTTTTATTGCTTGTTCGTATGTCATTAATTTTCTCCTTCAATACTAATTATTTTACTTCTCACTTTACCATCAATAAAAATGCTATCAATTTCATCACCAATGTTTAAATTAGCTACCGACTTAATTAAACCATTTTTGTTGTAAGCCTTATTATAACCTTTTTTTAATAATGCAAGCGGATTACACTTCTCAATATTTAAATTTAATAATTCTAATTTTTTCTGTGTTGTAGTTAAAATTTTTGTAATGTTAAACTTGAAATTTTCTACTAATTTTATTAATTGTTTTTCTTTCAAATTGATTTTGTTTGAAATATTAATGGTAATATTATTTACAATATTATTAATATCATCAATATTATCATTTAAAATTGATTTAATTTTATATGATATTGAAGATGTTAAAGTTTCTATTTGTTCAACTGTTAAATAATAATTAAAAACGCTTACCTCTGCTGCAACCGATGGTGTTGGAGCACGCAAATCACTTGCAAAATCACACAAACTAAAATCAGTTTCATGCCCAACCCCAGAAATTATTGGTTTATTACATTTATAAACAGCTCTTGCAACAAGTTCAGTGTTAAATGGTGCTAAATCTTCAAAAGAACCACCGCCACGCGCAACTATTATAACATCAACTTTATCACACTTATCTAAATATTCAATACCTTCTGCAATTTCTTTTTCTGCACCCTCTCCTTGAACTTTAACAGGGTAAATTAATATATCTGTAAATGGATTATTTTTTCTAGCAACATGAATAATATCATGAATAACAGCACCTGTTGGGCTGGTTACTACACCAATACACTTTGAAAATTTAGGAATTTGTTTTTTATGCCTTTCATCAAAAATCCCTTCTTCTTCTAGTTTTGTTTTCAATTCTAAAAACTTTTGATAAAGTTCACCCAACCCATAAAGTTCAATTTTAGAAACAATAAAACTTAGTTTTCCAAACTTTGGATGATAATTTAATCTTCCCGTAACAATGACTTTATCTCCATTCTTAATGTCATTAAAATTAATTCCAAACTTTATACAAGATAATTGGGCATCTTCTTCTTTTATATCAAAATAAGCGTTTGCTCCCGAGATTTTAAAATTGCTAACCTCGCCATAAACGCTCACATTAAACAAAATTTCTTCTGCATCAATTATGTTTTTTATATAATTATTAAGTTGAGTAACTGATAAAGTTAGTTGTTGCATTACTTCTCCTTAGAAAACTGTGCTAATATTCCATTAATGAAAGAAACTGATTTTTCAGTAGAATAAATCTTTGCTAAATTACAAGCTTCATTAATGCTAACCTTATAAGGAATATCTGGCATAAATTCAATCTCGTAAGTTGCAAGAAGCATAATAGCCAAATCTACCTTAAAAATCCTATGAGTTTTAAACCCCACAGCTTTTTCTTCAATTTTATTGGCTAAATAATTAAATCTATTTGCCACACCAAAATAAACATCTTTTAAATAGTCTTTTTCATTATTAATCTCACTTTCTGCAATATATTCGTCCATCAGTTCATCATCAATTTCTCGGGTAAAAATATATTCAAAAATTAATTTAAATGCACGATCTCGTGCAAGAAATCTGCTCATTTCTATAACCCCCTTTCAATTTCTTCAATAAATAAAAAACTAGATTGTTCTTGTAAATTTTTATTAACATAAATCGATTTTAAAACAAATGTTGTTTCCCCAAAACTTTGAGCAATAATATACGCATTATGTGCAGGTTTTACTCTTCCAATTTCATTGCCAATATAACTATTTTGTGTTAATCTTTTTTCTTTATTTGCAATTTTATCGGTTTTATTTTCAATGGTTTGAGATTTATTTTTATCTTGTTCATGAAAAACTTTAACAATTTTAGGAATCAACTTAGGTATTGATAGTTTAATCTTAGGCTGTTCATTAACATTATCTGCACTCTTGCTTGCTTTAATCTCGCTATGTGTTGCCGGCTTATTTTTTGTTTTCCCCGCTTTAATATTAGTTTGCACCGAAACATTTTTTGCTTTCTTTCCACCGGTTTTATTTTCTTTTTTAACTGATTTATTTTTTTGCTCTGCTTGTGGTTTTTGCACTTCTTTTATTTTTGGTTTAAACTTAAAAGATGGTGCTTCTGCAATTCTCCTAGTAACTTTATTAATACGATTTTTTATAATAAAAACATTAGGAATTTCATTTCCATTCTCGTCAAACCTTGGATTAATTTTTAATAATTCATAAGGGGTTAACACACGCTTCCCATTTTTATCAAATTTAGGTTTTAGGTGAAGTAATGAAAAAATATCTTTAACAGAACCATTTTCATCATATTGAATTTCCAAACCCAAAATACCATAAATTTCTTTTAGTTTTTTATTACGCTCTGCAATTTCTAGTCTCTTTTTTTGAATTATCTTTATCTGTTGCGCTTTTCTTAAAATTAAAATAATGCTAATCGAACTTAATAATAACAAAATTAGAAGAGATAAAATCATTATTAATGGCACAATTGAAATAACTGAATTAAAATAAAGCAAAAAAAGAATAGCAAACACAATAGTTGCAATTATGCAACAAATTCCTATTTGCCATTTGAAACTCACTTTTTTTTTCATTCTGCCCTCATAAGTTGAATTAATTAATTGCTACTTCTTCATTAGCGTTAAAAACAACACCCATAACATGAACATTCACAGCTTCTGCTTTAAAATCTGTCATTGATTCGATGCTACTTTTAACATTCTCTTGAACTCTAAATGCAACATCACGAACCGAATAACCAAATAAAACATTTACATAAACATCAACATAAACTGAATTATCAATAAATTCAATTATAACACCTTTATGATAATTTTTATCAAATATCTTTTTAAATGTTCCCACACCTTCATTGCTCAATCCAGCAATACCATTTATCTCTTGTGTGGCAAGATTTACTATGGATAATACAACATTTCTTTTATAAGATACATTCCCTTCATCTGCTTGTAAAACTTTTTTGTTATGAGTTGCCATCACAAATACCTCTTAATTATATTTTAAATAATATTATTTTATTTAATTTATGACATTATATCATAATAGAAAACTCTTTGCAATAATTTTTTGTTTAACAAAAATAAAAAAATATTAACTATAATATATAATTAGTTGTTATTCTAAACAAATTACTCAAATCTAAAAAACAAAAAATAACTCACATTTAGCGAGTTATTTAAAGTTTATCATTTATTTTATGCAACTGGTATAATTTTAACATTAGTTGCAGGAACTTCTGCCTCTTCTACCACCAAAGATAAAATTTTTGCAGCATCACTACTTGTTAAACCATTCGTTTTAACTAAAATATTTAAGTTATCGTCGCTAGCCGTAACAATTGCATCTTCAAAACCAGCACCAGCAATTAATCCTTCCAAAATTAATTCTTTTTCCATTTGAGCAACTAAGGCTAATTTTTTGCTAGTAGCAGTTGCAACATAATCACTTGTGCTTGATGTGCTAGTTATAATTGCATCTAAATATTCAAGTTCAAGGTTTCGAGTATAATTTCTATCTTCTCTATAAGTTGCAAAAAAATTTGCGCTAGAAACTTGATTATCTAAGTTTTCATTAGTTGCTTTATTAAGTGCTATGTTTAAATATCCTGTTACAACTAGCAAGATTGCCATTCCTAATAAAATAAATATTTTTTTCTTTTTGGTTAACATCGGCTTCCCCTCCTTAAAAAATAAAATTTTCATATTTATCTCCCCTCTAAAATTTGTATGCAAGATGATGGTATTCTTAGAACCGCACTAATTGTATCAGCAAGCATTAATTTTGTTTTCACATCACCTGCTCCTTTTGCAACAATTAAAATACCTGTAATTTCTGGATAATATTCCACAACCACAACAGGCGTTGTAATTGTTCCGTCTTTACTTAAAACTATGCTTGATGTAACGGTTTTATTACCATTATTTTCACTTTCGGTAATATCTTCTGCATATGTAATTTTAGGACTTGAGTTTACAGATATAAAAACTTCAACATTACTAATTCCTTTCACACTATTTAAAATTGTGCTAAGTCTGTTCTCAACATCTGTAACATATTCTTTGCCACTTCCTAACGCAGTTTTACTAGCGTTTTTTAAAGTTTGTGTTTTAGATTGTGAACCAGATGAAAAGCTACTAACAAAAATTCCTATAATTATTAAAAATAAAATACCAGCAATACATAATAGAAACTTTTTGTTTGCAAACCTTTTTGTTGATTTATCACCATGCTCATCTTTATTCTTTTTAGGAAATAGCCAGTTAGCAATACTAAATTTTGATTGCTTATTATCTTCTTGCATACTGATTTCTCCTTACAAAATTTTATTAAATAACTAATCTTTTTATTACAAAAATAATATAATTTTTAATGCAAATTTATTACAAAATATATTAAACTAAAGCATTTTTATTGATAATAATAAAGATTTTGCAAATTTAAAATATAATATTTATTTCATTTTGCCCCACAAATAATAGTATTTTTTATCTAAACATTCTTTAAAAGTTCAATAATTGGCATGAGTAAAATTGAAAATATAAACACTCCAATTATACTTTTCACAAACTTAGTCATAGGGCCATAAGGCAGAATTAAATCTGCTAAATTTTCTACAACAACACAACCAACAATAAGCATTATATATTTGACCATTTTGTCTCCTTTATTATTACAAAATATTAGTTGTACAAATCATAATTGTCAAAGTGAAAAAATACATAAGTGCCACACCAATAACAATAGCTGCAAGCATTTTAAAAGTGTTTGCAAAGTTTTCAATAAAACCACTAACTTTACTATCTCCCAATGGCTCAATTAATCCAGCAATTAATTTTAAAGACAATGAAAAAACCATTAAAGTTACAAGCGGTGCTATAATTGTTACAATTAATAATAACAATGCTGAATAACCAACTGAATTTTTTAGTAATAATGATGAAGCTTTTACAAGCTCAAAACCTTCACTTATATACCCACCTAAATAAGGTATATAATTTTTCATAGCATATTTAGTCGCCTTAATACTTATTCCATCACTTGACCCCGCAGTTATCCCCTGAAAACTAAGTATACTCATGTAAATTGCAAATACGGTTGCAATAATCCATTTAAAAAACGATTTAAAAAAATTTTGAAGTTTACCCAAGTTCCTTTTATTTGAAAAATTATTAGCAATACTCATAACAAGCACACATGTGAATATTGGAAGCAACACATAAGTAAAAATGTTTGAAATAGCACTTGATAAAAATAAAACAGTTGGTTGATATGCTTTAACAGAAACTACCGAGCCCATTGTTGTCATTAAAGTTATAAGTATTGGGAAAACCACATTCATTTGTTGTTGCATTTTTATAATTGCCTGCGAACAATCTTTAATTACTGAACCCGATAGCCCTAAAAGAATTACAACTATTGAGCCTAAACATATTAATCTAATAACATCAGTAACTCCGCTAGATGTTTTACCAGATATTAAAGAAGAATATAAAATATAAAGTAATGTTATAACTACTATAACTATAAGCGGAGCCAAGGAAGCTTTAAAACCAGAGATAACACCTTGCCAAACGCCCGAAAGCAATGAGCCAAAATCAGCTATAAAATTTCCAGCAATAATTTCTTTAACTAAACCAACAAAACTTAAATCACCAAAAATATCAAATGAACCATTTGCCTGTATATCTGCTAACATCACTTCGAGTTCAGTAAAATTAAGCTCTTCAATATCGCTATCAACTTGATCATTTAATTGTTCTAATAATTCTTTTTCGTCTTCGTTATTCTCATCGTTCTCTGCCCACACAATACCACTAAAATTGAAGATAGTTTTACATTGCAAAGAGTTATTAAAATGAAAAAAATTATAAATGAATTGTGATATTAATATTATTAGAATAATTATTAAAATAAACGCATTTTTTAATGCATATTTTAGAATTATATTATTATTTTGTCGTTTTTTATATTTTTTTGCGATATTTATATTTGTCATAATAAACTCACAATGGTGGAAATTAACATTTTTACAATAGGCAACGCAATAATTAAAATAGAAATTTTACCACCTAGAATTATTTTGCTTGCAACTAATTTATTACCACTATCTTCTGCTATTTCACTACAAAATTCAGTTATGTAACCAACACCTAAAACTTTTAATATTGGTGTGGTTATGTTAGACCCAAGGCCACTAAATTCGCCAAAATTGACAAAATCATCTATAATAACTTCAACCTCGCTAACCAACAATAATGAAATAACAAGCCCACCCGCAATGCTTACTAATAGCGCCAATTCTGGCTTATATTGCTTAATAGTTAGATAAGTTATAATTGTAACAAGCCCTATTCCTAGCACTTTAAAAAGCATAGTTTACCTCACTTAATATAGATTAAATAAGTTTCTAACGGTGTCAAATAAATCGCTAACCATTCCAAGCACCATAACGAGCACAACAACCAATCCTGCAAGAGTTGCAAGAGTTGCTATTTCATTTTTGCCTGAATGATTTAAAATTTGCGTTATTACTGCCGTTAAAATTCCAATAGCAGCTATTTTAAAAATAATATCAATACCCATAACCCTTTCCTTTTTTAAAATATAATAATAGCAATAACTAGACCAATTCCAATTGACAATTTATAGATTAAATTTGCATTTTTATTTTTATCAGTTAGAGCTAATTCTTTATAATTATTAAATTTTAATTTATAATTTTCAATGCTGTTTATTTGATTAAAGCTGTCAACTTCTCCTAACCTTAAAAGAAATGTTAATATGCTTTCACTTTGTTCATTAATTAAGTAGTCGGGTAATATTAATTTTTGTTTTATAGTTAAATCATCTAATCTTTTTATATATTTTAAGTCACTAAATTGTTTAATTATCAATTTAAATTGAGATTTCTTATTATCACAATATTTATTAAAAAGCAATGGCAGTTTATCTTGATTAAAATTTATGTTTATTTGAAGAAAAGAACAAAAATCAACTAATTCGTTAAAAAATTTGAATTTATTTATGTATTTAGATGCATAAATACTGCCAGCAACACCACTTAAAATAACAATTCCAACACAAATTAAAATCAATTAATATCACCCCCTTTTAAGTTAATATGCTTGATATAATGGCTTTAAATTTTGATTTAAAATTGCTTCATAAGTTCCAGGGCCGTTCCTACTTGATAAAATTATAATTCGCTCAAAAATTTTTTCATTTAACAGAAAACTTACTTCATCTTTTTCCAGCACCGATTGCTGAGTTTCACCATGAATTGTTGCTATAACCTTTACACCTGAAAGAACAGCATTTTTTACTGCCAAAGCATCTTCTTTTGAAACTAATTCATCACAAATTACAACATCTGGTTTTAAAGTTCGAATACCTTGACAAAACGCATATTCCTTAGTTGTTCCACTAATAACATCACAGGTCTGCCCCACATTTAATGTTGGTAGGCCATTGTAACAATTGGCAATTTCAAACCTTTCATCTGCAATTAGAACATTTAAAACCTTAGAATAAGTGGATAACCCGCATGCAATATCTCTTAAAAATGTAGTTTTCCCCGCACCTGGTGGAGAAATTATTAATGTATTTTTAACACCCCCATTAAGCATAAAAGTTAATGCTGTGTGTGCACAATTTTTTATTTCATGTGGTATTCTAATATTAAGCGAAGTAATGTTTTTTATTGTTTCAGTTTTATTTTTTTCATTTAAAACATGCTCACCTGAAAGGCCTATCCTTATTCCATCTTTACATGTTATAAAGCCTTGTTTAATTTGATTATTAACTGCATATATGGAATTTTCTGTTGCAACCGCTAAACAATGATTTATATCTTTTTGATTGCATTTCACAACTTCTCCATTTTTAATATTTTTAACAAAATAATTCTTTCCTCCAAAATTTACAACAATAGGTAAATTTAATCTAAGCCTTATTTCATAAATACTTGCAATATTAAATGTAGTAGAAATAATATTATAAATATCACTTTGCAATAAATCTTTAATCATATAATTTCTCCATTTATTATTTAATTTTATTATCAATTAAATTTTAAAATGTAATTTCAAAAAAAATAGATTTGCAAAGTTTGCCACATTTTGCAATCTAATAACATTATTTTGGTTTATTTTTATAATATGAATTAATCTTAACGCACAGAATAAATATCTTTGAAATTTAAAAACTAAACATGTAAACTCTATTAAATTAAAATAAAAAATAAGAAGCTATTTGCTTCTTATTATATTTTTAATTCTAATATTATACTCTTGACATATAAGTGCCAGTTCTAGTATCTATTCTAATTTTATCACCTTTATTTACAAATAGTGGAACTTGAAGCACTAAACCTGTTTCAAGAGTAGCTGGTTTGTTGCCAGCTTTACTAGTGTCACCTTGAATACCTGGTTCGCATTCTGTGATTGTAAGTTCAACAAAATTAGGTGGCTCAACACTAAAAGCTTCACCTTTATAAAATTGAACTGTTGCCTCCATATTTTCTGTTATAAATTGCAATGCATCTTCAACTTGGTCATGATTTAATGGAACTTGTTCATAGGTTTGAGTATCCATAAAATAATATAAGTCACCATCTTGATAAAGGTAAGTCATTTCTTTCTTTTCTATGTGTGCTTTTTCAAACTTTTCAACTGGGTTGAATGTTCTTTCTATAACTTGACCAGTTACAATATTTTTTAATTTAGTTCTAACAAATGCTGCACCTTTACCAGGTTTAACATGAAGAAAATCTACTACAATGTAAATCTTACCTTCCATTTCAAATGTTACGCCTTTTCTTAAATCTCCTGCTGTAATCATAATTCCTCCAATAATTTGCGTTTTTAATATTATAGCACATTTCTTTTTAAAATAAAAGTATTTATAATAAGTTTTTTATAATTTATTATAATCATTAAACATTGAAAGAGCATCTAATGTTTGGTGTCCATGCGATTCACAAATAATCCTTCCTTTTATGCCACAATTTTTTAAAGCAATATTTAATAATTTATAATCTGGACCAAATTCCTCTGGACTATCGAAATTAATATGTTTTAACTCTCCTTTTTCTCCAAAACAAATTCTTGAAAAATGTCCATGAATAATATTCCCTCGCTCTCCAAGGACTTCTTTAAAAGTTTTAAAAATATTCTCAAAATCTTCCACCGTTTTTAAAGAACCAAGTGTAAATGCATTAACATGCCCAAAATCAATGGTTGGAATAATTCGACTATCTATTGCACAAAAATCTGCAATTTCTTTGACAGTTCCAATTTGTCCATGCTTTCCCATGGTTTCAGGGCATAAATAAATTCCAGTTCCTAAACCTTGTTCATCTAAAATTTTCATAAGTTCTTTAATTCTTGCTTTCGTGTTAGCAACTGCAACTTCTCTTGGTTGTTTTGTTAAACTTCCAGGGTGAAAAACAAGTCTATCTGCCCCCATAATCTTCATAAGTTTTATTGATGAAATTATATAACCATAACTCTTTTCTGCTTGAATATCATCTGGCGTTGCAAAGTTAATATAATATGGTGCATGCACACTTAAACTAATTCCATATTTTTTAAATTCCTCACCTATTTGTTTTGCTTTCTCACTTCGCAAATTTATTCCGTGAGTAAATGGATATTCAAAAGTTTTTAAGCCTAAATCACTTAATATTTTTGGTACTTTTAAAATATCTGCACCTTGCTCTTCCATATATTCACATAAACCAGATGGCCCAAATTCTATCATATTTTTCTCCTATTGTTCTAATAAAAAAGTTTTTACTTTAACAAAATGATTCACTACATCTGCAATGCCATAAATTTCATTATTTGTGGCAACAAGCACAAGATTATCACAAAAATCAATGTTATCTAATTTTACCTTTTGCCCACAAATTAATTTATATTGCAATTCACTATTTAAATTAAATTGTTTCAATCCTTTTAACACTTCTTTAATTGGTATAACTATGTCTTTTAAGTTTTCATTCAATTCGTCTAACTTATAAGCATTATTTATTTCAAATATACCTGATTTAATTCTAAATATTTTACTTGTTGTTGCAACTGTTTCCAAATTATAAGCAATGTCTCTTATTAAACTTCTAACATAAGTTCCCGCCGAACAATGAATTTCAAATTCCGCTTCATTGTTTTTAAAACTAATTAGTGATATATCAAAAATTTCAATTTGCTTAGGTTCAAGCGAAAAAGATTTTCCTTGTCTTGCAAGATCATAAGCCCTAACACCATTAACATTTTTTGCTGAATAAATTGGAGGCATTTGAAATTGTTTTCCTTTAAATTTAGGTAAAATCTTTAAAATTTCAGCCTTTGTTGGCACTTTTTTATTTTCTTTAATAATTTGTCCGCTTAAATCTAAGGTGTCTGTTTCAAAGCCAAATTTTGCCTTTGCAATATAAATTTTATCTTTATTTAAAAAATAATCAAATAACTTTGTTGCTTTACCAATGGCAATAGGTAAAACCCCACTCGCTAATGGGTCTAGTGTTCCTAAATGCCCTGCTTTTTCATGTGTAAGGTGTTTTATTATTGAAACAACTTTTGCTGATGTTACATTTTCATCTTTATAAACATTAATAAATCCATTCATTATAATTTTACCACTTCTTTAATGCTATTTATAACATTTTCAAGTTTATCATAAATTCTACAACCCGAAGCTTTAATGTGTCCGCCACCACCAAAGTGTGTTGCAAATTCTGAAACATCAATTTCACATTTAGAGCGAAACGATACAAAACAAACATTAGGTTCTGCTTCGGTTATTACCACCACAATTTCTACAGGTTTTAAGTTATAAGTAATTTCTATTATAGACTTTGTATCTTCAATTCCAACACCACAACTTTTTAAATCAGTAAAAGATAAAGCTGTAATTGCTAATTTATTGTTATATAAAAATTCAACTTTAGAATATGCTAACTTTTTTAATTTAAATATCTCTAAACTATTACTTGCAAACAACATATTAGTGAAGTAATTTATATTTCTATTTGAAATATCTAATAATGTTGCAACTTTGCGAAATGTTGAAGATGATGTAGAATCATAAGATAAATTTCCAGTATCAGTTAAAATTCCAACTATTAAATAAGTAGCAACATCACAACTTATTTCAAGTTTGCTTTCGCTTAAAATATCGTAAACCAATTCACAAGTTGAAGAATAACCTGGCTTTACAATATTAATATGTCCAAAGTTTGTATTGTCTTGATGATGGTCAATGTTTATTATTTTTTTAAATTTTTTTAAAGTAAACTTTTTTCTTCCTATTCTATCCTTATCATTACAATCAACAACAATAGCCAAATCACCATTCAAAACACAATCTTTATTAATGTTTTCAATGCCTCTTATCTTCTGCACATGACCTGGTAAAACACTATCAATAAAAACACCAACTTGTTTATTTAAAGATTTAATAAAAGCGAAAAGTGCAAGAGCAGAACCCACACCATCGCCATCTACATTAATGTGCGAAAATATAGTTATTCTGTTTGCACTTTCTAATTCTTTAATAAAATCAATATACATTTAATTCCCCTTATTAATTTGTTTTATTAACCTATTAATATTCTCGCTATATTCTTGTGAATTATCTTCAATAAAAACGAGTTCTGGAACAGTGCGTAAATCTATATCGTGTGCTAATTCACGACGAATAAATCCCTTTGCATTGTCTAAAATTGCCATTATTCTTTCATGTAACTGGTCGTTACCTAAAACACTAATATAAATCTTAGAAACAAATAAATCTGCTGCAGTGTCTACCTTAGTAACGCTAATTATAACATTTTCAAGTTCGGGGTTGTTTAAAGTATTATTTATTATATTGCTAATACTTCTTTGAATTTCGGCATTAATTCTTGCTATTCTTACATTATTTGCCATCAAAACTTCTCTCCTTATATTCTTTCAAGTGTATATGCCTCAATTATATCTCCAACTTCAAGAGCAGTAAAATTATCAAAGGTAACACCAAAATCAAACCCAGCAAGAGCCTCTTTAACTTCGTTTTTCTCTCTTTGTAATGTGTTAACATTACCATCAAAAATAGTTTTATTTTTTCTAATAATTCTTGCTTTACTTGTTTTTGTTATTTTACCATCTATCATGTGAGAACCTGCAATAACACCAACTTTGCTTGCTTTAAATAATTGTCTAATTTCTGCATGCCCTGTTACCACTTCCTGATATTTAGGTGTTTTTAATGCCTCAATTGCATTTGTCACAAAGTCTATTGCTTCATAAATTATTTTATAGAATTTAATTTCAACTTTATACTTTTCAGCAAGAAGTTTTGCCTTAAAATCTGGCTTAACATTAAATCCAATAATTAGGGCATTAGATGCTTGTGCAAGCATAACATCATTTTCATTAATTGCACCAACACCACCATGAATACACCTAACTTTAACTTCATCATTTGCAATTGCTGAAAGAGTTTGTTTTAAAGCTTCAACCGAACCCGCAACATCACCTTTTATTATAACATTGTAATCTTTAAAGTTGCTTTCAGTAATTTTGTTCATTAGTGAATCAACTGAAATATCGGCTTTTTTAATCAAGCCCATTCTTTCTTTTTCAATTCTTTCAGCTAAAACTTGTTTGCTTAATTTTTCATCTACAACATAAATAGAATCACCAGCATTTGGCACACCAGTTAATCCTAAAATTGAAACAGGAATTGATGGACCTGCTTGCTTAACATGTTCACCTTTATCGTTAATCATTGCTCTAACTTTTCCTGAACATGTACCTGCTAAAACATAGTCCCCAACTTTTAGTGTTCCATTTTGAACAAGCACTGTTGCAACAGAACCCATGCCTTTATCAAGTCTTGACTCTATAATCGAACCACTTGCTTGCCTTTTTGGGTTTGCCTTTAAATTCAAATATTCTGCAACAAACAAAATCATTTCTAAAAGTTTATCAATATTTTCACCAGTTTTTGCGGAAATAGGAATCATTATTGCATCTCCACCCCATTCTTCTGGCACAACATCATATTCTGTTAGTTGTTGTTTAATTCTATCAACATTAGCAGTTGGCACATCAATTTTATTAATTGCAACAACCATTGGAACTTTGGCTTCTTTTATGTATTTAATTGCTTCAATAGTTTGTGGCATAACTCCATCATCTGCAGCAACAACTAAAATCGCAATATCTGTTAAATTTGCTCCCCTTTTACGCATTTCAGTAAATGCTGCATGACCTGGCGTGTCAATAAAAGTTATTATATCTTTACCCACATTAATTGTGTAAGCACCAATATGTTGCGTTATACCACCTGCCTCACCCGCAGAAACATTAGTTCTTCTAATTCTATCTAGTAATGATGTTTTGCCATGGTCTACATGTCCCATAACTGTTATAACAGGTGGACGCTTAACCAAGTCTTTTTCATCTTCTGTTTGGCTGTTATGCAATTCTGCCATTTGCTCTTCAAAAGTTTTTTCGTGTTTCTTTTCAAGGGTTACACCTAATTCATTTGCTATTAATTCAGCACTATCAAAATCAATATTACTATTAATATTAACAATCATGCCAAGCATTAAAAATTTGCTCATTATTTCTGTAACAGGTCTTCCAATTTTTTCCGCTAATAGCTTAACTGTTAAATTATCAGTAGTTATAACAGCATGGTCAATTTTAGGTGCTACAACTCTTGGTTGTTCTTTAACCTTTTTAGTTTTTCTTTTACCGCCCACATTATAATCATCATCTATAAGTGATGCATCTTCAACATAACCACGCATAACCAAAGCTTTTTTGTTCATCGACTTTTTGTCTTCGCTATGTTCAAATGTCTTCTTTTTAGTCGTGTGATTAATATCTTTTTTAATTAAAGTAGATGCATCATAAGTTTCAACAGGTTTTATTCTTAATGAATTACCAGTTTTGTTAAATGATGCTTTACCATTGTTATTTCGTTGGCCATTCGTTAAATTACCATTATTTTTAGGCACAAATTTTCCATTTTGTGATTTATCAAACTGTGGCTTCCCTTGGTTTTTATAATTTGAATTGTATTCTTTATTTTGTTTAAAATTATTATTTTGCTGTTTATCTGCAAACACTCTAGTTTGGGTTTGAGGTTTATTTTGAACTGGATTAGGCTTAGATTGCACAGAACTTGGCTTAGGTTTTTCTTCAACTTTTTTATTTTCTACGACTTCTAAAACCTCTGTTGTTTTACTAACAGTTTGCTTTTGTTTTAATTTATCTGCTTCTTTTGCTCTAAGTTCATTTGCTTGTGCATGCAAAGAAGAAAGCATTTGTTCAAGCTTTGCACGAGTTTTCTTTGTGTTAGCCATAAGTTGACTAACAGTATTATTTTTTAAGCTTTCTTGCACTATTTTAATATTTGCAAGTGACATTTTTTCTTTGTTTTCAATATTACTCAACAGTAATCCCTCCAAGTAAACCTTTTAACCTTAAAATTTCTATGCAAGCATTTGCTAAATTCTTATTGCAAATTGCAAGCACTTTTATATCTTTATCAACAAACGCATCAAATACTTCATTAAGCATAACAATAAGCACATCATGCAATTTTGTTTTAATTTTATTAAGTGAATTATTTGCAAGTGATTCATGATAAATAATCAAATATGGCTTAGTTTTTAAGATTTTATCAACTCCAAAAACACAATCTCCGCTTTTTATTGCAAAATTTATATATGTATTAATTTTGCTTATTTCTTTCTTCATATTCTTCCTTTAATTTTTCATAAACACTTGAATCAATGTTTTGTGCAAATGCCCTATTAAGTGCATGCGTTTTAATACATTTTAAAACACAATCTTTATTATTGCAAACATAAGCACCTCTACCTTGGGCTTTGCCAGTTGTGTCTAAAATAATATTGCCGTCGGCACTACGCACAAATCTAATTAATTCATTTTTATCTTTCATTTCCCTACATGCCAAACACATGCGTTGTGGTTTCTTATCTTTATTCATACCTATTCCTTAATCATCAAGGTCTATAAACAATGAACTAGCATCATTAACATCAGTTGAAATTTGATTTGCATTTGCCAGTTCACTTTCTTGTTTAGCATTAGCACTTTCACTTTTAACATCAATTTTCCAATTAGTCAATTTTGCTGCAAGCCTAACATTTTGCCCATTTTTACCAATTGCAAGAGAAAGTTTATCGTCTGGAACAACAACTTTAGAAGTTTTTAAAACCTCATCAATTTCAACACTAATTACTTTTGCTGGGCTTAAAGCACGAGCTATATATTCAAATGGGTCACTTGACCAAATAATTATATCTACCTTTTCGCCATTTAACTCGTTAACCACAGCGTTTACCCTAACCCCACGATTACCAACACAAGCACCTAATGCATCAACATTAGGGTCATTACTGAAAATAGCAATTTTAGTTCTATACCCTGCTTCACGAACAATGTTTTTAATCTCAACAACACCCGATGTTATTTCTGGAACTTCTGCTTCAAATAATTTACGAACAAATGCAGGAACACTTCTTGAAACAATGGCTTGCACACCCCTTGCCGTTTCTCTTAATTTCTTAATGTAAACTTTAATTCTAGCACCAGGAATATATTTTTCTTGAGGAATTTGGTCACTTTCCATCATAACACCTTCAATAGTAGTGCCTGATAACTCAATGTAAACTATATTATTATCTACTCTTCTAATAATTCCATTGATTAAAGTATCAACTTTATCTTCTAGTTCGCCATAAGCCAAACTTCTTTCTGCTTCTCTTAGTTTTTGAATAATAACTTGTTTTGCAGTTCCTGCCGCAATTCTACCAAAATCTTTTGGTGTTATCTCTTCACTAATAGTGTCGCCAACTTTATAACCCTTTTTAATTTCTTGAGCATCTTCAAGTGAAATTTGTGTGTCTGGGTCAGTCACTTCATCTACCACTGTTTTATAAGCAATAACTTTAATTGTATTTTTTTCAGGATTAAGCTTAACTTCCACGCTTCTTGCTTCCCCAAAATTCTTCTTATATGCCGCAACCAACGCAGTTTCAAGAGTTTCAATAAAAAACTCTTTTTTAATTCCTTTTTGTGCTTCTAACTCTTCTAGTGCTAGAAAAAAATCTTTATTTGTCACCTTTCTTCTCCTTAAAATTCTATATATTTATTTAGTTTTGAAATATTATTTCGAGCAATTTTAAACTCTTTGCCATTGTCTTTAAGTGTTATATCGTTTTCATCAAAATTAGTTAAAATACCTTCAAAATGCTTTTTGTTACCAATCTTAGTAAAAGTACTCGCTTCTAATTTTTCATTTAAATTACGATTTAAGTCTGCATCTGTTTTAATAGGTCTATCTAATCCCGGCGAACTAACATTTAAAATATAATGCTCTCCTGCGGTTGGATCTAATTCATCTAATGGTGCATCTATTGCTTCGTGCACTCGAACACAATCATCAAGGCTAACACCACCAGTTTTATCAATAAACACCGTTAAATTATTACCATCATTTTTCTTAGAAAAATCTACTTCAACAATTTCATAACCTAAATTTTCAATAATAGGTTTTAAAAATTCTTGAACTGTATTGCTAACAGATTTACTCATGAATTTCTCCTATCTATGCTTATCCCAAAAATTTAGGAGAGACGGCTGTCTCTCCCAAAGATAAGCATAATTACAATTATAGTATAACTTAATTATAACCATTTTGCAAGTATTTTAAAAATATTTTTGAATATTTTATTTCCAAATTATTTCCCCTTACACAGTCGTTCAGCATATACCACTTACCATAATCTATAAACATTTTTAATTTACATTTCATGTTACATTAATTGCAAAACTTTTAGCATTATATTAATAGACCTTTTAAACTTATAATAGACCTTTTAAACTTATTTATAAATTTTTTCTTTTAATAATTATGTTTTATTTATATTATTCTTCAATATATTTCGCAAGTTTAATAAACACTTCGGCAGTTGCAATGGCATCATAAACCGCCCTATGTGCATTATCTAAAAGCACACCTAAATGGTCGGCTATTGTTTTTAGTTTATAATTTTTCACACCTTTAACATTCTTAGATGCCAATTTTAGTGCATCAATCTGTGGATTATCAAAATTATAGCCTGCAAGAGTTCCATAAAGACTTAAAAAACTATAATCGAAACCAATATTATAAGCCACTAATGTTGTGTTGCGTGTAAATTTATAAAAGTCTTGTAATGCTTGTTTATATGTTGGTGAACCCGAAACATCACTATCAACAATGCCATGAATTTTAGTGCTTTCTTCGTCTATATGCTCTTCTGGATCAACAAAGGTTTCGAATTGTTCAGTAATCTTACCACCAGAAATTTTAACTGCACCAATTTCAATTATCTTGCAATCGGTTGCAGAAAGTCCTGTTGTTTCAAAGTCAAACACAACAACATCATGTGTTTTAAGATAGGGAACAGTTTCTTCTTGCGAATTTGAAAGAACATGGAATAAATCAACTTGTTCCTTTTGAATATAAGGTTGCGGGAACACATATTTATAATGCTCTGGCTCTGGTTTAAATATAATCGGTTCTTCGAATTTAGCGGGCAACAAACAAAGACTAATGTTTTTAATTTTAAAATCTAACCCACTTGAAAACTTATTTTCTTCAATATTCCCAAATGCTATAATTTGACTCCCATCTTGCAGTTTTTCTGCATTACTAATAGTGGTTTTATTTGCAAAATAAATGCAATTAATTTCACCAGTGAAGTCTTGCAACACAAATTTTAAATATTTTCTAACATATTGTTCTTCGGGTTTTTCTTCAGCATCTTTTATTTCATGTTCTTCTAGTTTATTTTCATTTAGATTATTAGTTTTCTTTTTAATTTCATTTATTTTTAAATATTTAACTGTTCCACAAAGAGTAACACCAACCATAGGTTTATTCATATCTTTTATATAATTAGCTGGTCCAGTAACCTTATCACCACACAAAGAGCTAATATCTGTCACTTCTATTATTCGTGGTATTTCTTGAGGCGAAACAAACTCTTCATCATCAGTAATTTCCTCTGTTTCGCCAATAGAATCATCAATTTTAAGTTCAACAATAAAATCTGCTAAAAAATTTTCTTTTAGTTTTATTTCTAGTAAGTTTTGAATATTTTTAAATTTTGCATAATTTAAAAAGTTTTCATTTATTTTCAAAGTAACTACATACTTTCCATCTTTAAAATATGATGAGTCATAAGCATAAACCAATGCAGGAAAATTGTCGTGCGACAATTCATCTATTTTAACCTTAATGGTTTCATCTGTAATATAGTTTTTAGTAAATTTAATATCGTAAATAAATCCTTCTGGTAATAGTTTAAGCAAAAATAGTTGACATTCTTGCCTTTTTTGCTTATTCAAAATACAACCATCATTATATCCAAATTCTAATGAACAAGCATTATTAGCATGAAGATTTGCCGAACGAAGCACAAAACCAAATTCATTATTAGTCCATTCATTTAACTTTTCAGTTATTAACTCTATCTCCATTATTACCTCTTTTGTTAAGCACAAATTTTTTCACATAGTCAATCAATAATATTAAAGAAAGAAAAAGTGATAAACATCTAGGAAAATAACAAGGGCAAATAGCAATATTAATCCAACTGCATGAATATATCCTTCTATTTTTCTAGGAACAGGCTTTCTAAATATCATTTCAATTAAAATAAACACGGCTCTTGCACCATCTAATGCAGGGATTGGCAAAACATTAAATATTGCTAAATTTAATGATAATAGAGGGAACAGCATTAAAAATTGATTAAATCCCATCGACGAAACTTCTGCCATTTGTCCAATAGCAGTAACTGTTCCACCTAAATCTTTAAGTTGTGTTGCACCTGTAAATATTCCTGCAAGGGCAGAAAGAATTACACCACAAATATAGAAGGTGAAAGGCCAAGCTTTTAATAATGCCTCAAAAAAACCATAACTTTTAGCATAATTAGAATAAACAAATCCTAATGAAACGCCTTCTGGTGCAAGAGTAATCATGGCTTTTTCTATTAAATCATCGCTACTATATTCTATTAAATTACCATTATTATCTTTATAGAAAAACATACCCGTTGGAATTACCAATTTTTCAATTGTGCCATCTTCCGCCTTAGTTGGAGTTAATGAAAAAATTAAAGTTTTAAACTCTTGGCTACTAATAGCATTCCCACCAACATCATAAAGGTTATTAATTACGCCCGTTTCATTGGCAACAAAATAATATGCTGAATAATTTTGTTTAGCAACTGAAATATCTATAATTTCGCCATTTCTTTCAATTGTAAATATTATCTCTTCACCTTCACCGAATTTTGATGTTAAGTCGCTCATTTGTCTATATATTTCAAGACTTTCTCCATTTATTTTGTGAATAATGTCCCCTTGCATAAAATATGGGTTATTTGGTGCAATAATATCAACCTTTGGAACAGCATAACCACTACACATCAAAAATATTGCAGCAGTAAGCACACCAAATAAAAAGTTAAAAAACACACCAGCCAAGGTTACAATCAATCTTTTCCATGGTTTTTGATTATTAAATGCATTAGGATTAGGGTTATCTTCATCTTCGCCCTCAAACGCACAATATCCACCCAATGGGATTAATCTTATTGAAAATTTTTCACCATTTTTATTTGTTTTTTGATATATAGCATGTTTACCAAACCCAATTGAAAATTCATTAATTTTAAAACCTAATAGTTTTCCTGCTAAAAAATGTCCAAATTCATGCACGGTAATTAAAATTAATAAAATCACAATGGCTAGCAAGATATATAGAATTGTTGATAACATAATCGTCCCCTTTTAAATAATTAGAATAAATAAAGCATAAACACAAACAGCACAGAACATTTGCCCATCTACTCTGTCCATAAATCCGCCATGCCCAGGAAAGATATTCCCAAAATCTTTTAACCCAACAGTGCGCTTAAATGCACTTGCAACAAGGTCACCAAATTGTGTAAGCAAACTGCCAAACACACCAATTAAGGCAAATAAAATGATTGAATTTGTAAGAGATAATGTGGTTATTGCGTTAAACCAACCTAAGTAATAGAAAAACAACCACCCTAGTCCTCCAGCAATTAATCCACCAATTGCTCCAAAGATAGCACCTATAATGCTTTTTTTAGGCGAAATTTCAGGTGCAAGTTTTCCTTTGCTTTTTTGGCCTAGCATCATACCAAAACAATATGCAAAAACATCTGTAAAAATGCTTATAGCAAAAACCATAATTAAACCAATAAATCCAAGATTAAGTCCTAAATTATTAATACCGAATAAAAAAGCAAGCAATGTTGTAGGGTAAATAGCAACTTGTAATGTAGTTTTTGTTAAAGATAATAATGGTCTATTTACATTTTTTTCATTAGTGTTTAACTCTGCATTACCAATTTTTCTATTCTTTGCATCTATAATAAGTTCACAAAGCATGCTTATAATAAATAAAGCTAACATTGCAACAACAAACCAAATTAATGGATTATTTGTAAATTTGAAAATAGCCCAAAGACCCACAGGAAATATTACCAAAGGAGTTTTTAAAAATTTTTTATCTGCAACTTTATATGCCATAAACATTTCAATTAAAGATGCATAAATTATTATTAAAACAAAAGCATCAAAGAAAAGCGGGCTGATTAATCTTAAAGCAATAAAGCCAGCAATTACTAATAATATGCATAAGCCAGTTATGGTTCGTTTCAGCATAAAGTTTTCTCCTATTCACCAAACCTGCGATTGCGTTTTTGAAATTCTAAAACACAATCATCCAGGTCTTTTGCCTTAAATTCAGGCCAGTGTTTTTTCACAAAATATAATTCAGCATAAGCCATGTTATAAAGCATAAACCCGCTTATGCGTTGCTCTCCACTTGTTCTAACCAACAAATCCAAATCGGGCATTTTAGAAGTAGTAAGATAATCTTTAAAAGATTCTTCATTAATATAATCAGCATCAACTTTTTCATTAATTATTTTTTTCACAGCACAAACTATATCATGCCTACCACCATAAGCAATCAAAAAGTTTACTGCACCAGTTTTACAGTTTTTTGTTTTTTCTTCAATCTCTTCAATAATTTTAACCGAATCTTCTGGTAAAAGTGATTTGTCTCCCGAATGCACAAACCTATAATCAATTTTAATTAAATCTCCCATAAGTGAAGCAATTTCATTGATTAATTTAAATAAATAATCTACTTCTTCTTTACTGCGTTTAAAATTTTCAATAGAAAAACAAAAGAAAGATAGGTTTTTAATGCCTATTTCACTTGCTCTTTTAACAATTCGTTTTAATGCCTCGGCACCTTCTCTGTGTCCAGCAAGTGTTGGTAAATTTCTTTGCCTTGCCCAACGCCTATTTCCATCCATAATAAACCCAATATGATTGGGCAAATTATTAAAATCTATTTCTTCTGTAATATTTTTCTTTTTTTTAAACGCCATTAAAATTTAAGAATTTAACTCCTTTACACTTGCATTATTTCTACTTCTTTTGCTTGCATAATCTTATCAATTTCGGCAGTTGTTGAATCTAATTTCTTTTGAATATCTTTTTCAAAACCTGCCAAATCATCTTCGGTTATAATGCTATCTTTTTTTAATTTTTTCAACTCTTCTAACGCATCTCTTCTAACATTTCTACAAACAACTTTATTATCTTCTGCCATTTTTTTAGTTGATTTAACCAACTCCCGTCTTCTCTCTTCGGTTAGTTGTGGAAATGCTAGCCTAATAACTTTACCATCATCACTAGGGGTAATTCCAATATCACTTGCCATAATTTCTTTACTAATTGGCTTAACTAAACTGCTATCCCATGGTGAAATAACCAAAATTCTTGCATCTTGCACACTAATATTAGATATATGTGCAAGTGGGGTTGGTGTGCCATAATAATCAACCAAAATCTTATCTAAAACATGGGGATTTGCACGTCCCGCCCTAACATTATTTAGTTCTGCTTTAAAATGATCAATTTGCTTTTCTAGCCCCATTTCAAAATCCATAAAAATTTCATCAATTTTTTCATTATGTTCTGCCATAATTTTCTCCTTGTTTATAACTTTTTATAATATACTAAATTTTAATTAATTTATCAAATAAAATAACACACATTTTAATTTGTATTACAATTTGTAAATATTTTTACCTTGCCCTTTAAAATCTCAACATTAAGTGTGCCTATTGGTCCTGCATTACCATCAATATCACATCTATAAAACTTATCATGACCTTCTCCGCCGGTAACTATTAATTTTTGCACATTTTTTGCTATAATATGCTTATTTTTTAATGTTTTACCTCTTAAAATACTAGAAAAAACACTTAAACATTGAAATAAGTTACATTTTTTAATAATAATTAAATCGAATTTTCCATCATTAATTTCGGCTGTTGGTGCAAAGTGATTAAACCCACCTGCTCTATGTGAATTTACTAGATAATACATATATGTATCAACACAAAATGGTTCTTCGTCATCACACTTAAATGTTAATTTACAAAATTTAATTTTAAAAAACTCACCAACACATTTAAAATAATAACCAAATTTCCCAAAAATTTTTTTCGCTTTATGACTATAAATAGTAACTCCATTTGAAAAATTGCCAGAACCTACAGCATTAATGGCATAAGAATTTTCACATACTTTTGCAATATCAATGCTAATTGGCTCACTTTTTGTTAAAAATTCTACAAATTCTGGAACTTTTTTAGGAATGCAACATGCAGTTGCAAAATCATTTGCTGTGCCACAAGGAAAAATTGCAAGGGGAATATTTTTATTCTGTTCCACTAAACTTCTAACTATTGCTCCTAGTGTTCCATCACCACCCAAAACAATAACTACTGATTTTTCTTCTTCTATAACAGATTTTGCAAAAATTCTATCACTTTCAGCACTATTACTTTCAAATAAACTACAATCTGCGTTGCATTTATTTTTTAATACACTCGCAATCTCTTCTGCTATTAAATTAGATCTATTTTTTCCTGCGCCCGAGTTAAAAACTAAATATGCTTTTTTAATTTCCATAATTTAATTTTACCTTTAACTTAAATTATTGTCAAGTTTTATAAATTTACAAGCAAAAATTACGAAATATTAACATTATATTTTACCTAATTAAAAAAATATTAATATGCATATTTCTTAATACCTTTTATTAGAAATTCAAGGAAATATTAAGAGTTTTTTTAAATTATTTAATTATTTCTATATATCAAAGATAAATCAAATTTTTCAATACGATAACTACTATTTTTTGTTTATATTGCTTCCTGTTGATTTATTTATTTCGCTAGCAAAATCTATGAAAAAATAAAAATAGCCCACAATAGTGAGCTATTTTTTTAGTTTATTATTTATATTACTTGCCTTCGGTTTGTTTTTTAATTTCTTCTGCAAAGTTTTCATTTCTTTTTTCAAGACCTTCACCCATAACAAAACGAACAAATCTTCTAACAGTAATTTTTTCACCAATTTTAGAAATTGCTTCGTTTATTAAAGTTCTAATGTCTTTGCTTGGGTCTTTAACAAACATTTGGTCAAGCAAGCAAACTTCTTTAAGATACTTTTTAATTCTACCTTCAACCATTTTTTCAGCAACTGCTTCTGGCTTGCCTTCGTTTAATGCTTGGGCTTTATAAATTTCTCTCTCTTTAGCTAGTGCAGTTTGATCTACTTCAGCATCATTAATGTAAAGCGGATTTGCTGCTGCAATGTGCATTGCAATATCGTGAACCAAGGTTTTAAACGCATCGCTTTTTGCAACAAAGTCTGTTTCGCAGTTAACTTCTATTAAAACGCCAATCTTACCATTGCCATGAATATAACTTTCAACAATACCTTCAGCTGCAATTCTACCTTCTTTCTTAGCGGCAGAAGCAATGCCTTTTTCACGAAGATATGTTATTGCTTTTTCCATGTCACCATTTGTTTCTGTTAATGCTTGCTTGCATTGCAACATTCCAACACCAGTTTTTTCACGCAATTCAACAACATCTTTTGCTGTAAACATTTTTGTTTCCCCCTATTAATTATTCCTTATCTGTATTTTCTTCTTTTTCTTGTTTTGCTTTGCTATCTGCTTCCGCTATAACATCTGCCATTTTTGGTTCAACTTCATCTGCTTGATCTTCTGGCTTTGCTTCGGCTGCTTTGCGTTTTGCCAAACCTTCTTCGCCTTCTTTTGCTTCAATAACAGCATCTGCAATTGCCCCAGCAATAAGTTTTACTGCTCTAATAGCATCGTCATTACCCGGAATAACATAATCTACATCATCTGGATCACAGTTAGTGTCCACAAGCCCAACAATTGGAATACCTAAACTTCTAGCTTCACGAACAGCAATATATTCTTTCTTAGGGTCAACAACAAATAAAACGCCTGGCATAGTGTGCATATCTTTAATACCACCAAGATTTTCTTCTAACTTATCTCTTTCGGCTTTAAGTTTAGCAACTTCCTTTTTAGGTAAAAGGTCAAATTCGCCAGTTTGTTCCATAGAGTTAAGTTTATTAAGTCTGTCTACGCGTGCTCTAATAGTTTTAAAGTTAGTTAAAGTTCCACCTAACCAACGATTACCCATATAGAACATGCCACATCTTTGTGCTTCCTCTATAACAGCGTCTTTTGCTTGTTTTTTAGTGCCAACAAATAAAACCGACTTTCCACTAGATACTACTTCTTTAACAAATGAATACGCTTGGTCGATTAAACCAACAGTAACTTCAAGGTTCAAGATGTAAATATCGTTGCGGGCGGTAAAAATGTATTTTTTCATTTTTGGATTCCATTTACGAGTTGGATGACCAAAATGAACACCGGCTTCAAGCAATTGTTTCATTGATACTACTGACATTTTTATTTCCTCCTTGTTTTTATTTCCTCCCAATGCGTCACCTGAACTTACAACCTAATTGAAATTAGGCAACAGTAAATCCATCAGCAAAGGTGTGATTTCTTATCTATTCTAGCACAAAAAAAAATCAATATCAAGAGATTAAACAAATTTTTATTTAATTCTTGAATTGATTTAGTTTTAACTAAAATCAGTTTCTATTATGTTATTTGCACTAATCTTAAATCTTAAAACATCGGTTTCCCCGCGCCTGTAAGAAAAAATGGTGTTTTGTAATAATTGTGATTTTTGTTCAAAATATTGTCCATAATAATTTTTTGATTTGCTTCTTACAAAATCGTTCACGGCTTCTGCGCTAGTATAATTATTCAAATCATAATACAAAGGACCTTGTATATATATATCAAAATACAAAGTTACAACTTCGTTGGTTTTACTAGCAACAGTAATTGTGCCATCAAATAAATCGCCATTAAGTTGATTTGAAACATTCATTGTTTTTATACTACTACCATAACAAAATTTCATTTCTTCATTATAAGAGATAAAAGAATCACCTGCGCCCTTCGCCAGTTTTATATCCTTACTTGAATTATTATTTACATTTAATTCTACTGTTACATCAAAACAATAAAGTAAATCAACACCTGTATAATAACTTCCCGACACTATTTCATAATATTTAGAATTTGAAAATGCAGTTACACTTAATAAATCATATGTTACGCCATCTATGGTTGAATTAAGTATCAAATCTTTATTAGTCTGGTCTTCTGGGTCAGTTGATTCTATAGGAAAAGATGGAATTAGATTCTTGTTATTACATGCAGTTACTCCACAAGAAACAAATATTAAAGAACAAATCAATAAAAAAGAAAATAAAATTTTTTTAACTTTATTCATGTTAAGCTACCCTTTTTGTTTTAGCAAATGCAATTATTTTAGTAATAGAGGTTATAAGTAACCAAGCAATTAAAATAAGGCAACCACCATAACATAAAAATATTGACGAGCTAACTTCTGCACTTCCAATAGATTGTGAGATTGATGACTCCGTTAAAAGCCTAATTATAATAACAGAAAACGCTACAATTGAAATTCCAGTACTAATCAATTTAAAAATACTACTTACTTTTGAATATTTTCCTTTTGACCAACTACCAGACAATAATAGAATATTATCTACTATATCCCAAATAGCAACTAAAATTAATAAAACCAACATAAACACATAAAGCCCATCGGCATCAAAAAGATCATATAACGATGCAGTTTCTCTATAATTGTGAGTTTCACCAAAAGATTCCATGCGCATATTTATTCCATAAAAATCAAAAATTGCAAAAATAAAGAAAGCAGCTGATAAAATTAATAGAAATATGCATGCTACTTTTGAACAAGTATATTTTTCGCGATTTAAAAGTTGTACATTGGCTTGCCCATATTGATTAGTTTTACCTTGCCTACCATTATATGATTGTTGCATCACAAAAAAACTTGCTGGTTCAACACCATAAAATGAAGCTAGTTTTTTTAAAACTTCAAGTGTAGGATATTCAATGCCATATTCAAATTTCATATATTCGTCTTCTGTCATGCTTAAAACACTTGCTAATTCTTTTGTGGAAATATTCCTTTGTCTTCTAAACGAAATCAAATTATTAGTCAAATTTTCATTCATTAGTCTTCCTCCTTATAAAACTAATAATAGTTTACAGCGGATTTTCCGCTATGTCAAATAATTTAGCGGATTTTCCGCCATGATATTTATATGATTTTAATAAACTTTAAAAATAACCTTAAAATGCTACGACTAGAAAATAGATTAACTCAAAAAGAACTTGGAGAAAAATTAGGTTTTTCAGCCAGAACAATTAGCGATTGGGAATGTGGTAACACTGAACCTGATCTTTTGACTTTAAAAAAATTATGTGCATTATTCAATGTTAGTTATGAAGACATGTTAGATTAAAGTAACATTTTAAAATAGCCGTTTGCGTTAAAAAATTTTTAATTTGAATAGCAACAAAAAAATACTAGCAAAAACTAGTATTTTTTATTAATCATACTTTAATTATAAATTAATTTACTTTAAATACAATTATTCAGCCTGACCATCTGCTTCGTCTAACAATTTATTATACTCTGCAAAGACTGCATCAATAACAGCATCGTCAAGTTCAATTTCAAACTTATCTTCTCCACCTTCACCCTTAGTTACTTTAAACACAAGAGCTTCATCTTCTTCCATACCTTCTAAAAGTTCCACTGGTTGCAAAATAGCATAAAATTCGCCTTGGAATGCAATGCCTGCAACCTCAACAAAATCTACCTCTTCTCCTTCACTGCTCACAAGTGTCACTATATCATCATCATCATTTGCCATGTGGTCAATAGATTCAGGTAATTGCCCATCTACTTTTAAATCTTTTTCGTTTGCCATAATTAAATCTCCTTTTAATTTTTTAATAAAATATGATTGCATAAAATTTTATTTTATATTTTTAGCATTCACAAATTTATTATACAGATTTTTTTGGTTTATCAAGATAATTTTGCAAAATAATTGTCGCCGCAACTGCATCTACTAAATCCTTGCGTTTTTCTCTTCTAACATTACCTTCAATCAGCATCCGTTGCGCTGAAACAGTTGAAAGCCTTTCATCTTGAAAAACAATAGGAATATTACAAATTTTTGAAAGTTCATTAGCAAATTCATCAACCATAGCAACACTTTGTCCAGAACTGCCATCTAATTTTAAAGGTTTGCCTATAACAATAGTATCGACTTCAAGTTTTTTTGCCAATTCTGAAATATAATAGATATCTGCTTTTAAGAATTTACGCTTATAAACTTCAAGGGCTGAAGCAATTATTCCAAGCATATCACTAGTGGCAATGCCAATTCGCACAGAACCAATGTCTAGCCCAAGTTTTTTCATACACACTCCTATTAATTTAGTTTAGCATAAAAATAAAAGTTAGTCCACTAAATGAACTAACTTTTTACAAAATAGAGAACTATTTAATGCTCTTTTTTGCTTTTTGCATACTTTGTTTAATGTCATCAATTTTATCTTCAACCATATTTGTGCCCTTTTGAACATATTCTTGTATTTGCTTATTTTTTGTTACTAAAACTGCACCCACGGTTGCACCAACAAGCATTGAAACAAAACAACATTGCAAGAACTCTTTCATAATTCCCTCCTTATTTCTAAAAGGAATTAAGACACATCACTTTACAATAATTAGAGCATTTAACTCTGCTAACTGCACTTAATGCCTTTTAGTTATATCTAGTTTCCCCACAATTCGACATTTTATGCATAATTAATTATCTATTTATTTTAAATCTATTTATAATAAAAAAAGAGAGTTAATAAACTCTCTATTCTTTGTTCTCTTCATTTAATTTTTTAAGTGCATCGCTTAGTGTTGAAGTTAAGTTGTCTATTGAATTAAAAATTTGGTCTTCGTCGTCAATATCGTCAATATCTTTTGTATAAACTTCAAGTGTTTTTGTTACAGTTCTTGAAGGTCCATTATTTGTTTTTTCATTAACAACAATTGCATTTTTATCATCTTCGTCTTTTGAAACAACTTCTTTTGCTTTTATTTCTGCAACCATTTTATCAACGCTGTCATCATTTACATCTTCTTCATCATCACTATCATCATCATCTTCAACTATTGCAGGTTTAACTTTAATTTTTAATGATTTTTTTTCTGTTTTTTCGCTTTTTTCTTTTTCGTCTTTTTGTTCTTCGTTATTCTGCTCTAATTCATCACTATTAGTAATGTTTCCAACTTTAAACTTATCTGGAATATAACCAAGAGTTTTTTCAAAATAGTTGTTTATTGCTAAATGAATGGCTTCTTCAACAAGATTAATTGCATAATTTTTATTTGCTGGAATGTTACCACCTAATTCACTTTTTATTTGACTGCTTGTTATTGTGTAAACTTCATCAAAGGTTTTCCCCATTATAAGTTTAGTTGCTAAACTAGATGCTGCAATTGCAACTGTGCTTCCATAAGTTTGAAACTTAACATCAACAATTGTATCATTCTCAACAGCAATGTAAATTTTAATAATATCTCCGCATGTGCGGTCTTTCACTTTACCAACAGCATCTGCACCTTTAATTACGCCTACATTAGTTGGATTATAAAATTCTTCTAAAAGTCTTTCCGTATACATATTACAATTCCACCTTATTTTTATAAATTCTTATTGCAGAAATACTTCTAATTTTCTTTACGGCTTTATAAAGTGCATTAACAGCATAATCAATCTCTTCAGTTGTTGTGTTAACGCCAAATGTAAACCTTATTGAAGATTGAGCAATCTCTTGATCTAATCCCATTGCAATTAACACATGACTTGGTTCAAGGCTTCCAGATGCACAAGCAGAACCAGTTGAAACACTAACTCCAAACCTATCTAACATCATTAGAAGGGCTTCACCTTCTACACCTTCAAATGAAATATTAACATTATTAAGTAATCTTTGAGTTGGGTGACCGTTTAAACTTATGTTATGAATTCTTTCGCTAACTTGCTTTAAGAAATATTTTCTTATGCTCTTTAACTTCTTGTTATTTTCATCTAAATTTTCCGTTGCAATTTCAATTGCTTTACCTAAACCAACAGCAGCCGGAACATTGCTTGTGCCAGCACGCATATTTCTTTCTTGATGTCCACCGTCAATAAATTTTTCAATTTTAATGCCTTGCTTGACAAATAGAACACCAATTCCCTTAGGTCCATAAATTTTATGTGCTGAAAGGCTTAATGCTGAAATATTCATTTCGTGAACATTAAACGGAATTGCACCAATAGCTTGAACTGCATCTGTGTGGAAAGGTATGTTGTTCAATTTTGCAAGTTCTGCAATGGCTCTTATTGGTTCAATGGTTCCCACTTCGTTATTAGCACTCATTATTGAAATTAAAACCGTTTCAGGTTTTATGGCTTTAACAATTGCAGTGTAGTCTATAATACCTTTACTATCTACTGGAATATAAGTAACTTCAAAACCTTCTTTTTCAAGTGCTTTGCAAGATTCAAGTACAGATGGATGTTCAATAGCACTTGTTATAATATGATTGCCTTTATTTCTATTTGCCCTTGCTATTCCTTTTATTGCCCAGTTATTAGATTCGCTACCACCAGAAGTAAAATAAATTTCGTTAGCATTTGCTCCAATGGCCTTTGCAACTTTTTCTCTCGCCAAATTTAAGGCTTCATCTGCTTCTCTACCCTTTGCATATAAACTTGCTGCATTACCATAAACATCATTTAGTGCCGTAAGCATTTCGCGATAAACCTCGCCACTAATTGGCGTTGTTGCAGCATAGTCTAGATAAACATTATTGATTTTTTCCATAATATTCTCCTAACCTTTAAAAATTAACTTTATTTTAGCACACCTTAAATACAAAGTCAATATTTGCATATAAATTATTAGTAAAAAAAGGGTTATATAACCCTTAGTTTTGCGATTTTATGCGTCTTTTTAGTTCATCTTGTGTGCAAAAACCCAAAAATCTTGCAATTTCATTACCATTTTTATAAATCGCAATTGTTGGGATACTTTGTATATTTTGCATTCTTGCAATATTTTCACAGTCATCAATATTGCATTTTGCAAATATGTAATCGTCTTTCAATTCTTCTGCAACTTGCTCAAAGTTAGGTGCCATCATTCTACATGGTCCACACCAACTAGCCCAGAAGTCAACAACAACCATTTTATCTTTATTTGTAACAATTTCATTAAAATTTTTTTCTGTAATATGTTCCATAATATTTCTCCTCTATTTTATTAATTTGCTAATATTATTAATTTTATCAGTTTTAACTGCCCCAGTTTTCATATTCTTAAGCTGCACAGTAAAAGTATTTATTTCGTTATCTCCAATAACCACAATGTTTTTAGCTCCAATTTTATCTGCAAACTTCATTTGCGATTTAAGGCTTCTTCCACATTGATCATAATCAACCTTAAAGTTTTTATTGCGAAGTAAATTAACTAACTGCATAACAAATGGTAACTTTTGCTTGTCAGTTGTTGCTACAAATAAATCAAGAGCATCTTCTTGTGGAATATCAATCTTATTCTTTTCTAACAAGATTAATATTCTTTCTTCACCTAAGCCAACACCTACACCACTTAAAGGTTTACCACCAAGTTCTTCAAGCAACCCATCATATCTTCCTCCACCACAAATTGTGCCAAGTGCTCCCTCTTCTGTGGTCATAAATTCAAAAACTGTTTTAGTATAATAATCTAACCCACGAACTAATATTGGATTAATTTTATAAGGTATTTTTGACGCTTCTAATAATAACTTAACCTCATCAAAATGCTTTTTGCAATCTTCACACAAATAATCTTTTGGTTTAGGTGCGTTTTCTTTAATTGCTGTGCAAGAACTTTCTTTGCAATCTAATAATCTTAATGGATTTTGCTGAAATCTGCGTTTACAATCTTCACATAAATTATTAACAAAAGGTGTATAATACTCTTTTAATTTTTCAATATATGTTTTTCTGCATTTAGCACAACCTATTGAATTAATGTTTAATTCATAATTAGTAAAATTTAATTGATTAAATATTTCACTAACCAGCCCCATAACCTCAACATCTAAACTTGCTTCATTGCTACCATAAGCCTCGATTGAAAACTGATGATGCTCTCTAAGCCTTCCAGACTGTGGTTTTTCATATCTAAAACAAGGGACATAGCTAAATAATTTTAATGGCATAGCCTCATTATCTAACCCATTTTCTATAACCGCCCTTGCAATAGATGCAGTGCCTTCTGGCTTTAAAGTCAAACTTCTATCTGCTTTATCTTTAAAGGTATACATCTCTTTGTTTACAATATCGCTACTTTCACCCACACCACGAACAAATAACTCTGTGTGTTCAAAAACTGGGGTTCTAATTTCTTTAAAGTTATATTTAGCAAACACTTTTCTTGCAGTTTGTTCAAAATAATTATATTTTGCTATTTCGTTTGGCAACACATCTTTTGTGCCTTTTGGTCTATTAATCATATTTTTCTCCTTAATAGAAAACTTAATCTATGCTGTAAAAACCAATCTTTGGTTTTGTTTTATTTTTAATTTCATCAAGAACTGGCTTTAAATGTTCAATAACATATTTTCTATCAATTTCAATTTCAATAATTGGGTGATCGCCCGAAGCATTAAATGAAATATCTTCAACAAGTGCTTCCATTATAGTGTGAAGTCTTCTTGCACCAATGTTTTCAACATTTTTATTTTCAAACACTGCTGTGTTTGCAATTTCATCTATTGCATCTGGTTTAAAAATTAAGTTAATATTATCTACTGCAAGCAATGCACAATATTGTTTAATAAGTGAATTTTCGGTATCAGTTAGAATTTTAATAAAATCTTCTTTTTCAAGGCTTGAAAGTTCAACTATTACAGGAAATCTTCCTTGCAGTTCTGGAATTAAATCTTTAACGCTTGAAATATGAAATGCACCCGCTGCAATAAACAAAATGTAATCTGTTTTAATAGAGCCATATTTAGTGCTAACAGTGGAGCCTTCAACTATTGGCAAAATATCTCTTTGCACCCCTTCTCTACTAACATCAGCACCCGAACTATTGCCTTTTCCAGCCACTTTATCTATTTCATCAATGAAAATAATACCATCTTGTTCTGCTCGCCTTAATGCTTCGGTGTTCACACTATCATTATCAATTAGCCTATCACTTTCTTCATCTATAAAACTCTTTCTAGCATCTGCCACAGTTAATCTTTTTCGTTTTTTTCGTTTTGGCAAGATGTTACCTAACATATCACCAATGTTAATTTCCATGCCAGCCATGCCAGGCATAAGTGGCATTGCTTTTGGCTCATCTAAAATTTCAACTTCAATAAACTCTTTATCAAGTTTTCCGCTTTCAATTTCAGCATGGATTCTTTGTTTTAGCACTTCATCTGGTATGTCGGCATTATTGGCTTTTCTTGCAGGAAGTATTGCATTTGCAATTCTTTCATTTGCAATAGCAATTGCTTTATTTTTTACTTCTGCAAATTTTTCTTTTTTAACAAGTCTAACACTTGCTTCAACAAGGTCACGAACCATAGATTCAACATCTCTGCCCACATAACCAACTTCAGTAAATTTAGTTGCCTCAACTTTAATAAAAGGTGCACGAACCAATTTTGCTAATCTTCTTGCAATTTCAGTTTTACCGCAACCAGTTGGACCTTTCATTATAATGTTTTTAGGGGTTATTTCTTCCCTTAACTCTTCACTTAGTTTACTTCTTCTATACCTATTTCTAAGTGCATTAGCAACTGCTCTTTTTGCAACATTTTGCCCAATAATAAATCTGTCTAGTTCACTAACAATTTGTTTTGGAGATAATTCCATTATATTTGCTCCTTATCATAAAATTTTAATGCCCGTTTACTCTTTTGTAATTTTCTTTCTGTTTTATCTTTAATCTTTTCTTCAATTGCAGGTAATATTCCAAAATTAGCATTCATTGGCTGGAAATTATCATTTTTAGTTGTTAAATAATTAATAATTGCCCCAACCATTGTTTCAGGTGGGAAAACTAATGTTGGCTTATTATTTAATTTATTTGCTAAACTAATACCTGCCACTAACCCACTCATCGTGCTTTCCATATAACCTTCAACACCCGACAACTGACCTGCTATAAATAAAGTATTATATCCTTTTATTGAAAAATCTTTATTTAAAATTTTTGGTGCGTTTATAAAACTATTCCTATGCATAACCCCAAATTTAACAAATTCGGCATTCTTTAATGCAGGAATTAAACTAAACACTCGTTTTTGTTCACTAAAGGTCAGGTTAGTTTGAAATCCTACTAAGTTATACAAACTTCCATTAACATTTTCCTTTCTTAACTGAACAACTGCAAAAGGTCTTTTCCCGTTATCATCTTTTAACCCAACAGGTTTAAGTGGACCAAACCTTAAACAATCTTCACCTCTTTGTGCCATAATTTCAATAGGCATACAACCTTCAAATATTTCTTGTTTTTCAAATTCATGAAGTTGCACGCGTTGTGCACTATTAAGTTCCTTAATAAACTCGTAATATTCTTCTTTATTTAAAGGACAATTAATGTAATCACTTTCACCTTTATCATATCTAGATGAGTTAAATGTTTTAGAATAATCAATACTCGCCCCATCAATTATTGGTGCAGAAGCATCATAAAAATGTAATTGACTTTGACCTAAAAATTCATTTATTTTATTTGCTAGTTTATCACTTGTTAAAGGTCCAGTGGCAATAATGGTATTTTCTGTATCAAAATCTGTAACTTCTTTATTTACAACATGAACATTGTCTAGCAAATGAGTAAATTCATCTAATTTTTCGCTAAATTGATTCCTGTCTACTGCAAGAGCACTGCCAGCAGGAACGGCACATAACTTTGCAATTTTTAAAACAATGCTATCTAATTTTTCAAGTTCGGCCTTTAATAAACCACTTGCAGTTGTAAGGTCAACTGATTTAAAAGAATTAGAACACACAATTTCTCCAAGCGTTTTAAGATGATGTGCAGGTGAAAATTTTTTTGGTTTCATTTCATAAAGTGTTACTGCAATTCCTCGCTTAGCCAGTTGCCAAGTTGCTTCACATCCTGCAAGTCCGCCCCCAATAACTATTGCTTGTTTCATTAGTCTTTATCTTCATCCTTATTTATTAAATTATCAGCAATATTATCTTGATTTTCATCTTTTTTTATCGGCACTTTTTTAGAAAAATCACATTTAGGACATTTAATAACCTTACTTGCCGAATAAATTTTCATTGTTAAATCTTCTCCACACTTAGGACATTTTTCCCCAGCAGGTAAATCCCAAGACTTATAATCACATTCAGGGTAACCTTCACAACCATAAAAGATTTTGCCTGTTTTTGTTTTAAGTTGTTTTATTTGCTTACCGCACTTCGGGCAAATCCCAACATATTTAACATCATTAAGTGGTTTTGTGTTTTTGCATTTTGGAAAGTTTGGACATGCTAAAAATTTTCCAAATTTACCCGTTTTTATAACCATATTTGCCCCACATTTATCACAAATTTCATCACTGGGTTCATCTGGGACATGATCAACATAATTATCAGTTTGTGCTGTTTTCAGTTCTTTCTCAAAATCAGTGTAAAAATCTCTAATAACATTTTGCCAAACCTTACCACCATATTCAATATCATCTAATTTATTTTCCATATCGGCAGTAAAACCAATATCCATAATATTAGGAAAATATCTCATTAATAAATCTACAACCTTTTTACCAAGTTCAGTGGCTTTTAAAGCCTTTCCTTCCTTTTCTATATAATTCCTTGCTAAAATAACTGAAACTGTCTGCGAATAAGTTGCTGGCCTTCCAATTCCTTTTTCTTCCATAGTTTTAACTAAACTTGCTTCGGTAAATCTTGCAGGTGGTTTAGTAAATTTTTGTTCTGGTTTCAAATCATTTAATTTAAAACTATCACCTTTTTCAATATTAGGCAATTTACTTGCAACTTCATCATCAGTTTCCTCAGGCTGATTGTTATATAAAATGGTATAGCCATCAAAAATTGGTGCTCTGCCTGTTGTTTTAAATTTATACCCCGCACTATCAATATCAACACTTAAAGAATTATAAGTTGCATCTGCCATTTGGCTAGCAAGAAAACGGTCATAAATTAACTTATATAATTTATAATAGGCTTTTCCAATCTTATCTTTTAAACTTTCAGGAGTTCTATCAAGAGTAATTGGCCTTATTGCTTCGTGTGCATCTTGTGCATCTTTTTTATTTTTATAGGTTCTTGGAGATTTTGGCAAATAATTATCGCCATATTTACCTTTAATAAACTCCAAAGCCTTTTGCTGTGCATCAGGTGAAATTCTAACAGAGTCTGTTCTAATATAAGTTACCAAAGCAACTTTACCCTCACCTTCCACATCAACACCTTCATAAAGTCCTTGGGCAGTAGATGTGGTTTGCTTTAAGGTCATTCCCAGTTTATTTAGTGCTTCTTGTTGCATTGTGCTTGTTGTAAATGGAGCAGACGGATGAGATGCAGTTACCGATTTTTTAACGGCAGTGGCAACAAAAGTGCCATTTTTAACGGCATTGGTAATTTTATCCATATCTTCTTTGGTTTTAATCTTCTTATCTTTTCCATCAACCAAGTAAGCTTTAATTTTATCTTTTTCACCATCTTTTTCAAGGGTTGCTGTAAGCGTCCAATATTCTTCTGGCTTAAAGTTTTCAATTTCTCTTTCCCTATCAACAACTAACCTTAAAGTAACGCTTTGCACTCTTCCCGCACTTAAATTTCCCTGAATTTTTTTACAAAGTAAAGGTGAAAGTTTATATCCAACTAACCTATCTAAAACTCTTCTTGCCTGTTGGGCATCAACTAAATTCAAATCTATTGCACGCGGTTCGCTTAAACCTTTTAATATTGCATTTTTACTTATTTCATTAAACACTATTCTGCATTTATCTGCTTCATCTAGGTTTAATAACTTGCTTATATGCCAGGCTATTGCCTCTCCTTCACGGTCTGGGTCGGTTGCAAGTAAAACTTCATCAGCTTTTTTAGCTTCATTTATAAGTTTTTCAACCAATTTCTTTTTATCTGGCATAACAACATATTCTGGTTTAAAATTATTATTAATTTCAACCCCCATTCCACGCTCTGGTAAGTCTCTAACATGTCCCATTGTTGGAATAACTTTATATCCTGCGCCAAGATATTTAGAAATACTTTCTTTTTTACCAGGTCCTTCTATAAAAACTACCTTCATAAATTCTCCTATATATTTGTGGCTATTATATTGCAAATTTTAATTTTGTCAAGTGCAATTTATGCCAACTTATTTAGTGTAACAAATTTAATTTAATTTGGCAAATTGATTTTAGCATAATAATTACCAGGCATCTTTTTTATTATTCCTGCAATTTCAAGTGCTGTTAACTCCGAAAGCATAGTTCTTCCGTCTAAACCTGTTTTTTCTTGTAAATCATCTAAACTAATTTCATCATAATCAAGGCAGTCTAATATCATTCTTTGCGTTAAAGAAAACTGCATAACTTCTTTTTTCGAAGCCACTGAATTAATTGCTATATTTAAAGTTTGTAAAATTTGGTCTGGACTAGTGCAAAAAGCTTCTGGCATAGAATTAATTAACTGATTACAACCCATACTTGCATAACTATTAATATTACCAGGAATAACAAACAATTCTCTATTTTGCTCAATCGCATCGCTTGCGGTTTTTCTTGCACCACTTTTATAGCCCGCTTCAACCACTAGCACACCCAAACTTAACCCACTTATTATTCTATTTCTATCTAAAAATGAGTTTGGATAAGGTTTAGATAATGGTGGATGCTCGCTAACAAGTGCTCCGCCATAAGCCACAATTTGTTCACTTAGCTGATAATTTTGCGGTGGGTAAATTCCATCTAATCCACCTGCTAGCACTGCAATGGTTGGCAATTTTAAATCAACACAAGTTTGAGCAACACAAGTATCTATTCCAAAAGCAAGTCCACTAACAGGCACTAGCCCCGATTGAACTAACTTCTTAGTAAATAAACTAGCCATTTCTTTGCCATAATTAGTGGGTTTTCTTGTTCCAACAATACCAATACACTTTGAATTTAAAATCTTAACATTTCCCTTCAAATAAAGAACATAAGGCGGGTCACTTATATTTCTTAATAATTCAGGATATCTCTCACTTTTAATTGTTATACATTTTATATTCATTTTATTAAGTGTGTTTTCCATTTGCATTAAGTAATTATCATTTGCGCAGGTTATCATCTTGTTTAATAATGCCGAACCAACTATACTTTCAAGCAACATCTTATTTGCATTAATTGCTGAAAACAAATTTAACACATTACCACTAATGTTTATAATTGTTTCAATTTTCTTAGCTGACAAACCAAAACTATCTATCCAAATTAGCATTTGCTCTTCTTTATTATACATAACACCTTTAAACTCCTGAAATCTAAATTATTATGCCAAGCATAACACCTCGGTAAAACTATAATTGAATTTTTTCAATATTTCTAAACCCTATTGCTTCTGTTATATGATTTAGTTCAATATTTGTTGACCCTTCAAGGTCAGCAATTGTTCTTGCCACTTTTAAAATTCGGTTATATCCCCTAGCAGACATATGAAATTTTTCAAAAGCAGATTGTAAAATAAACTCACTTTCTTTATTTATTGCACAATATTTTTTAATTAACTTTGAGCTCATTTTTGCATTACAATAAATTCCATCATTTTCAAATCTTTTAAGTTGTATTTGCCTTGCTTTATCAACTCGTTTTTTTATTTCTTCACTGCTTTCTTCTCGGCTTTCCTGTGTTAAATCATAAAATTTTACTCTATCAACATCTATCTTTAAGTCAATTCTATCTAAAAGAGGTCCCGATAGTTTTGATAAATACTTATGAATAGCAGTAGGTGAACAAGAACACTGCAAATCTCTCGATCCATAATTCCCACAAGGGCAAGGGTTCATGCTTGCAACTAGAATAAAATTTGCAGGATAAGTTATAGTCTTACTTGCACGAGAAATAGTTATAACACCATCTTCAAGTGGTTGTCTTAATGTTTCAAGTGTTTGTCTGCTATATTCTGGCATTTCATCTAAAAACAACACACCATTATGCGCTAAACTTATTTCTCCAGGTTTTGCTTTACTTCCACCCCCAGTTAGTGCCACCGTTGTAGCTGTGTGATGGGGGGACCTGAATGGTCTGGTGGTTACAATGCCTTTCTTCAAATCAAGAACTCCAGCAACACTATGAATTTTCGTTATTTCTAATGCTTCTTCAAAAGTTAAATTTGGCAGTATTGATGGAACACATTTTGCAAGCATTGTTTTCCCACTTCCTGGTGGCCCCACCATTAAAATATTATGCCCACCAGCAACTGCTATTTCCATTGCTCTTTTTGCCGCGAGTTGACCTTTCACCCTGCTAAAATCTTCCACAGAGTTATCGGGTTCATAATGCCATTTAAGTTTTTCAACTGGAAAAAACTGCATCTCATTATTTAAAAACATGACAAGGTTTGAAAAATTATCGAATGCATAAACATCAATACCCTCTATATAACTTGCTTCTTTTGCATTCAAAAGTGGAACAATAAACTTGTTATAACCCATGAGCTTTGCACTAATTAAAATAGGTAAAACACCTGTTACAGCTCTAATTTTACCATCTAAACTAAGTTCTCCAATAATAATAAAATCTTCATATTTTTTTGTATTTATTTGCTCACTTGCCACCATAATTGCTATGGCTATTGCTAAATCAAAAGCGGAACCCTCTTTTTTTGTACTTGCTGGTGCAAGATTAATTATGATTTTTTTATAAGGGAAAAAATACCCACTATTTTTAATTGCAGACTGAACCCTGTCAATGCTTTCGCTAACTGTTTTATCAGGAAGACCAACAATATCACATTTTGGCATTCCACCGCTTATATCGCTCTCAACATCAACTAAATAACCATCTAATCCATTAAGACCAAAACTTTTTATTATACCAATCATAATTAGTTTTTTCCTTTCTACACTATTGGTATATTATCATATTGTTAATTGTTTTTTCAAACAAAAAAGCAATATTTATTATATTGCTTAAAAATAAATAGATTAAATTTAATTAATACTCATTTATAAAATCTTATTGATTAAATAATAATACGGGTGAAATTGTTTTATTATTAATAAATTCACAGTACATTTGATTAGCTCTTTCCTTAAATTTATTAGCAATTTCATTTTCGTTCAAGCCACTATTTTTTATATCTAAATAATAATAAGGTTTATCAATAAGAATAGTGTTTTCCTTTTTATAATAATACATATTAATTATAGGTAAATTTAATTTAAGTCTTAAATATGCAAATTTTGCAAGTTTTAAAAAGCCAGAAAAATAATGTTTTAAAATATCATGATAACCATCATGCGAGTCTTCTGGGAAAATAACTATACTCTTCCCGTTTTTAAGTAAGTCTAAACTTTTATCAATAGTAGATTTCATTCTTGCGTCAGGATAAGTTGGAATAATTTGCATTCCCCTATACATTGCATGCATTATAGGGGTCGCAATCACAGCGATTAACTTAGATACAATTTTATTAATTTTCTTCTTTTGATAAAAATAAATTTTAGATAAATAATTGTATAAAGACTTATAATTGCCACACATTTCATATGTTCCCCAGAAATGAAAAGGACGGGGCAAATAAAGTTCGTGGGTTAATGGAGCCATTGCTCCAACATGATTGGATAGAAAAATGGCCTGTTCTGGTAAATCGTCAATTAAAGAAACAACTTTTGGTTTTCTTTTAAAAACTTTAAACACGCCTTTAACACAAGTAAAAAATGGTCTTCTTTTATTCTTTAATTTTTTATTTTTCATAATCTCTCTTTTTCTAAATAAAAGAACGAAATAAATTGATTGTCCATTTCGTTCTTTTGCAAATTATTCTACAGAAATTAAATAATAATATAATGGCTGTCCACCATAATGGCAATCAACTTCAAGGTCTGGATATTTTTCTGCTAATTTTTCAGTTAGTGCTTGTGCTTCTGCTTCTTGCACTTCTTTACCAAAGAATAATGTTAAAGTCATGCTGTCGTCTTTCACTAATTTCTCAACGGTCTTTTCACAAACTTCATTAATATCTTTACCTTGTGCTACAATTGCTTTTTCTCCCAAACCAATAATGTCACCTTCTTTAAGTTTAAAGCCATCAATATTAGTAGATTTAACTGCAAATGTTACTGAACCTGTTGAAACTCCACCAATAGCAGATAAAATATTTGCCTTATTCTCTTCCACATTAATTTCAGTATTAACATTAATTGCAGCGGTAATACCCTGCGGAACAGAAGTTGTTGGTATTACAACAATATTTCGTTTAGATAAATCATTTGCAAGCTCTGCTGCTGGAATAATGTTTTTATTATTAGGAAATACAAACACCGTTTCTGCAGGAACTTGGTCACATGCTTTTGCAATGTCTTCGGCACTTGGATTCATTGTTTGTCCACCTTCAATAACATGGTCAACATTCAAATCTTTAAACAAGGCAACCATTCCTTCACCAACACAAATAGCAACTGTTCCAATAGGCTTTAATTCTTCTGGTTGGCTTTGAATTTTTAATGCTCTATTTTGTTCTAGCATGTTTTCAATCTTAACACCATTAATTTCCCCAAGTTTTAGTGCATTTGTAAGAGCAACGCCTGGTTCATTAGTGTGAACATGCACTTTAATTAAATTAAGGTCACCAATACATATAACACTATCACCTATGCTCATTAACTTTTCACGAAGTTTATCTATGTCTGCCTCAGTTGTTTTTTTGTTAATATTTATAACAAAAAACTCTGTGCAATAAGCAAATTCAATGTCTGCTAAGTCATTATAATCAACAACGGCATTTTGCATTGGGTCGGCAGTAATAGTGTCTTCCGCAAAGTCCATTGCAAGTTCACTTTCATCACCAAGAAGCACTTTTAAAAAGCCATTTAAAATAACTAACAGACCCCTACCACCAGCATCAACTACACCTGCTTTCTTTAAAACAGGCAAAAGGTCAGGGGTCATTTTCAAAACTTCTTCCCCCACATCTATTGTTTGCTTTAAAAAGTCTGCCATTTCATCAACCTTTTTAGCAATCTTAATAGATTCATCTGCCATCATTCTAATAACAGTTAAAATTGTTCCTTCTTTAGGAATGGTAACTGCTTTATATGCAACATTTGCACCTTCTTTAAGGGCTTTTGCAAAAAGTTTAGTGTTGATTGTTTTTTCTTCAACTATAACACTTGAAAAACCTTTTAATATTTGAGACAAAATAACCCCTGAATTTCCTCTTGCACCTTTAAGTGCACCCTTGCTTACGGCATCACCTATTGCATCAAGGTTATTGTTTGTTACCATATTCACTTCTCTAATTGCAGATCGCATTGTAAGCGACATATTTGTACCTGTATCTCCATCTGGAACAGGATAAACATTTAGTGAATCAACATATTCTTTATTATTTTCCAAATAATTAGCGCCACTAATAATCATTTTTCTAAACAGCGCGCCAGTCACAGTTTTACTCATTTTTTAACTTCTCTCCTAGTGATAAAACAATTACGCATAACAAAATGGCAGAATTTATTCTACCTGTTATTATGCTAAACTTTCACTCCAACAACATTAATATTTATAGAATCAACAATCATGCCCGTGAATTGTTCAACATTATATTTAACTGAACGCCTAACTGACTCAGCAACTGCATTAATGCTAACGCCATATTTAAGTATAATGTCTAAATCAATATGAATACGGTCACCAATTGTCAAAATTTTTATTCCACGACTTTTAGCTAATTTTTTACCTTTAAAAATTTCACGAAGCGTATCACCAAATTTTCCTGCAACAAGGTCAACAACCCCATAGCAATCAAGTGCGGTGTGCCCCACAACTAATGCAATTGACTCATCAGTAACGGAAATTTTTCCATAAGAATTTATGGTATTAACCGACATTTTGCTCTCCTTATCAAATATTAAGCACATAAAACTAAGGACAATCGCCCAAGTTTCAATATTTATATTACTACATCTTAATAATTTTAGCAAGGTTTTTTAATAAGTTTGCACAATTTGATAAAAAATAAATCTATAAAAAAGTGATTTTTTTAAAAAAAGGTTGCATTTTGTATTTTGTTATGATATTATCATATAAGTTATTTTGAAATGTGGAGGTAAAACCATGAGTAGAGTTTGTAGCGTATGCGGAAAAGGTAAAATGACTGGCAACACTGTTAGCCATTCAAATATTAAAACAAAGCGTGTTTCAGTTCCAAACCTTCATAAAGTTGAAATTGAAGAAGACGGAAAAGTTACTCGTGCTTATTTATGCACTAAATGCATGAAAGGCTCTAAAAAAGATAAATAATTTAAAACCACCCCTATCTATTAAATGTGGGTGGTTTTTTTAAAAATTTTTTAACAATTTTAAACTCCCCTATTGACTTGACTACATATGCATGATATTATGAAAAAAAAGGAGTTTTTATGAAACACACAGTTACAGCATATGATATTGAACAAATGACAAAAGAAGAACTAAATGATTTTAAAGCGAGAAAAAAATTAAGAAGAGATTTTAGAGATGAAACTGAAAAGAATTTTCATCGTAAAATGAATCATGCCTTAAAAAAATTCTTATTCGATATTTATAAAGATTTAGTTAATGAAAATTATGAATTGTTATATGAATTTGATTTCTACACTCCAGGTTCAGATACAATCATAAGCATTGCCGAAAGTGAACCAGCACAAACTATTATTGATAACTATTTTACCTTTGCAATTAATTACACTCAAAAGGCAAAAAACAGAAGAGATTTTATTGATTTAAATACAACATATGAATATTATCAAGATTGTCTTACTAAATGCAAAAAAATATTCTTTGAAGAAGCTAATAATAAGGAAGCATTGTTAAATCAAGCAAGTGTTCTTGAAGAAGACGAACCACTTTTTTAAATTAAAAGAAATGAATAAATAAACAAAAATGGGTAATACCCATTTTTTATTAAAATTTATTATGTTTTATTATCAATATATGTTTTTTCTTTTTTAACAAACAATTTTAAAATTCCACTTAAAGCCTTAGGTGCTTTAATGCAAACAATAGTCATATTCTTTCCCCCTGTTCTTCTACCCCATATTATGAAATAATTAATCTAAATGACACAAAAAAAGAGCAATAATGCTCTTTTTATTTTTCAATTTCATCTAAGCTTTCCAATAAGTCATTTACTACATTTAATTCATCGTTATCTTTTTTGTCATTTTTGTTATTTGTTTTATTAGTTCTAGATTTAGATTTATTATTAGAATAAGTAATTTTAGTATCGGTTTTTAAGACCTTTGTTAAATTAACATTAAAACCATTATCCTTTACTTCATCTAAAAAAGTATTGTTATATAAATTCCTAATTCTAGCTAATTTAGGGTCAATTTCTAAAGCTTTTATTAAAACTTCTTTAAGTCCTTTAAAACCAGCTATATGTAAAAATGTTTTGCCTTCTTCATCTTGAATTTCTGCTAATTTAGGATTAATTTCCAATGCTTTTATTAACACTTCACTATATCTTTCTTCTGCTGCATCATGTAAAAATGTTTTGCTTATTCCATCTTGAATTTCCGCTAGTTTAGGGTCAATTTCTAAGGCTTTAATTAAAACTTCTTCAAGCCCATAAAAAACGGCATAATGTAAAAATGTATTGCCATCTTTATTTTGAATTTTTGCTAATTCTGGGTTAGTTTCCAATACTTTAATTAAAACTTCACTAAGTCCACCTATTGTGGCACCATGCAAAATTGTACTGCCTTTTTCATCCTGAATTTTTGCTAATTTTGGATTAATTTCTAAGGCTTTTAACAATACTTCTCCTAAACCTTTATATCCTAATCCTTTATAGGCTGCATTATGTAAAAATGTATAATCTCTTTTATTTTGAATTTCTGCTAATTTTGGATTAATTTCCAATGCTTTTAGCAAAACTTCACTAAGTCCATTTTCTGCTGCATTATGTAAAAATAATTTGCCTTCTTCATCTTGAATTTCTGCTAATTTTGGATTAATATCCAATGCTTTTAGCAAAACTTTACTAAGTCCATTTTCTGCTGCATTATGTAAAAATGTTTTGCCTTCTTCATCTTGAATTTCTGCTAATTTGAGATTAATATCCAATGCTTTTAGCAAAACTTTACTAAGTCCATGTTCTGCTGCATTATGTAAAAATGTTTTGCCTTCTTCATCTTGAATTTTTGCTAATTTAGGATTAATTTCTAAGGCTTTTAACAATACTTCTCTTAATCCATTATAGGTTGCATTATGTAAAAATGTTTTGCCTTCTTCATCTTGAATTTCTGCTAATTTAGGATTAATTTCCAATGTTTTTATTAACGCTTCACTAAGTCTACTTAATGCGGCATAGTGTAAAAAAGAATTATCCGCATAATCTAAAATCTTAGCTAATTTGGGGTTTATTTCTAATGCCTTAATTAATACTTCACTAAGCCCGTTTTCTGCTGCATTATGTAAAAATGTATAATCTCTTTTATTTTGAATTTCTGCTAATTTAGGATTAACTTCTAATGCCTTAATTAATACTTCACTAAGTTCATATTCCGCTGCATTATGTAAGAATGTGTCGTAATCTTCATTTTGAATCTCTGCTAATTTTGGATCAACTTCTAATGCCTTAATTAATACTTCACTAAATCCGTTTTTTACTGCCTTATGTAAAAATGTTTTGCCTTCTTCATCTTGAATTTCTGCTAATTTTGGATACGTTTCAACAACAAAGCAAAGAAAATCAGTATATCCATATCTTAAACATAAATCAATAATAGTTTTACCCCAATACATTGTCGTTTTCTTAGTAAGAAAATCTATATTAGCTGCATTTTTAAAAAATTTTATTAAGATCTGTTCTATTTCTTTTGGGTCAACTTTAGTGTTCTTTTCCAAACTTTTTATTCTATCAAAAATTCTATCAATTTCGTTCATTTTATTCTCCTTTACTGCAATTATGATAACATATAAAATACTTTAAGTTAATATTGAATGTTTGAGAAAAACGACACTAAAATAAGGTTAAAAAAAATAAAAAACTTTACTGAATGTAAAGTTAATTATTTTAATGAATTATTTTTGCTTAAAAAAGGCTCTAATTTGATTGCCATAGTCATTACCTTTCAAAGCTTTAATGGTTTTCTTAATGTTTTTGCTGTTAAATATTGCACTTCCACTAACTAAAATATTTGCCCCTACTTTTCTTAAAATCTTAGCATTTTTAACATTAACTCCGCCATCTATTGCAATAAAAACATTCCTACTAAGTTCCCTAACTTCCGCCACTTTTTCAGCGCTTCCTGGAATAAATGTTTGGCCACTTGCCCCAGGTTTTACACCCATAACCAAAACAACATCAACTAAGTTAGCTTGCAATAAATCTTTTATTTTCATAACCGGTGTTTCAGGATTTATTGCCACACCTGCAAGCACATTTTTAGACTTTATTCTTTCCAAAACATTAGGTAAATCTTTTGTATTTTCATAATGTACTGAAAGAATATCTGCACCAGCTTTAATGTATTTATCTACTTGTTCTTCTGGCTTATCAACCATTAAATGAACATCAACCAAAAGCGTTGTATTGCTTTTAACATAATCAACTAATTTTTCATCAAATGTAACATTAGGCACAAACTTACCATCACAAACATCTAAGTGCACTAATTGTGCACCAGATTTTTCTAATAACCGAAGTGTGTTATCTAATACTTCTTTATTATTATAATCTATTGCCATAATTGATGGCGAAATTCTTATTATTCTAAACATTATTTTTCCCTTTTTTATTAGTTTTGTTATAAATTGGTCTTTTACCAGCAAGTCTCAAATATTCTCGGCAAAATCTATCATATCGTGCTTTATTAATTTTCCCTTCTTCCAATGCTCTATTAACACCACATTCAGTAGATGATTTATCAATGTGATTACAAGATTTATAATTACAATCTTTTGCAAATTTATAAATATCAGGATAAGCCATTAAAAATTCTTGTGCTGTTATTTTACTTAATTCTAACACTGAAAAACCAGGAGTGTCAAGCACAAGTGCATTGTTTTGCAACACATAAAGTTTAGTTTCAGTTGTGGTGTTTTTACCTCTTAAAATTTTACTTGTTAAATCGCTTGTCTTAATATTCAAACTTTTATTTAATGTGTTAAGAAGTGTAGATTTCCCAACACCAGATTGACCTGCAAGCACTGTAATTTTATTTTTTAAAATTTGCCAAAGTTTATTAATATTTTCATTTTTAGTTGCACTTATTTCAATAACCTTTACACCAAGTGGTTCATATTGCTCTTTTATTTCTTTAATAAACTGTTTATCTAAAATATCCAATTTTGTAACACACACAATTGGTGTAATCTTATTGTCATTTGCTGAAATTATAAGTTTATCTACAAGTAATAAATCACAGAGCGGTTCACTTGAAAGACAAATCAAAACTTGGTCAACATTAGCCACTTTAGGTCTTATTAACTGATTTTTTCTTGGCAAAACGCTTTCAATAGATTTATTTATCTCATCTATTAAAACCTTATCTCCCACTAAAACACTTTGCTCTTGTTTTTTAACTTTTCCACGCAAAGAACAAGTTAAATAATTTATATTATCAGTTGTTACAATAACTCCACCCTTACTAAACTCAACAACAGTTGCTTGCATAAATTATAATCCGTCCTTTAAAACTCTGCGTTTTAATTGGCCACAAGCACCTTCAATGTCGCTACCTAAGGTTCTTCTTGTTGTTGCAGAAATTCCCTGTTCTTTCAATGCTTTCCAAAACTTATTTTCTCTCTCTTTTGAAATGGGCTTATTTTTACAATCTTTATTATAGTTAACAGGTATTAAATTGACATGACATGCTATGCCACGCGTCAATGCCCTAAGCCTTAAAGCGTCACTTACAGTAGTATTTTCTTCAAGCATTATATACTCAAAAACAATTCGCCTTTTTGTCTTTTCATAATAATATCTAACTGCGTCCATAAGTTCTTCAAGACTAAAAGCATTTGCCACTTTCATTAGATTTTTTCGTGTTTCTTCTGTTGTGGCATGTAAACTAATTGTAAGTGTTATGCCTAAACCTTCATCAGTAAGTTTTCTAATTTTATCAGCCAAGCCACATGTTGAAAGTGATATATTCCTTTGGCTAATATTTAAGCTTTCTTTACTAGATATAATCTTAATAAATTTAATCACATTATCATAGTTATCTAATGGTTCACCACTTCCCATTAAAACTATATTAGTAATTTTTCTATCTTCTTTATTTCCGCCTAAATATTTATTCACACATAAAACTTGCCCTAAAATTTCGCCTGCGCTTAAATTTCTTATTAGCCCATCCAATCCCGAAGCACAAAAAGAGCAACCCATTCTGCAACCTACCTGAGTTGAAACACATAAAGTATAACCATATTTATACTTCATTAAAACGCCTTCAATAAGTTCACCATCACTGAGTTCATATAAAAATTTAACTGTTCCATCCTGACTAATATATTCATGTTTAATTTTTACCGGCAGTTCAATAAATTTTTCTTTTAATTGTTCTCTTAAACTTTGTGGCAAATTGCTCATGTCACAAAAAGGCACATAATTTGTGCCCCATAAAAATATTTGATCTATGCGAAATTTAGGCAAATTAAATTCACCTAAAATTTCTTTTAATTCATTCAACGAATAGTCTTGCAATATTTTCATATTAAACCTTAATGCTTGCATAATCGCTAAACATCATACCTTCTGTTAATTTTCTTCCAGCAACTAAACTTTTTGCATCTACAACTTTTCCATTTGGTAACTGCATTTTAGTTATTTCCAAAACCCCTATTCCACACTGCACAAACACACCATTTTTAGACGAAGTTGGTGCAATTATGGTGCCGGCTTTTTGTTCTGTAGATGGCACATTGGCAGGATATGCCTCATAAATTTTAACTTGCATCCCATTTAGGTTTGCCCTTGCGATTGGATCTGGATTACTGCCACGAACAAGACAACTAATTTGCTTTGCGGTTTTATTAAAATTAATTGTGCAGTTAAGTTTGGTTAATTTTGTTGTAAAAGTAGCATTGCTATGCATTTGCTTTTTAGAAACGATTTTGCCTGTTTCAATCTCATCAAGAGTTTCAATTAGTGCTTTTGCTCCAATCAAAGAAAGTCTGTCTGCCAATTCGCCAGCAGTTTCTCTTTCATTAATTTCAGTTTTTGCAACTTTTAAAATATCACCAGTATCCACTCCTGCTTCGGTTTTCATAATGGTAACACCTGTTTCTGTTTCACCTTCAATAATTGCAGTTTGAATGGGAGAAGCACCCCTAAACTTTGGAAGTAATGAAGCATGGACATTAATAATACCATATCTAGCAATATCAATAATCTCTTGACTTAAAATTTGCCCATAAGCAACAGTTACCATAACATCTGGGTTTAAGTCTTTTAAAACCTTTCCTCCATCACGCGAAATTTTGTCAAATTCTAAAACTAAAAGCCCAGCATTTTTAGCAAAAACTTTAACATCACATGGCTTAACCTTTTGACCTCTGTCTGCTGCTGCATCTGGTTGGGTAACAACCGCCACCACCTCATGCCTGCTAGCTAGTAACGCTTTTAAACTTTCAATTGCAAATTTCGGCGAACCTAAAAATATAACTCTCATTATTTCTTCCCTTTATTACTATTTTGCTCTTTATATCTGTCAATAAACAAAATGCCATCTAAGTGGTCGCATTCATGACAAATTGCCTTTGCCTCATAGCCTATAAATGTATCTTCTTTTAAATTCCCAAATCTATCGTGATATTTAACAACAACTTTATTTGGCCTTTTCACAATTTGCCATTCGCCAGGCACAGACAAACATCCCTCTTCTTTAATTTTATTAACTCCCGATTGTTTAATTATTACAGGATTAATAAACTCTAAAAGTCTTTTACCAGTGTCAACCACACACACTCTTTTTAAAATTCCCACCTGCACAGCGCTAAGCCCTGCACCTTGTGCTTTATACATGGTATCTTTTAAATCGTCTAAAAGTTCAGCCAATCTTTTATCAAAAATATCAACTGGTTTAGATATTTTTCTAAGGGTTTCATTATCTTGTGGATATTTTAATATATTTCTAATTGCCACTTTAATTCTCCTAATTTCTTTCCATTTAATATAGAATATTATAACAAATTTCTTTCATGATTTCAAGTGGTTTCAGTTGTTAATTAACTTAAATTCTGTGGATTAATCTCAACAAAACTTAAAACATTTGGGTTCTTTATTTTATCTAACAAATTATAAATAAATTGCTTTAAATTATATTCCCCTTCTAATGTAGACCTAATTAAAATTTGATATCTAAATTTATTTTGAATCCTTCCAATAGGCGATTTCATAACCCCTAAATAAATTATGGATTCCCCGTTTTCCTTTTGATAATTCTGCATTTGTTCATAAATTGTTTTAGTATGATTTCTCACTTCTTCCTCGTCTTCACCACTAAGCAAAATTCTAAAAATAGTCGCAAAAGGTGGAAAATTGGTAACCGACCTAGTGTTAGCTTCTTTCTTATAAAAACTAGTATAATCATAGTTGCTAGCCAGTCTATATATGTAATGCCTTGGGCTATAAGTTTGCAAAACAATCTCACCTTGCTTATCTGCTCTACCTGCCCGACCAGCAACTTGCGTTATTAATTGAAAGGTTTTTTCACATGCTTTATAACTTGTTTGATGTAAACTCACATCAGCATCAATAATTCCCACCAAGGTTACCTGCGGAAAATCATGCCCTTTTGCTATCATTTGAGTGCCTACTAAAATTTGTGCTTTACCAGACCTAAATTCATTCAAAATTTTAACATGACTATCTTTATTTTGTGTAGTATCATTATCCATTCTAAGCACTTTCACATTTGGAAAAAGATTTTTAAGTTCTTCCACAACTTTTTGAGTGCCTATTGCACCTTGCTTAATAGATGAACTGCCACAATTAGGGCAAACATCAAAAACTTTATATCTGTTACCACAATAATGGCATTTTAAAACATTTTCACTTCTATGGTAAACAAGTGAAACATCACAATCTTGACATTTTGCAACCCAACCACATTCTTTACACATTAGAAACGAAGCATAACCTCTTCTGTTTAAAAATATCATGGCTTGATTACCTTCATTTAAAGTCTTGGTTAATTTTTCTTCTAAAAGTCTTGAAAAAATACCATTATTCCCTTCCCTAATCTCTTTTGCCATATCAACAATAGTAAGCGGTGGCAAAGGTTTTGCATTAACTCTTTGTTTCATTTCAAGTAATTTATATTTACCAATAATTGCCTTATGATAACTTTCAAGAGAAGGAGTTGCACTCCCTAAAACCAAAGCACAATTAGCAACCTTTGCTCTAAATTCGGCAACTTCAATCGTGTTATATCTTGGGTGGCTTTCACTTATATAAGAACCATCGTGTTCTTCATCAATAATAATTACGCCAATATTTTTTAAGGGAGCAAAAATAGCAGAGCGTGCACCTATAACTATTTTTGCATCTCCTAACAAAATTCGCTTCCATTCGTCAAATCTTTCACCTGCTGACAGCCCGCTGTGCAAAATTGCAATATTTTCGCCAAACCTTGCTCTAAAATTACCTAACACCTGTGGAGTTAATGAAATTTCAGGAACAAGCATCATTGCCGTTTTTCCTAATTCTATTTTCTGCTTTATAACATTCATATAAACTTCGGTTTTACCACTACCTGTTATACCATGCAATAAAAAACAAGAATTATTATTCACAATTTCACTAACAACACTTTTTTGCAAATCGGTTAAAATAATTTCTTTATTTTCTGTATTATTAATTTGTTTATAAGGTGCCCTAAACGCAACTCTTTCAGTTGCAACAATTATGCCTTCGTTTTTTAATTTTAAAATTGCAGAATTTCCAAATTTTTTATTTAAGTCTGCTTGCAAAGCTTTTCCCTTTTCAAGAAGAAAATAAATTGCACCCATTTGCGACTTAGCATTGGCTTTAAGTTTACTAAGGTATTCTTTTGCTTTATTATCATCTGCAATGCTAAGTTCAGTTATAACTAAGTCTTTTATTTTCCCCGAACGCATTTCGCTTGGTAAAAATAGTCTAAAACTATCAGCAAGCCCAATATGATATTGATCTTTCAAAAACTCACTAAGTTTAAATTGCTCTTCATTAATCACGCAAAAATTTTCAAGGGGTTTAATTATTGCTTTTAGTTTATGATTAGTTACATTAGTTGTTTCACTCACTGCAACAACAATTCCTTCAATTGTTCGCGAACCAAATGGCACAAGCACTCTCATACCTTTTTCAATAGTAAGTTCTTTTGGAATAATATAGTCAAAGACTTTGTCTATTTGACTGCTTGCAATATCTACAATAACACTTGCATAAGCCATTAAATTCTTTTAATTCTCCTTAAAATATTATATAAAATTACAATAAATTTTCCAAACATAAAATAATAATTTTTAGGAATTTAGAAAATTTTTAAAAATACTTGATTTTTACCCCTTGCATTGTGGTATAATATAAAAAATTGAAAAATTTAGGAGAATTTTATTATGGCAATGATAGACCCACCAATTGAAAAAATTATAGAAATGGCAGGAAGCCGTTACGCTTTATGCACAGTTATAACAAAAAGAGCAAAAGAATTGTTGCTTGAACGCCCAGACTTTTTTAAGCAAAATTTAAAAATAAAACCTATTGAATATGCTAGTCAAGAATTTTATGATGGAAAATTCACCATTGTAAAAACTGAAAGAAAATAACAAAAAAATATCCATAATTATATGGATATTTTTTTAATTAAATTTAAATTTTAGTCTATCATTTTCAAAAACTCTGCTTCATTAATTATATTAATTCCTAATTTCTCTGCTTTTTCAAGTTTACTACCAGCATCTTCACCAGCTAAAACAAAATTTGTCGTTTTACTAACCGAGCTCATAACTTCCCCACCATTATTTTCAATAATCTCAGTTGCCTGATTTCTTTTTAATGTTGGCAATGTTCCTGTTAACACAAATTTTAATCCCGCAAGTTTATTATTGTTTTCGCTTACCATTTTAGCATCTGCAATTTTAACACCAATATTTTTTAAGCTCTCAATTTCTTCTATATTATTCTTATCTGCAAAATAATGAGTAATATAAAGTGCTGTTAATTCGGCAATATCATTCATTTTAATTAATTCATCTTTATTTGCTTTCATTAAATTTTGAAGCGATTTAAATCTTAATGCCAGTTGTTTGGCGGTTTTTTTGCCAACATTATCTATGCCAAGAGCAAAGATAAAATTTGATAATTGTGGATTTTTACTTGCTTCTAAACCTTTATAAAAATTATCTATTTTTTTATCTTTAAAACCCTCTAACTGTTCTAGTTGATTTTTTGTAACTAAATACAAATCACTAAAATGAGTTACATTATATTTAAAATGTAATGTTTCAATTGTTTTTCTGCTAAGTCCAACAATATTCATTGCATCACGGCTTACAAAATGTGTAAGCCTTTCAATTATTTGTTTATTACAACTATTATGGTTAGGACAGAATAAATCAGCTTCTGTCTCTTCTAATTTACTTCCGCAAACTGGACATGTTGAAGGTTTATCAATTGGTTTACTATCGTTATATTCTTCTGCAAGTGCTAAAATTTCAGGTATAACTTCATTGCTTCTTCTAATAAATACCCTGCTATGCAGTTTAACATTTTTTCTAATTATGTCATTATAATTATTTAAAGTTGCTCGTTTTATTGTTACACCAGCCAATTCAACTGGTTCAAGTTCGGCAACAGGCGTAAGTTTACCTGTTCTGCCCACTTGCCAAGTAACATCATTTAACATTGTGCTGGTTTCTTCTGCCTCAAATTTGAATGCAATGCATCCTCTTGGAAATTTAGCAGTACTACCCAACTCTTCCCTAATTTTCATAGAGTTTATTTTAATAACCATGCCATCAATTAGAATATCTAACTTATTTTTTTCTTTTTCAACAACACTAATTAAAGACTTAACTTCATCGATGCTAGTTGCAATTTTAAAATAATCACCAACATAAAATAAGTTATCTTTTAAAAATTTATTAATATCTTGTTGATAATCTATTTTATACCCATCAATGTAATTAATGTTATATGCCACAAAGTCTAAACGCCTTTTGGCAGTTTCTTTGGGGTCTAGATTTCTTATAGCCCCTGCTGCCGCATTTCTTGCATTTTTTAAAGGTTCACTGTTTTCCTTGTTATATTTGGCAAGTTCACTAAGACGCATAACCGCTTCCCCCTGAACTTCAACTTCTCCTTTAAAAGGTATTACAAGTGGAACAGTTCTAATAGTTTTCACTTGTTCGGTTACATCTTCACCAACCATTCCGTTTCCACGAGTAGATGCTTGAACAAATTTACCTTGTTTATATAACAATGAAAGGTTCAATCCATCAAACTTATATTCAACACTATAACTTGGATCAAATCTTAAAATCTTTTCATTTTTATCTTGCCATTCGTCAAGTTCGCCATAGCTTTGGGCTTTATCTAAACTCATAACCCTGTGGGTATGAACAACTTTTTTGAACTTATCAATTGGTTCACCGCCCACTCTCTGCGTTGGTGAATTTTCAAGAATAATACCTGTTTCTTTTTCAAGTGCAACTAATTTATCGTAAAGAGCATCCCACTCTTTATCACTAATAATTGGATTATCTAATGTGTAATAAGCATAACTATATTTATTTATCTGTTCAATTAATTGTTTTATTTCTTCAATTTTTTCCATATTCCCTTTACCCTATTATTTCTAAATTTGCATATTTTAAAGAAAGTGTTTTAATCCCAACCGAATCAAATCTTATTGTAACAAATCCCGATGTAAAGTCTGTTACTTCCAAAATAACCTCGCCTTCTCCAAAATGTGGATGTCTTACTTTTGTTCCTTTTTTAAAATCGCTAAACTTATAATTTTTAACAGCTGAAACATTGCTAACATTAGTTGTATTCTTAGGCACAAACACATTAACCTTACTAGCAACATTTTCTGCCCTTGCTTTCATACTTATTGCACTTCTTATTTCATTCATTTCAAGTTTAGACCTTGTAACAGGTGAATTTTCAAGGTCTTCAATTAAATTAACAGAACTTTCCTTTAAAAACCTAGATGGCGCACAATATTCTGTTCTTTTTGTTTCAAAAGAAAATCTAGTTCTTGGGTGCGTTAAATATAATCTTTCTTTTGCACGAGTAATAGCAACATACATTAAGCGCCTTTCCTCTTCAAGTTCATTTGGGTCACTATTTAAAATTGCCCTTGAAAGAGGGAAAAGTCCTTCAGTTAGTCCCACAATAAACACAACATTAAATTCAAGACCTTTTGCTGCATGAATTGTCATTAGAGATGCAAAATTTTGTTCATCTTCTAGTGTATCAATATCTCGCATTAATGTAATGCTTTGCAAAAAGTCTTCCATTGTAGCACCTTCATTATCATCTGCATATTGTTTAACAGAAGTGGCAAAATCATCAATGTTTAAAGCTTTATTAATGTCTTCTTCGGTTGCATTACCAATTGCTTGTTTAATGCCCACCTTTTCAATTAAATAAACCACAAAGTCATAAAGCCCCATTTGAGATTTTTTCTCAGTTAAGTCTAAAAATAAACTTCTTAATGGTTCAAGTTTTCTATTTAATGAATCTCCTAAATTATCTCCGCTTAAAACGATTTCAAACATAGACTTATTATTTTCATCTGCAACTAACCTAATATTATTAATAGTAACTTCACCAATGCCCCGCTTAGGAAAGCCTAACACACGAATAAAAGCATCATTATCATAAGGGTTACACAATACTTTTAAATAGGCAATCGTGTCTTTAACTTCTTTTCTTTCAAAAAATTTAAACCCACCATAAATTTTGTAAGGCACACCATAAGTAATTAGTTTTTCTTCAATTACTCTAGAAAGTGCATTAACTCGCATTAAAATTGCAAAGTCATTATATTTATACCCACTATAAGTTACAAGAGATTTTATTGTGCCAGCCACAAATTCAGCTTCGTCAATATCGTTATAAGCGGTATATTCTTCAACCCTTGTGCCTTCACTATTATTTGTCCATAAATTTTTTGCAAGCCTGTTTTGATTTCTAGAAATAAGACAATTTGCCCTTTCAATTATTTTTTTTGTAGACCTATAATTTTGTTCAAGTTTAAAAACCTTACAATCTTTAAAATCTTTAGTAAAATCAACAACATTTGTTGCTTCTGCCCCACGCCAAGAATATATGCATTGGTCTTCATCACCAACAACAAACACATTTCCATATTTTGATGCTAATAATTTAATAAGTTTATACTGTGCTTCATTTGTATCTTGAAATTCATCAACATGAATATATTTAAATTTATCTTGATAATAATTTCTAATATCGTCAAATTTTGTAAGCAATTCGTAAGTCTTGCTTAATAAATCGTCAAAATCAAGACAGTTGCATTTTTTCATTTCTGCTTCATAAGCAGAATATAATGAACAAATAACCTCTCTTTTCTTTTCATTAGGCACAAATTCTGCATATTCATCTGGACTTAGTAAATGGTTTTTCGCATTAGAAATATGCCAACTAATTGTATCAACAGTCATGTTAGTGTTTTTATCTGCAATTAATCTTTTAATTAATCTTTCTTTTTCTGTATCACCATAAATTGTAAAAGATTTAGTATAGCCTAATTTTTCAATATGCATTCTTAAAATTTTAGAACACATTGCATGAAAAGTACATACCCACATACCATCAGTTGTGCCGATCATTTTTTCAAGCCTTTCTTTCATCTCATTTGCGGCTTTATTAGTAAATGTAATCGCTAAGATGTTATTTGGGCTTACGCCTAAATCGCAAATTAAGTGAGCAATTCTATGGGTAAGCATTCTTGTTTTACCACTGCCCGCACCAGCAGTAACTAGAACTGCTCCTTCGGTAGTTTGCGCTGGTATTCTTTGTTCATCATTTAAATCGTCTAATAATATTGTCATATTTTTCTCTTTTATGTTTTTATTAAGTTTAACAAATAAACCTTAAAAAAGCAAATAAACCAGCTGGACATTTAACATAATTTTAATTTTAAAAATTTTTAAATAATATGACTAATTTTGACGAAAAATAAAACTAAATAAAAAATTTTGACAAGTTTTGCAAAAGACAGCCACACATTAGCACAAAGTATTAAAATAAATATTATTATAAAAAGGAGCAATAGATATGGCAAAATCAACACTTAAAGCACTAGCACAAAAGGCAAAAAATAGATTAAAAAATGTTTCTTTAAACTTAAATGAAGAAACAAGTCAAGAAGAACATATCAAAAGGGTTGGGCTTGCAAGTCATGAATATGCAATTATTGCTACTAAAATTAAAATTGAAGATGACCCAATTTATAATAAAGTTATAAAACTTTTAACAAAAAATCCCGACACTTATAAACCACTAGGCGAACTAATTGAGCACGATATTTATGATAAATTAACAGAGCCCGACAAACAGCGATATATATTAAATTTAAGTTCACGCTATCAAACAATAAAAAATAAATACTTACAAAGCATTACATAAATTATTAATGTTTTAATAAACTAAACATATAAGTTGCAATTTAATTATTGTTTTATAAAAATATTTATAAATAATTTAAAGTTGAAGCAATTTTTGCAAATTTAATACAGAATAAAAAATAAATAAAAAATTTTGCATGTTATAAATAATTTGTAAATAACTGGGCATACTATTTCTAGGAGGTAACTATGGGTAATAGAAAGTACAGACCAGGTGAAAATGTTCCAATGTCTTGTAATTACAGGGCATATGACGAACAAGGTAATGACGGGGGTAAACTATACCTAGAAAAAGGAAGCCGTTTCCCTGCAACCCAACACGAAGGTTCATATTATGTTATGGACATGCGTGATGAAAATTCATAATTAAATATAAAAAAGCAAAAGTCATTGAATTCTTCAATGACTTTTTTATTATTTTTTTATATTAATGATATTACATTAAAAAGTAGAAAAAATAATATTATTATGCTATACTATAATAAATTAAAGGAGATTAGCAAATGACAAAATCAACTATATCAACAAAACATTTAACAAGTTTTACTGAACTTTCAAAAGAACTAAACTGGAATACCTTTTCTATTAATACCCCAGACGGAAATAAATTAACTAAAAATAATTTCACCCTTATAGCAATTGGATATCCAAATAAAGAATTTGAAAAATGGGATATGGAAATTTTAAATAATGATTATTCTACAAAAGAAGATTTAATATATGTACTAGTTATTGAGAATAAGATTCTAAAAATTGGTAAGAGTATAACAACAATGAAAAAAAGAATACAATCATACCATTGCGGTAAGAATGCATATAGATTAAAAAATAATTCAACAAACTCTTCAACAAACTGGTTTATTTTGCAATCAGTTTTGGCGATAGGAAAACCTGTTTATATTTATGCTTTATATGTGCCTAATACAAAAGGAACATTTATGGGTTGGGTTTATCAAAATAGAATTTCAAAAGAAATTGAAAACAAAATTATTTCATCATTTTCAACACAATATGGATTTAAACCAATAGGAAATAGACAATTTTAAACATTTTTTTATTTTTAATATTTAATTAAATTGTATAATTCATTTATAATTTGAATTTCTTTATCTGTAAATTTATAATTATTTTCAAATTTTAAATGCTTTAAAAGCATTATATTATTAAAATTTCCATATCTAGTTAAATGTATAATAACTTTATATTCGGGTCTTTTCAATAAATTTAAATAATCTGTTGCTTCTTTTTTATAATTAAAAGCAATATAGCCAACAGATTGTGTTACATTTACTTTGTTTCTAATAAATGGCACAAAATAAGTTGAAAGCGGAATAATTATCAACCATTTATTATAAATATCTTGTTTTTCATTAGCATACCTAGTTTTCTTTACCGTATGAATAGTCTCATATCGATAAATTTCATCTTTTTTATCACTTAATTTACTTTTCTGTGTAAAGTTATGTAAATCACATCTGTATTTAAATTTTCCATTATCACCATTTACCATTTTCAATACAATAGATATGACTTCATTAGATAAATATAATGGCAAAAATTGCATTGATTTTGGAATAATTACATTTTCTTGAATATCTTTTTTAAGATAAGAATTAATAACTTTTGTTTTATTATCAAATATTCCCTTTTGCCAAACAAATACTGTAAAGGATGATCCTATTTGTGGAAAATATTTTTTAACATTATTATCTATAACAACAAAACTTCCACATGACAATAAACTTTTTAATGTTGTATTGTTATTATTAAAAGTCATCCAATTATTTGGTGTTATAAAACAAATGTACCCTTTATTTTTTACCAATTTTATGCTTTGCTCAATGAATTTATTGGATATACTTTGATTTTTATTTCCACCACCCGAATAAGGTGGATTAGCAATAACTAAATCAAATTGATTTTTCATATTGAGGCATAATGCATCTTCATTCAATAAATGTTTAGGATTTAATAAATCTCTGCAATTCGCAAGTCTGTTAATATTTAAATCATTATACCAAATATTATTATCATTAGTTTTAAATCGACAATAAGCACCAAAGTTTCCATTTCCACAACAAGGATCTAAAATCTTAATTCTTTTTCTTTTCCAAAATTCATTTGGAATATAATCCACCATTTGCTTTACACACTCCATAGGTGTGCAAATATCATCTTTTGAAACAAAATGCGACTTATCCAAATTCAAATTATTAAATATGTTAAAAACCTCTTCAAGTGAAGCATTTTTAATAGACTGATATCGATTTTTTATACCTTTCAATAGGTCATTGGTTTTGTTTTCTAAATTTAAATCAAAAATAGATATTTGTGTATTGTCTTTTGCCATTTTCAAGTTATTTCCTTTACATTATTTTAAGTATAAAAATCCAAAATCACAATTAAAATAATAAAATATTCTTATATTGCGACATTATCTAATTTAAATAATATGTTATTAGTATAACACAAATTTTATTGCTACTCAAATATTTTTATATTTATATACTAACAATAAATAAACTAATATAAATATATATTTTGTTAAAAAAATAAAATCTAATAAAATCCACAATTTTTCTTAAACTAATAATTAATAAAATTATAATTGGTGCGGGCGACAGGAGTTGAACCTGCACAAGAGAATCTTACACGGACCTGAACCATGCGTGTCTGCCAATTCCACCACGCCCGCTTATATTCTAATTTTATCAGTATTTTTTATTTTTAGCAATAATTATTAATTACTTTATTTTTATTTAATCTATTTTTTAGTTTAAAATATATGATATAAATTTTAAAATTTTGTCAAAATTTATTGACAACTTGTGCTGTTCGTGGTATGCTTTAAAAGCATGTAGTAGTTTACATGTAAAATTAATGGTAGCATTAATTTGAAGATTTTATTAAATATATGCGGGCGTAGTTCAATGGTAGAATTCCAGCCTTCCAAGCTGGCCGCGTGGGTCCGATTCCCATCGCCCGCTCCATAAAACAAACAAAAATGTTTGGCTTTCGCTTGTGCCTGTAGCTCAGCAGGATAGAGCATCGCCCTTCTAAGGCGAGGGTCGGGGGTTCGAATCCCTCCAGGCACACCATTCAACTGTGCTGTGGAAAACAACACTGTTTAATATGGTGGGTATAGCTCAGTTGGTTAGAGCGCCAGATTGTGGCTCTGGAGGTCGTGGGTTCGAATCCCACTACTCACCCCACTAATTTAAAACTAAATAATAATCTTTGGGGTGTCGCCAAGCGGTAAGGCACGAGACTTTGACTCTCGCATTCGTAGGTTCAAATCCTGCCACCCCAGCCAATGGCTTAATCATGCGGAATGAATTTATTTGCATTGGGGTGTCGCCAAGCGGTAAGGCATGGGACTCTGACTCCCACATTCGAGGGTTCGAATCCTTCCGCCCCAGCCAATTAAAAACAAATTTTGTCAAAATTTTTGAATATTATTGACAATATAATTTCTGTTTGATATACTAACAAAGTTCTTATGGTTCACTAGCTCAGTCGGTAGAGCACTTGACTTTTAATCAAGGGGTCCCGGGTTCGAATCCCGGGTGAGCCACCACTGCCCTTACCGATTGCAACAAGCAATTATTGCATAAACAACCTCCGTAAGACTGGGTGTAAGAAAAATCTTACACACATTCTTACAACCCTTTTATTAGATTAACTAATTAAAACCAACTAATGTTTATTACTAAAAAATAAAATTAAATACAATGCGGATGTGGTGAAATGGCAGACACGCTAGACTTAGGATCTAGTGCTGAGAGGCGTGGGGGTTCAAGTCCCTTCATCCGCACCAAAACACAAAATATTGTGTAAATAATTTAATGAATACCACTATATTTAGTGGTATTTTTTATTTAATATTTTTTTACTCAAATGTGAGTAACATGTGAGTAATATTAATGTTGTGTTTCGATTAGAATTTTTCGAGTATTTCATTATTAAATAAATGTTAATTATAATTTAAGAAAAAAAATAAATGGTATTAATCTTATTTTATCTTCTTTATAAATTATTCTATATTTTTAATAATTACCTATACAATTTATTTACTGTCAATTTTTTATTTATTAATTGCAAATTTTTATTTGATATTGAATTTTAATATCCAATTTGTTATAATATTTGTAACAAGGAGTTTTATTATGAAAGAAGAAATAATTGAATTATATAAAAATTTTTTAAATAGTTCTAAAAAACAAAAATTTGGTTTAATTGTAAACGATTGTATAATCCTTACAAATAATGAAACCTTATTTAAAAGTATATATAGTCAAGAGCAAATAATTAAAAATAACTATATTTCTAATTCACCTAATTTAACTTATAATGTAATTAAATTTGATGATCTTAACATAAGTACTTATGACTTTCAATCATTAACGCAAAATTTAGATATAAAACTAGCAGTTTTAATATCAAATGAAGATAAGTGGACAGGTTCTAATAAATCTTCTACTCTTATGCTCACAACCAATACTCATGACTATAAATCTACACTGCCCGTAATTTTAAATGCTTGTATTAATAATATGATAAAATATTCTACTAATTTAATAATCAATGCAAGATTAGCACAAAATTATAGCGTTACAGATTTTTTAAAAGGTTATAATTCATGGTATGAGTTAGAAAATGCTAAAAAAGAAATTTTAAGTTTTATTGAATCTAATGAAAATGAAATTAGCAAATAAAAAAAATAAGCGGAGAATTCCGCTTATTTTATTCCTTTATAAATAATATTACAAATTTGCTTATATGTAGGCAAATCTTCTTTTTTTATATCTCCCATAAAAGTAATATATGGCAAATTATCTTTATTAAAAATTTTATGCTTAAAATCATTTATAGATTTTATTGTAACTTTCTTCGCCGCTTTTATTCTTTTATTAGTTTTAACTAAATATAAGTTATTCCCTTTACCTTCGTTTAAAAGTAAATCTAAATAGTTAACAGCATTATCCATTTTACTATAATCCAAAATTTCATCCCAAATATAAATTGCATTATTTTTTAATTTAGTTAATTCTTCATTTGTTAATTCATGATAAAGCAAATATTTAATTGATTTATTAACCTCTTTTAAAACTGCCATCAATTTTTCTTTTGAAGTTTTAATAATGATATTAAATAGTTGCGTATCAAAATTGTAAGAATTATTAATACTGCAACTATATATTAATCCCTTATTTCTAAGATTAACATAAAGCATATTTTTATTTCTTAAAAAATATCTTGAAAGATAATTTTGTTCAAATGTAAGTTTTAGTAATTTGAATGGTAAATTAAACTTAAAACTTAATTTCAAACTTATAGTTTTGTCTTCATTTGTAACCACTTGCATAGAAGGTTCTTTATCTATTTCCCTTTCGATTCTATCTTGCTTAAAATTAATATTAGAATCGACATTTTTAAAAACATATTTATATAATATTTTCTTTACTTTAAACCATGGAAGGTTTCCAACATAGCAACCATAAAAATTTTCTAAAAGAAAATATTTATCATGAAAATCTTGTAAATCTTGTAAAGTTATATTATCTATATCTTTTTCGCAACCTAAACTCATTTCATTTGTCATCTTATTATTATAAAGCAAAAATCCATGTTGATAGCTTAAATTTCTAATAGATTTATCATTTTTTATTCGATATTCTTCTTTTATAACTCCCCTTTCTGTTTTAATGTGCTCCTCACTAAGTTTGGTTTGTGTTAAAATTTCACCAGCAAATTCCATAGACTTTTCAAATAATTTGTTAGTTCTACTAAAATTTATGGCTAACAAATTACTTGAAGTATAAGCATTTAAAGAAGGTATAATTTCTTCAATAACTTCACTAATTTTTTCTTTAGTTTTATTCTTAGTGCCATTAAAAAGCATATGCTCTAAAAAATGAGCCAAACCATTTTTTGTGTTATAATTATGCCCCGCTTGAAAACCTATAACAACTGAAGAATAGTTATTTCTATTGTCTTTTTGATAAATAAAAGTTGCACCATTCTTAAACTTTATAATTTTTGGTTTGTTCATAAATTTTATTTCTCCTAACATTATTTTATACAACTTAAACTCATTTTATTTTAACATAACCAACAATTTAATTCAATATTATGAATAAAAACACTTGTAAAAAACAAACTAATATTAAAGGAGTGCTATATGCAAAAGATTGTTAGAAATAAAACAGTAAAAAATAAAAATAAATCTAAAACTGATAAAGAAAAAAATTTACTAAAAGAAAAAGAAGAGAAAAAAAATAAAAAAAACGACTTATTTGCTTATGATAAAAAGGAATTTAAAGAACACAAAAAAATGTATATAATTATTTTTGCATGTCTTGGTGGACTATTTCTTTTAAGTTTAATTTTTATGATTGTTGATGTGGCAACTGGTAATGTAATAACTAATAACCCTTCAACTCACCAAGATGGTTGGCCAAAACAAGTTTTTGCTCCTTATGCAGACATGACTGGTTGGGTGCCATTGACTAATAGTTATAGTGTAAATGGTGTTGCAGATTTGGGAAAAGTTAGTGAAGAAACTGGCATGCAATATTTTAATTTGGGATTTATTCAGCCAGACGCAACTACCCCAACGGATAATGATGGTAATATTAGATGGTGTTGGGGCGGATACGCATCAATAAGCGAAAATGGTTCTGATGCTTTTCAATATGCAGGTATTAAATATGTGTTAGAAGATATCAGAAAGAAAGGTGGCGACTATTGTATTTCTTTTGGTGGACAAGCGGGAAAAGCACCATGGGTTGTTTCTAATAGTGTTGAAAAATTATTGAATATGTATCTTGATGTTATTAATACTTATGATTGTAAAAGAATTGACTTAGATATTGAAGAAAGCAATCAAGGCGAAGCAGAAAACCGAATTAATGCAAAGGCTGTTAAAATGGCACAAGACAAAACTGGAGTATCTGTAACCTTAACAATTCCTATAATGCCTTATGGCTGGGAAGAAAAGCAAATTAAACTAATTAGAGCTTATCTTGATGCAGGTGTTGATATTGATTTAATAAATTCAATGACAATGTGTTATGGTGCTGGTCTTTATGAAGGGGAAGATTATGGTGATGCCTCTGTTCGAGCAATAACTAACAGTATTAAACAAATGAAAGAAATTTTTTCTAACTATGGAATTAATTTAACAACTGCACAAGCATATGCAAAAACTGGCGCAACTGTTGCCCTTGGATATGAAGGCACACTTTATCCAACTTTCACCACCGCAATGACACAAAAAGTTGTAGATGATGCCAATAAAAATAACTATGGAATGCTTAGTTATTGGTCTATAAATCGCGATGCTTTGATGGAAAGCAATAGAGGAATAACAACACTTTATCAATTTTATAATGTTACAAAAGAATATCCAGCATAAAAAAGGGAGATTTTATCTCCCTTTTTTATAATAAAATACAAATTATTCCGCCCTTTCCCTCATTTACAATTTTACTAAGAGTTTTTCTCATTTTAACTTGTGCTTCTTGTGGTAAGTTAGAAAGTTTTGTATTTATACCTTCTCTAACCAAATAACTTAATGGTTTACCAAACATATTTGTGTCCCATATACCTTGTGGGTTTGTTTCAAATTCACTAAGCAAGTATTTAGCAAGGCTTTCACTTTGCTCAGCACTTCCAACCGCTGGGCTAATTTCAGTTTCAACATCAACTCTCATAATATGTAAACTTGGTGCTGAGGCTTTAAGTTTAACACCACTATTTGCACCTTTTTTAATTATTTGTGGTTCTTCAAGTGTCATTTCTTCCATACTAGGCATAACAACACCATAACCAGTTTCGCGGACGCTATCTAATGCCGTTTTAAGTTTATCATATTCCATTTTAGCATGTGTTAAATGCTTCATATAACTCATCAAATAAAAATCATCTTTAATTTCAACACCACATTCATTGCTAAGCATTTTGTAGAATAATTCTTGATTTACAGTTATATCATAAGTTACTATTCCTTTGCTTAAATCAATGTTTTGAAGACAAGGGCTGTTTATATTCTCACTTTCGGCAAAACAAGAAGTAAGACTTGAACTATCTCTCATAACATTAAGTTTGTTTGAATTTGCTTTTAATTCTGTCATTATTTCTTGAATAATATCGTTTTCATAAGGTAATGCTTTAACCCAGTTAGGAATATTATATTTTACCATTCTTATTGGGAATTGATAAAGAACAGCACTTAACACATTATTAATTTCTTCTTCGCCCATTTCTTTAACATTAAGTGCAATAACAGGAACATTATATTTTTCCTCAAGGCTAGAACGAAGTTTAATAGTTGCTTCACTAGATGCATCAATTGTGTTTAAAACAATAACAAAAGGCTTTCCAGTTTCTTTAAGTTCACGAACCACTCTTTCTTCTGCCCTAACATAATTAAGCCTTGGCAGTTCCCCAATTGTTCCATCAGTGGTAACTAAAACACCAATTGTTGAATGCTCAACAATAACTTTATGTGTTCCAATTTCTGCCGCAGTTTCAAAAGGCAAATCTTCATCACTCCAAGGAGTTTTAACAAGCCTTGGAGAATTGTCTTCCATGTGCCCACTCACACCATCGATTAAATATCCAACACAATCTATAAGTCTAACATTTGCTTTAGTGTTTTCATTAAAACTAATATTAACCGCTTCATTTGGAACAAATTTTGGTTGCATAGTCATTATGCTTTTACCCGAACCCGATTGTGGCAATTCATCTGTTGCACGTTCTTTTGCGTGAACATTATCCATGTTTGGCAAAACTAAGGTTTGCATAAATCTAGAAATAAAAGTAGATTTACCTGTTCTAACTGGGCCCACAACGCCAACATATATATCGCCACCAGTGCGGATTGCTATGTCATTATATAAATCAAACTTTTCCATAACTCCTCCTTACTTTGTTGCTTGATTGTTAATTAATATTCAATTATTTTGAAGATTATGATAAAAGTTAGATTTAAAAAATAAAAATCATGCAATGGCGCATGATTTTATCTATTCAAAAATTTCTTTTTTAGCTTTCTCAAATTCGGCATCTGTTATAATCCCTTGTTCTTTATATCTTTTAAGTTGTTCGAATTTTTCCATATCTTCTTGGCTTATAACTTTTTGAGTTGCTTCGCTTTGAGTATAATTTTTATGTTCCTCTTCATTATTATTTGTTTCTGCGTTTGGTTTTGTATATGTGTAGTCTTCACTTGACTCAACACTAATTTTATTGTCACTTGCGATATTATAAATAACTATACTAAATAAGCCTAACGGGAACATAAAGATGCTAAAATATATAGCCCAATTTTTAAGCCTATTTTTTTGGGTGTAAAGTTCACTATCGGTAAGTTTTGTGCAAGTTGAATAATACAATGCACCATAAATAGTGTAAATACCAATAGGAATAAACACAAGTGAAGCAATCGCAATACCACCATAAATAAATGCTAACACAATCATTAAGTTAAGCCAAAAGTTTGCTTTATTTTTCATTTAAATATCCCTCTTTCCTTTTTTGTTTTAATTTCTTTTTGGTGCTTTTTATCAAACTAACTTTACTTTCTTTACCAACCAAAAGTCTTGTAATGTTACCTCTGTGTGCCCACCATGTAACACAAAATATTGCAAATAAAATTAAGCACACAATATTTTGATCAGGCATTGGTAAATCTTTTGCATTAAAACCTTCCACAACAGTCATTGCAGTTACGCATAGAAAACTTGCAACTGAACCATATTCAAAGCAAAGCCAACAAATTGCAGCAATTAAAATTACAATAAGTGTTACTATTGGGTTTGCAACAAGAAAAACTCCTAACATAGTTGCAATTCCCTTACCACCTTTAAACTTAAAAATTACTGGATAAATATGTCCTAAAATTGTTGAAATTCCAGCAATATATAACATTACTTTACTATTACCAAACACAAAATATGCAACAATTGAAGGGACAATACCCTTTGTAACATCTAATAAAAAGTTGAGAAAACCAATTTTAAATCCAAAGTTTCTAAGCATGTTTGTGCTTCCAGGATTACCACTTCCAAGTTTAGTAACATCACTATGTTTGCGTTTGCTAATAATTCTAGCAACACTAATATTTCCAATCAAATAAGAACAAATTACAACTAAAATAACTTGCCACCAAATCATTTTGCAATATCCTCCTCATTTTTTGCTTTAACCACTATTTTAATTGGCGTGCCTGAAAAATCTACCTGCTTGCGTAAGAAATTTTCAAGATATCTTAAATAATTATCAGTCATTATAGTTAAATCATTAACAAACAAGGTAAATGTTGGAGGTGTAACACCTGTTTGCGTTATATAGTAAATTTTTAATTTCTTTCCGTTTTTGCTAGGTGGTGCCGTTGATATAACTGCTTGTTGAATTAAGTCGTTTAAAACACCTGTTGAAATTTTTCTATTTGCATTTTCATAACTTTGAGTTACTGCTTCCATTAACTTATCCATTCGCTTCCCCGTCAAAGCAGAAAGGTAAACTGGCTTAAAATAACTCATAAATGCTAAATCGCAAAGTAATTTTTCATTAAATTTATTCATAGTGTTTGTTTGTTTTTCAATTAAGTCCCATTTATTCATAACAATAACAGAAGGCTTCTGCTCTTCATGAATAAGCCCCGCTATTTTAACATCTTGTTCACTAATTTGTTCACTTGCATCTATAACTAAAACAACAACATCTGCTTTTCTTATGCTATCTATTGTTCTAAACACACTATATTTTTCAATACTTTCATCTTCAATACTTCGTTTTCTTCTCATTCCAGCTGTGTCAATTAAACAATATTGCTTTTTATTATAGAAAAAAGGAACATCAATAGCATCTCTTGTGGTGCCTGCAATATTGCTTACAATAACACGCTCTTCCCCGACAAGCCTATTAATAAGACTAGATTTCCCAGCATTAGGTTTGCCAACAACCGCAATTTTTAACGCATTAGAGTCTTCTTCTTGTTCAATTTTATTAAAATCTGCCACTACTAAATCTAACAAATCTCCAACACCTTTACCTTGCTCAGCACTAATTGGAATTGGCTCTCCTAAGCCCAAAGAATAAAAATCGTAAAGATTATCTAACTTAAAGTTATCTAATTTATTAACAGCAAGAATAACAGGTTTTTTACTTTTTCTCAGTTTATTAGCCACATCAATATCTGCACTTGAAATACCTAATTTCCCATCAACTAAGAAAATAATAACATCACTAAGCCCCACAGCAATATCTGCCTGTTTAATTATGTGTTTACTTATTATGTCACCTGCATCAAAATCTAAGCCACCTGTATCAATCAATGTGAACTTATGCCCACACCATTCGGCTTCTGCATAAACTCTATCACGGGTAACTCCTGGTTCATCTTGAACAATGCTGATTCTTTTTCCAGCAATTCTATTAAAAAGTGTAGACTTGCCAACATTCGGCCTTCCAACAATTGCAACTAATGGTAATTTTGCCATATTCTTCCTTATTTTAATATTAATATAATATATTATAACCAAAAAACAAATTAATAGCAAGTTAATAATAAGAAATTTGTATTCCTTAAACATATTATTAAAACTAGTTCTTTAAAAAGTTATTATTTAATTTAGTTAAAAACATAAAACGAAAATTAACTTAATAAAAACAGCCTTAGATTTAAGCTGTTTTTTATATTATTAATTTATTTGCCAGTATTGGCTTTCTTTTTCCCAAATAATCCCCCAAATAGCTCACTGAAAAACCTTGCTGTTTTATACCTAACTTCTTTACTAAATATGCAAACAATACCTAAAACAATAAAATAAAATGCTATTCCGCCTAGAAGAATCCAAATAAAACTTATGCTAGCAGCAGACTTATTATACGCCAGTCCAGTAATAACCGTTGCTTTGCCATTATCACCAACAAGTGAAACATCATTAAGACTTTCTGTGCTGGCATTATCACTGCCATAAAGAACAACATCAATAGTTTTAGCAAGTGGTTCGCAAGATTTAATTACTAAATTTTTATCAATCTTATCGCAACCCATTTCAAAAAGAATTGACCTTGGGGTTAATTGTTGATTATAATTACCTTTTCCCATATAAATATCTTTTATTAGTCCAGGGTAAACTTCATCAGCATAAGCCTTAATAGATTTTGCAAATTCTTTGTTTTCAAGATAATTTGCATTACCACTTCCAACTACCATTCTAACTTTACTCATAGAAACTCCATCAACCTTAGTTGTGTATTCACTAACTGGAGTAGCATCTCTATGAATATCAAATATTGCATCTAACTTACCATCATTAATAAGTTTAGAAGCAGTAACTTGACTCCTTGTGTATGCACCAGAATTATGTGGTAAATGTAAATCTTGTGAATAATCTACTTCAATTCCTAATTTATTAAAATCCTCTTTTAATTTAGCACCAACATCATGTATTCCACCCTTGCCATAAATACTATCAGTTCCATCATTTATTATATAACATTCATCATTATGAGTGTGGTACATCCCAACTCTTTTTTTTGTTGCAGCACTAACAGTATTTTCTTTTACTTTCTTTTTAACATTATAAATTGGCATCTCTTCATCTTTAATATATTTTGCATAACCGATTTTATTATCTGCATCAATTTCAACTATTTCATAAAGTTTATTATCTCCACTAATATAAGAGTCACCATCTTCACAAGCATCTCCACGCACAAAAACAATTTTATCCTTATTATCATAGTCATAAATGGTAAAATAATCATTAGAAGAATCTGTCGCACTTACCGAACCTTTAATATGCACTTGCGGATTAATTAATAAAAAAGAAAATGCAATAATTAAGGTAAATAAACTAAATAAATATTTTTTCATATTATTTTTTCTCCTTTGAAGAATTTGCCGATTTTACAGTATTCATATTTTTTATATTATGAATATTATTATTTTGTTTTTCTGCATTTGCATTACTATTTATTTGTTTTTTTGAACTATTTTTCACATTATGATTTGTTTTTGCATTATTTAATTTAGTCAAATTAAAATCGCCATCACTGTCTGCTTGTACTTTCGCGCTTGTTGAAGCCAAAGCAAGCCTTCCATTTTTTTCACTATCATACTGACTTGTCTCAAAATTAAATACCTTTTCTTGTTCATCTGGATTCGCACTTTCAAAAGCCCTGCCCAAGAATTCAGCAAGAGAAACTGCAATAATTATCGCTATCATCATTGTTGAAAAAGCTCCGCCTGTGCCAAGCCCAAGAACTGTGGTTTTCCCAATGCCTAGATTAATAAAGAATTGTAAAAGCTCTGCAAGGGTTAGTCCCAGCACAGCACAAATAAATGCATTTCTTCTACTTCTCCCAAGAACATAAGCCACAAGCCCTGCCACAATACCATAAACAAACATAGGGTCGATAACTAACTCTTCTGGATCAGCTGGCATTAGCCATTCCAACCCATAAATAATGCCCGCAACTAAAATTGTGCCTATAATCGCTCTTAATAGGTCTCTTGAAAAGCCAACTTTAATAAGCAAATAAATACAAATTCCAAAAGGAATTAAAAAACCACCGATACTAATTAAAACCACACCACTAAAATTAATAGGCGGAATAATAATACCAATAACAATTGCTAGTAATAACACAATGGCTTGCTTATCGTTAAGCCTTAATTGGTCTAATATTCTTTGCCCCAAACCAAGCATTAACAAAATAATTAAAATTGATAAAACTGCCAAACTTGCACTCATTAATAATACCTCCGTTTCTATTAGTTTGAGAAAGATTTATTTTTTTATTCATAAAAATAAAATGCTTTAAACAGCATTTTATCTTATAATAAATAAGTAAATAAAATAACAATTTATTTACAAAATTTTATTTATTTATCAAAAATATTAATAAATTTATCTATATTTAATTTAATATTGCAGTTATTCAAATACGCTAATTTATTTGTTTTATTTAATTTAAAATTAATTCTATAAGCTAATAAGAGTTGATGTTTAAAAATTTTTGTATTGTTTTTAGTGGCTACTTTTGTTTCATCTTGATTATTTTTATTAGAGTTATAGTTATATTTGCCATCACCAATTATAGGATATTCTAAAAACGCCAAATGTGCTCTTATTTGGTGAGTCTTTCCATTATGGATCACAACTTCCAATAAAGACTTATTTCCTTCTTTTTTTATCAATTTAATTTGTGTTTCAATTGGAACATAACCAAGTTTATAATCTTTGCTTATAATGCTAAGCGATTTTCTGCTATCTTTAAATAAAAATGCTTTTGCTATTAATCTGCTATGATTAAACTGCCCTTTTACCCATGTTAAATAATGTTTCTCGATTTGATTGTTCTTTGTTGCATCAATAAGGTTTGCTAAAACGCTTTCATTTTTAGCAAAGATTAGTAAACCACAAGTATTTCTATCTAATCTATGAACTGGTAAAAGATTAGTATTAAATCTTTCACATAATATTGAAGTAATTGAATTTACACCTTCTACTTCAATATTATCTGGTTTATTAATTATAACTACATTCTCATCATTGTAAATAATGTCTATTTTAATTTTAGTTGTTAAATACTTACCTTTCAAAATAGATGGAGCACAAAAAATTTCAACTATATCATCTTTTTTTAATATTAAATCTTTACTTACTCTTTTACCATTAACTTTTATATCTTTTTTCCTAAGAATTGCACAATAAGAAGAGTATGCACAATTAGGAAATTCAATTTCAAACCATTTTGAAAGTTTATTTGTGTTATTTACAATTTTTATTGTTATATTTTCTTGTGCAGGCATTGCAATTCTCCTTGCATTTTCTTTTAGTATATTTTACCACAATTTTAATGCTAATAGCAAGCACAAGCATAACCACAATAATCGCTATTAAAGTTGAAATGTTAGACTGCGCTAGTTTATATGTTATAAAAGATGCAATATAAGCAATTGTAAACTGCAACAAAATTGAACGCCAAACCAATTTAGAACCTAATTCTTTTTTTAATGCAGAACTAGCACTAACACATGCAGGGTAAAATAAAACAAATACTAGAAAACTTAATGCACTTGCCGTAGTAAAACTTACTGGATTTGTTGCAATAAATAAACTTGTTGACAGTTCCCCAACGCTAGCCACACCATTAGCTAAAATTAACACTCCTAAAACCATTTCTTTTGCAATTAAACCTGTTAAAAGTGCCAAAACAATAGGTGGGCTTCCAAAACCTAACGGAGTAAAAATTGGTGCGATAAATGAACTTATGGTTGTAATAATTGATGTTGTTCCACTTACTGGAACATATTGTAACTTGAAATCGAAATTACTAATTGCCCAAACTAAAATGCTCATTGCAAGTATCACAGAACCTACTCTTTGCAAGAAGTCTTTTGCATGTCCTAAAACCGATTTTATAATTTTAGGAAAACTTGGAAACCTTAATTTAGGCATTTCCATAATAAAAGATTGTGTGTAATTTTGCTTTGAAAGTTTTGTGCTTATAAAGGCAATTATAAGACTAACTATTACACCCAATAAATAAAGTCCTAAAACTATAATAACTTTTGTTTTCGCAAAAAATGCTGAACAAATACAAGCATAAATTGGCAACTTTGCACTACAACTAAAATTAGGAAGTAATAATGCCGTTTTATTTCTTAAATTTTTGTTATCTAAATTTCTGGTTGTTGTTATTGCACTTGTTGTGCAACCAAATCCCATAAGTAAACTGAAAACCGACCTACCTGTTAAACCTAGTTTAGATAGGCTTCCATCTAACATAAATGCAACTCTTGAAAGATAACCCACATCTTCAAGCAAATTAATAAATAAAAATAAAAGCATAATTTGTGGTAAAAAAGATAAAACTGAAAGCACTCCGCTTAATATACCATCATTAATAAATCCTATAAACCAATTACTAGAATTAGATTGCAAATTTGGAAATAATGCTGAAATACAAGCATTAAACCCTTCTCCTAATGCAGTGGATAATGTTTGCCCTATTCTTCCAAATGTTATAACAAAAACAATCGCAAAAATTAAAATAAAACAAAATATTGATAAATATTTATTTAAAAAAACTTTATCTAATTTACTAAACCCATAATTTCCATTTGTTTTATATCCAATTTCATTTAAAATTCTATCTATATTTAAAAATCTTTGCTTTGCATTATATTTTAAATTATCCTCAGTAACTTCTATAATTTGTGTTTTAATTGTTACCTTGTGGTTTTTATTTAATTCATAATAACTTGTTATATAATGTAAAAGATCTTTACAGGTTTTCTTTTTTCTAGCATCTATTGGAAAAACTTTAACATTAAGTTTTCCTTCAAGCTTAGATAAAATCTCATTATAGTTTTTTAACTCTTTTGCCATGTTAACTGCTAAACAAATATTAAAGCCCATTTCTTTTAGCTGATTAGTTAAATATAAATTTCTTTCCAAGTTATTTGCATCACAAATATTAACCACTAAACAATCTTTATTTTCTATCAAATAGTCTGCACTGATTTTTTCTTCTGGTGAATAAACATCAAGCGAATATAACCCGGGTAAATCACAGAGAGTTAAATTTGATGCACCAAGTATATCACGAGTTCTAACATCAACAGTAACACCATGCCAATTCCCCACATGTTCACTTGCACCTGTAAGGGTGTTAAATAAGGTGGTTTTTCCTGTGTTTGGGTTGCCTATAAGAATTACTTTATTCATAATTAAACTAACCTTTTCACATTAATTTTTTCGCAAATACCTTTATTAAGTGCAAGCAAATATCCTCTTATGCTAACTAATATGGTTTTACTATTAGGTGCAATGCAAGCAATGCTAATTTTTGTATTCTCTACAAACCCAAGCTCTAAAAGCCTTTTTAACTCTTTACCCTTTAAATCTAAGTCAACTATATATGCTTTTTCATTCACTTTTAGTTCATTTAATAACATAATTTACCTCATTAAATTATATTAATAAAAGTAAAAAATATGAAATAATGAGATTGTTTAATTATTAGTTTTGTTCTTTTGCTATTTAATTAAATATGTAAATTTAACTAAAAAATTAGAATAAAAAATAACCCAAACAGGTTATTTTTATTTATCAGTTTTCTTTTTTATTAAATCTTCAAAATCATTTATAAACTCAAAAAATGTTGAAATATCTTTAAATTGCTTATAAACTGACGCAAAACGAACATAACTAACTTCGTCTAGTTCTTTTAGCCCTTCCATCACATATTCTCCAATTTGTTTACTTGTTATTTCTTCTTGCAAACTATTGTAAACTTTTTTTTCAATATCGGCCACTAATTTATCTATATCTTTCATTGAAACAGGTCGTTTTTCACAAGCCTTAACAATTCCATTTTTAATTTTTGCACTACTAAAAGGTTGTCTATCTCCATTATTTTTAACAACTAACACGGGTGTAACTTCAATTGTTTCATAAGTAGTAAATCTTTTTCCACACTCTAAACACTCTCTTCTGCGTTTAATTGAATTGCTTTCTTCAACCGACCTACTATCTATAACTTTGCTTTCTTCATTTCCACAATAAATGCATCTCATAAAATTTTCCTCTGTTAAATTAATTATAACACAATTCTATATTTTTTTCAACTTTTATTTTAACTTTGCAGAAGTCCTTTTATATCTTACATAATTAACCCTATTATTTGAAGAAGCATTCTTATTTCCCGAATTTTTTTCTGTCCTAAAATTTTCTTCGCCAGAAGATAATGTTACCAAAATAACATCATCACCAATTCTTCTAATTTGTTCAATTGGAATAAATATGTCATCTGCCTTTCTTAAAAATTTAGATAAACCTGGAACAATTACTCCCAAAACTTTCCCAGTTTCCTTCTCAAAAGCAATATCTTGGGCGCGTCCAAGCCTTTTACCATCATAAATATTCACAATTTCTTTGGCTCTTAATTCATTAAAAGTAATTTCCATAATTGTGCCTTTTTTATTATTATTTTATTCAAAAGTTTTCTAAATAGACCAATTTTTATATCTAATTGATTTAAGCAATTCCCACTATGAATAAAAACACATGCAATAGGAGATTATATTAAAAAAAATAAAAAGGAGGTTTAAATTGGCAAATATTGTTGTGATTTGTGGAGTGAACACTTCCACACTTCCAAAATGCACTGCAAAAGAATTGGAAGAACTAATGAAAAAAGTTAAAAATGGAGATGAAAACGCTAGAAACCAATTTATTACTTATAACATGCGTTTAGTATTATCCATTGTGCAAAGATTTGCAGTTAGTAAAAATAATATAGATGATATATTCCAAGTTGGTATTATTGGCCTTATGAAAGCAATAGATAACTTCAATATGGATTTAGGCGTTAAATTTTCTACTTATGCTGTGCCAATGATAATTGGTGAAATTAGAAGATTTTTAAGAGATAACAATAGTATAAAAATTACACGAAGCCTTCGAGATATTGCCTATTTAGCATTGCAAGCAAAAGAAAAATTAAACGCACAAACTGAAAAAGATGTAAGTATTGAAACAATAGCAAATGAAATTAATTTGCCAATAAAAGATGTTGCTTGTGCACTTGAAGCGATTAGTGAACCTATTAGTCTTTATGAAACCGTTTATCATGATGATGATGATAGTGCACTTATTATGGACCAAATTAAAGACCAAACAAATGAAGATAGTTGGGTGGAAAAAAGGATGCTTAAAGATGCACTTGCAACCATTGGTGATAGAGAAAGACAAATTTTGTTTTTAAGATATTATCTTGGCAAAACCCAAATGGAAATATCTAACGAAATAGGAATTAGTCAAGCCCAAGTATCAAGACTTGAAAAAACTGCACTAGCACAAATTAGAACAATAACTACATAATAAAAGCACCAATCATGGTGCTTTTTATTCCCCAATTTTATTTAATTTTAAAAATATCATCATAAATTGGTTCCATCTGTTTTAATACTATATCAATAGAATAATTTTTAATTTTATTTCTATTATATTCGCCCATTTTTTTTGACAAGTCTTTATTATTCATTATTTTTTTAATTGAATCACCAAAACCACTTACATCATCACAATCATTTATAAAACCACCTTTTTTATCATCTATTAAATCTCTGCAACCTCTTGCAATTGATGTTACAACTGGTAACCCATAATTCATAGCCTCCATAATAGCCATTGTTAATCCCTCTTGCCTTGACGCATGGAAAAATAAATTTGATTTTTGCATTATACTATTAATATCTTTTCTATATCCTAAAAATCGTACTTGATTTTGAATTCCAAGTTTCTTGGTATATTTTATTAACTCATTCTTTAATTTTCCTCTCCCACATATTAAATAAACGATATTTGAATCATTTAAGATTTTTATTGTTTCAAGCATAATATAATAGTTTTTTCTTTTTATTAACTCCCCTACTGAAAGAATAACAAAATTACTATCATTAATTTTAAGATCTTGATTAAGCAAATTTAAATTTTCAATACTATATTTGCTGTATTTTTCAACATCAAAACCAATACCATTAATTTTATAAACTCTTTTTGCATTCATTTGAAGCGCTGCATTATAGTCTTCATCGTTCATCACAACCAATGCATCTGTGTATTTAGAATAATGCTTTTCTATATTTTTATAAACTAAGTTATTTATTAATGGTGCACCTTTATAAAAATGAAAACCATGTGCTATATATAAAACTGGAATATTAAATTTCTTTCCCGCAAGCCTTCCCATAACGCCACCAACTGGGGTGTGACAATGAATTAAGTCGTAATCATTTTCTTCACATAATTTATATAATTGTTTTTTTGCTTTTAAATTAGTAGGTTTTAATGGATTTCGTGCAAATGGAACCTCATAAACTTTTATTCCATTATTTACCATTTCATCAAACCAAAAACCTGTTTTATGACATGCACATTCAACAATATTTCCATTGTCTTGCAAATGCTTTATGTGTGGCAACAAAAATTGCCCTATCATTGAATCTGTTGTGGTAACTATTAAAATTTTTTTCTGCGATATCATTTAATTATCCCGCCTTTCTAATTATATCTTTTGCTAAGTTTTGCTTTTCATCATATTGCTCTTGACTAATTGCACCTGTTCTTAATAACATATCCCCATAAAATTCATTGCTCACTGTGCCATTTTTATTCACATCTTCACTTTTAAAAACCTTACCAATAGTTTTAAAGAAGATTTTTGTATCTAGCCAAAGATTAATCGACTTTACATATTTCTTATCATATTCAACTACTTTATCAAATGTAATGTTATTTCTTCCATTAACTTGAGCTAATCCAGTTAAACCAGGTCTTACATAACTTCTTATCTTTAAACTTTCGTCGTCTAAAAACACACATTCTTGTATCATTCTTGGGCGTGGACCAATTATGCTCATATTACCTATAAAAATGTTCCATAATTGTGGCAATTCATCTAAACTGGTTTTACGAAGCATTGTTCCAAATTTTGTTATTCTTTGATCATCTGGCAATAATTCTCCATTTTTACCATAAGCATTTTTCATTGTCCTGAACTTATATAATTTAAACGGTTTATTACCCTTTGTTAATCTCCATTGCTTAAATATTACCCCTTTTCCTAATTTACAACGAACTAAAATTGCAACAACAAGCATTACAGGGCTTAATATTATTAATGCTATACCAGAAAGCAAAACATCAAAAAATCTTTTAAAAAAACAACTATATAAATTTTTCCTGAAAGTTTTAGGCTCTCGCTTTTCACTTTTCTCTTTTTTTAAAATCTGCTTATTTTGGTTTTGCAAATTTGATTCTTTTTTAATTTCATTCCTGTCTAATTCGTCTTCATTAAATGATTTGTCATTTAAAGTGCTATTATTTTCTTTATTAATTTCTTCATATTTATTTTCTTGATTTGTATTGCTATTTTTGTCTAACGCATTTTCATCTGTTTTTAAATTAACTTCACTTAAATATTCTTCTAATTTTTCAATTTGCTTGCTTTTTTCTAATTTATTATTTTCCATTATCTTCACCTGAAATTATTTTAACATAACTAATAAAACTAATCAACCCTATTAAATCTAAATATAAACAAAATAAAAAAATTCTCTTTCGAGAATTTTAAGCAAGTTTAAGCATTTCTTTTTTTAGCCTATCTATTATCTTTTTTTCCAACCTTGAAATATAAGATTGGCTAATGTTTAATTTATCTGCAACTTCTTTTTGCGTCATTTCTTTATCATTTTCTAAACCAAATCGCATATTCATGATTAACATTTCTCTATCATTTAAAGTGGATAATGCTTTTTTTAAAATTTGTTTTTCAATATCATTATCATAGTCCTTACTTGCTTCATCATTAGGAGTTCCAAGACAATCACTTAACTTTAATTCATTTCCATCACTATCCATGTTAAGTGGGTCTTCAAGAGAAACTTCTTTTTTTATTTTAACAGACTTTCTTAAAAACATTAATATTTCATTTTCTATACACCTAGACGCGTAGGTCGCCATTTTTATTTGTTTATCTCCATTAAAACTTCCAACTGCTTTAATCAAACCAATGGTGCCCACGCTAATTAAATCTTCAATATTAACTCCTGTATTATCAAATTTTTGTGCAGTGTAAACTACTAACCTTAAATTCCTTTCAATCAATTCTTTTTTTGCTTTGCTATCACCCTCGTGCAACTCTTTAACTAATCTTAACTCTTCTTCACAAGTTAATTTTTCAGGCAAAATATTCGCTCCTGTTGAAATATAATGTAAAACATTTTTACAAATTGTAAGCATTTTAATTTTAGTAATTAATTTTTTTATTAATTTAAACATAAATTTTCCCCCTTAAATTAACATGCTTGGATGCAAAAGTGCATCATAACTTGCCACATCACTAAAACTCTTAGTTGTTACCCCAACCATAACATTGCTTAAAACCACCTTTCCCTTATAAGAAAAATAACATTTACTAGGTTTAAAAACCAACATAGGTTTACTTTCCCCACTTAAAGTTGCAAACTGAATAAAATGTGCATTTTTTAGTTTTTTGCTATCGCCTTTATTAAAATAAATTTCTGTTAACATTTCAACCGACAATATTTGTTTTAGCACCTTACTGGAAACTATAATTACTGGTAATCCTGTTACATTATCAAACAATCTATTGCCACTATCAATAAACCCAGTAAATTCAACTTGCTTACCATTTAATTCAAGTTTAACTTTTCCAATAAATTGAAGTGCATCTCTTCTTTTATAAATATACTTAGATAACTCAATTGTAATAGCCACATAAATGGAAATTATGCCTAACATAACTCCTAAAGGAACAGATGCATCATAGCCACTTAAAGATAACTCATTAATGCTTGTTCCAAAAATAAGTAACAACCCCATGCATGCCCCGCCCATAAGGAAAGTGAAAGAAAGAAATCCAACAAAAGCAATTATAAAACTTTTAAACGATTTAATTTTAAAAGCAATTAAAAGCATAATTATTCCAGAAATTAATTTTAGTGGCAATAACATTAATTGGCTTAAATTAATTAAAGGTAACAAAAGCGCAACAACAGCACCGAATATACTTGAAATAAATAGCAACCAATTCTTATGATTGAAGTGTAATGTTTTTGCAACACATAATAAAATTAGAAAATTGATAATAATATTATCTATCAAAACATATTCAAAATATATTTTCATAGAACTATTATAAAAAAATTTATAAAAAATTTTATATGAGAATTATATTATTAAAAGAAAAAAAATTAAGCATTTTGTTGTAAAATGCTTAATCTTTTTTAAATCTTTATTATTTGAATTTCCTTCTCATAAATGGTGGAATATCGTCTTTATCCACTTCAATTCTATTATTACTTAACATCAAATCATCTTGTGTGTCTGTTTTATTATCTGTTCCAGCATTATAATCTTTTTCTGATTTTTGAACAGAATTACTTTCGGTTTCTTCATCTACATCACCAAATAATTTAACATTTTGTTCGCTGTTATTTGTTTCTAATGGCTTACCTGTTAAAAATTCAGCAAATTTATCTTTATCGAAAATGCTATCAGTTACAGGTTTTATTATTGGAGTTACTGGTTTTGGCTCTTCCCTATTCTCTTTTAGCATACTTTCAAATGTGCTATTTTGAAATCCTGTTGCTATAACCGTAATTTTAATTTTATCTCTATATGCTTCGTCAATAGTAGCACCAAAAATAGTATTAGCGGCTGGGTCGACTACCTCTTTAACCAGCCTTACAGCCTCATTAACTTCATCAAGCGACATATCAAAACCACCACACACATTAATAATAACCGCTTGTGCACCTTCAATTGTTGTTTCAAGTAATGGACTTGCAACGGCTTGTTTAACCGCCTCAATGTTTCTGCCTTCCCCTGTTGCTTCACCAATTCCCATATGAGCAAGACCTCTGTTTTTCATAACAGTGCGGACATCAGCAAAATCTAGATTAATTAATGATGGTGTTGCAATTAAGTCAGAAATTCCTTGAATGCCTTGCCTTAACACTTCATCAGCATATTTAAAGGCATCTATAAAACTTGTGCCCTTAGGAACAACTTGTTGCAATCTTTCATTTGGAATAACCACTAATGTGTCAACACATTTGCTTAAATTTCTAATGCCCATTTCAGCATTTAGCATTCTGGTTCTACCTTCAAATTCAAAAGGTTTAGTAACCACAGCAATAGTTAAAATTCCCATTTCTTTTGCAATGCTAGCTATAACTGGTGCCGCACCAGTTCCCGTTCCTCCGCCCATTCCAGCGGTTACAAAAACTAGGTCAACACCTTTTAATTTTTCTGCAATTTCAGCACGACTTTCTTCTGCTGCTTTTCTTCCCACTTCAGCATCAGCACCTGCTCCTCTACCCCGTGTAAGCTTTTCACCAATTTGAATTTGATCTTGTGCATTTGAAATTAAAAGTGCTTGTTTATCTGTATTTACTGCTAAAAACTTAGCACTTTTCACCCCTGCTGCAATCATTCTATTAACCGCGTTATTTCCGCCTCCACCAACACCAACAACTAAAATTTGACATACTGGTGAAATATTTGAGAAATCCATTCTATTTAAAACCTCCTGAGTTCGCTTCTAATAATTCGCAATAATATTTAAATATCCATCATTTACATCTATTGCCACATCTAACAAGCCAATCTCGCTTGAAAAATCTGGTCTAGATATATGTGGAATATTTGGTGTAACAATTTCTACTCTTCTTCCAAGCCTTTTTGAAACATAATCTTTAATACCTTTAATATAGCAAATTCCACCCCCAGTTAAATATAAAGGAATGTATTCTGGGAAATCATAAATACAATTGTCTAGTGCTTTGCCAATATATTTAATTATCATATCAAGCCTATCACAAATAATTTGATTTGTATCTTTTGCTGAAAATGGTGTAACAAAATCTTTATTTAAAATTTCATAAGTATCTTCATTCGTGGCTTGCCAACTAATAACTGCTTTATGTTTTAAACTTTCAGCCTGATTAAAATTAATTTTAAGACAAGTAGAAAGATCTGCCGTTATGTAACCACCACCCATAGAAAAATTAGATAAACTTAAAATCCCATCGCCCCTAGCAAGCATAACATTAGTGGTAATATAACCGCAATCAACCAACAAAACATATCTATCTCTTACCTGTGGTTCAAATAAATGTAAACATTCAGCAAGACAAGAACTAATATAACATGTGTTTTTAATTGAAAGTTCACTAAAAATTTCTTCAATAAAATCTAAAAAGTTGTTTTCAGCAAGAACATAACTAATAAGACCATTAAGCCTAGAACTAACAGTTCCCCTAGGATCGATTACTCTTCTACCATCTTCCATTGTAAAATAAACAGGAGAGTTATTAATTACTGTATGAGTTGGGTGTTTTTTAAAAACATTCCCAACATAATATAACTGAGCAATTTCTGCATCTGTTATTCGTTTTTTCTTATTAAAACTAATCGACACTTCTTTACAAACCACATTTGAAAATTCGCCAGGAACCCCAATAAACACATCTGTAACTTTTTCCCCGCTGTTATTTTCTGCATTGGCAATAGACATTGATATTGCAAGTTTCACATTATCTGGTTCAATAAACTGACCATTTTCAAACCCAGCATAATCTGCCATGCCTCTTCCTTTAATTTTAAAGGTGTTATTAATACCCCTTTGTCCAATTAAAGTGGTTATGCTAGAAGACCCAATGTCTATAACTGCAACACTTTTATTAGCCATATTTCCCCCAAATTTAGTTTAAAACTAATTTATATATTAAATATACAATACTTTAAAATATTATGTCAAACACAATACATAATTATTTTAAACTTCAAACACTTATTTAATTCTAAAAAAATAAAGCCATCTTAAAAGAAGGCCTTATTTTTACACCCCACCAGAAACTGAAATCCCAATTTCTTCATTATCTAATCTAAAATTACTTGTAACAGTAATAACTACTTGGCTTCTGTCAGGATATTTTTCTGGTAATTGCTGAACTTCAGTCTGCCAAATCCTAAAAGCCCCTAAAACCTTTTCTGCCAAATAATTAGTCCCATTAATTTCTATAGTTTCACCATCATCTAGTTTTAAAATCACTTTTTCTTCACCACTACCCGAAGTTGTGATACTTATGCTAGACATAACACCCATACTTAAATTAACATCATTGTCTATAATCCCAGAATAAACATCAACAATTACATTTTTTAAATGGTCATTTGAAACAAACGAACCAACTTCAATATTACCAGAAGTAGAAGCCACACCAAATGGAAAATCTTCCCATTCGGGTAAATTAGATTCAAATGAACTCATTATTCCAGTTGAATGTTTTAATACTTTCAGGTCGGCATCTAAAATATAAGCAGACCCATCAGGTTGTGAAACCTTAAACATTGGTTCCCTTTCTGTCACATAAACAATAGCTTTATTAGGAAAATTTCTGGTAACTTTAACAACTTTTGCATAAGGAAAAGCTTTTTCAATTCTTTCCATATTTTTGTCGAAGTTTAAAAATAATATGTTTCTGCCGTAAGAAAAACCGCCTGCTTTAACCATTTCTTCCTTATCATAAGTAGCAAGAACTGAATTTTCTGTTTTAACAAGAGCAAATTCAATCGAAACGCTTTGCAAAGAAAATAATGCACTTCCTAAAACTAATAAAACTACGAAAACGCTAATTACCGTTAAAATGATTGCTAATCTTTTCCTACTTTTAAGCATAAAAACTCCTTTGTGTTAGGTAAAATTAAAGCAAATCACTCTCTTTTAATTTCTGCACCAAGGCTTGCAAGCTTGTTTTCTAGTTCAAAATATCCCCTGTCAACATATTCAACATTATTTACTACTGTGGTGCCTTTGGCAACCAAACCTGCTAAAACTAAACTAGCCCCACCCCTTAAATCAGTGGCATTAACTTCTGCCCCGCAAAGAGAACTTACGCCTCTTATTATTGCCATACGATCTCTTATTGTAATTTTTGCACCTAGCTTTAAAAGTTCTGGCACATGTTTAAAGCGGGTTTCAAAAAGATTTTCAGTTATAATGCACATTCCATCACTTATTGTTTGCATAGCCATAATTTGTGCTTGCAAATCAGTTGGGAAACCAGGATAAGGTTGAGTTTCAACACTAGGCACTGCTTGAAGACGAGAGTTTGCTTCTAAATGTATTTTATCACTTTCAAGTGTTATAATGCAACCAGAATTACGCAATTTATTAATTAATAAATAAACATGTTCAAAATTTGTATTTGTAATTGTAAGTTTTCCACCTGTCATTGCCCCTGCAATTAAATAAGTGCCAGCAATAATTCTATCACTAATTGGTAAGTATTCACCTCCAGATAAACTATTTACTCCAATAATTTCAATGGTGCTACTACCCGCTCCTTTTATTTTCCCACCTATTGAATTTATAAATTTAGCAAGATCAACAATTTCAGGCTCTTTTGCTGCATTTAAAATTGTGGTAATACCTTTTGTAAAAACACTTGCCATCATAATATTTTCAGTTGCACCAACACTAGGGTAATCAAGATGAACTATTGCAGGTTTAATTTCCTTTGCAAAACAATCAATAAACCCATATTCTTCTTTTATTATAACACCAAGTTCTCTAAGTCCAAAAAGGTGCAAATCAATAGGCCTACTTCCAATATCGCACCCGCCTGGATAAGCTACTCTTGCCCTTTTATATTTAGCAATAAGTGGGCCCAACATAAAAATTGAAGAGCGAATATCCTTTGCTAAAACTTGCGAAATTTCAAAATTATAAATATTGCTATTGTCTATAATAGCATCATTGCCTTCAACTATAACTTTGCCACCCATTTCTCTTAAAATATCAAACATTTTATAAACATCAATAATGTGTGGTATATCTTTAATAACAATTTCTTTATCGGTTAAAATGCTTGCTGCAATTATAGGCAAAACTGCATTTTTAGCCGTTTCAACTTTAAGTGTACCATTTAGTTTTCTTCCTCCGCCAATTACAAATTTTTGCATAAAGTTATCCACCTAAGTTAACATTGTTCAAAGAAATAAAAAATAACTTGAACACAATTTATATTACTCTTAGTTTCATCTTTTTGTGAATTTGAAACTTAATTGCTATTTTTCAATTTTGTCATAAAATAACCCTTAAAACTCAATCTAGTTTTTAATTTAATTAAATTTTCCATAGATGAAGATTGTCTATTTATGTTTAATAAAATTCCTATGGCACTCATGAAAACTACCAAACTAGTTGAACCCGCTGAAATAAATGGCAATGGTAAACCCGTTGGCGGAATGGAACCAGTTACAACTGCCACATTAATTATAAATTGCACGGCAATAACTGTTGCAATCCCAGATGCAAGCAAGCAACCAAACCTGTCAGTTGCCCTTAATGCAATTTTTATGGCATGAATAATTATGATTAAAAACATAATAATTACAAATAAACAACCAATAAAACCTAATTCTTCACCTATTATTGAAAATATAAAATCACTTTCTGCAAATGGTAAAAACAAATATTTTTGCCTTGAATTACCATAACCCACACCAAAAAAACCACCAGCCCCAAGTGAATAAAGTGATTCAACTAATTGAAAGCCTTCACCCTGTGCAGAACTCCATGGATCTAGAAAGGCAACTAATCTTCTTAGTCTATAAGGCTCTATTACAATTAAAAGGGGCACAAGCGCCATTGCTGGAATTGCAAAAAGCAAAAAATGTTTCACACTAACACCACCAACAAAAAGCATTACAATCATGGTTAGCCCAACACACATGGTTATAGACATATTAGGTTCCATTATAATTAATCCACAAATCAAACAACCTGCAAAAACAACGGGTATAATACCCTTTAATGTTTTAACTTTGTTATAGTTTTTACTAAGCACGCTCGCTGAAAAAATTATAAATGAAAACTTTGCTATTTCACTAGGCTGAATAGTTGTTATCCCTAAATTTAACCATCTCTTTGCCCCATAGTTTTCAACACCAATTTTTGGAACAAATACTAACGCTAGCATAATAACTGAAACAACTAAAGCCACCCATTTAATTTTATGTAAAAAATGATAATCAACAAAGTAAAGCCCTATGCAACAAATAAGTCCAATCACCGCTCCAATAATTTGTTTTTTTACAAAGAAATATTCATTACCATAGCGCAATTCAGCACTAACAGAACTTGCACTATGAACCATAAACACACCAAAAACTACCAAAATTAAACAAGCAAACAGTAAAATATAATCAATCTTTAGATTTAGTTTTTGTTTTGGTTTTGCATTTTGATTTGTTTTTGCTTTGTTTGGTCTCATTTTTTATTTTCTCCTTAACGGCACAAACAAAAAATTTTCCACGCTCTTCATAATTAGAAAACATATCAAAGCTTGCTGTGGCAGGAGAAAGTAACACAATTCCACCTTTATTTTTTAAAATTGAATAACCCAGATTAACCCCCTGTTTTAGTGAAGTTATAACCTTAATATTTTCAAAATTAAATTTTTTGGCAGATTTTATAATCTTATCTTTTACTTCTCCTATAACTAAAATTTGAATAATATTAGATGGTATGTTTAAAAATACTTCATCAAATCCAAAACCTTTATCACTACCACCTAAAATTAATACCACTTGACAATCAAAACTATTTATTGCAACTATGGTGCTTTGCGGGTTAGTTGCTTTACTATCGTTATAAAAGTCAACTTTATTTAAGCTTGCAACATATTGCAATCTGTGTTCAACTCCATAAAAATTAGTTAATACATTTTTAATTCGTTTAACATCTCCACCAGCAAGCAAATACATACAAATAGCACATAAAGCATTGCTTAAATTGTGATCACCAACGATTTTTAAACAATTAGTTTTGCAAATTTTAGTTATATTATTTTTGTTGTCTTTAAAATATATGATACCATTTTCTGTAAAACAACCAACAACCTGTTTTTTAGTAGAAAAATAATAAGTTTTACATGACAAATTTTTTACATTTTTCATAACAATTGCGTCATCTGCATTTAAAACAGCATAGTCGTTAGAATTCATATTTTTAAAAATATTTAACTTTGTTTTTATATAATTTTTTAAATTTTTATACCTATTCAAATGGTCACTAGAAAAATTTAAAATACATGCAATATGTGGCTTAAAAAATTTCATCGTTTCAAGTTGAAAACTAGAAACTTCTAACACAACCTTATCTTCAAATTTAGTATCACCTACAAAATCTGCAAATGGTATACCAATGTTTCCGCCAACAAAGGTTTTAAATGAAGTAGAACATAATTTTGAAAGCAAAGTTGTGGTGGTAGTTTTGCCATTGGTACCCGTTACAGCTAAAATGTCACAAGTACAAATCCTTGAAGATAATTCTAGTTCTCCTATAACTTCGATTTTTTGCTTTTTTGCTTGTTTAATAATTTTATGGTTTAATCCCACTGCTGGACTTACAACAATAAAAGACAAGTCACTGGGTAACTTGCCTTCTAATTTGTAATTATATTTACTTAGTTTATCATCAACTTTTATAACTTCATATCCATTGTCTTCAAGTAATTTACTAGCACTTTCACCACTTTTACCTAAACCTAAAACTAATGCCTTCAAAATACCCTCCCTTAAAGTATTTCAAACAACACACATATAAGTCCAAGCATTACAGTTACAATGGAATACCAAATAACAATTTTAACTTCGCAAACGCCTTTCTTTTCAAAATGATGGTGCAAAGGTGCCATTAAAAATACTCTTTTCTTAGTCTTTTTATAATATGCCACCTGAATTATAACCGACACACTTGAAAGAACAAACATTAAGCCTATAATTGGAATAAATAATGAGTTTCTTGTAAATATTGCAACTGATGCCACAAGCCCTCCTAGTGCAAGAGAGCCAGTGTCTCCCATAAAAATTTTAGCTGGATAACCATTAAAAAGTAAAAATGCAAGCATTGCACCCATTGTTATTGTGCACATTAAAAGTATGTTATTATATTCATTTTGCATGTAAATATTAAGTCCTGAAAGCCTATATGAAAACATCGAAAGCAAAAGCAATGCAAAAGTAAACATAAACCCAAGGGTTGTAGTTCCTGCTAGCCCATCAAGCCCATCAGTTAAATTAACGCTATTAGTGCAAGCAAGAAATATAATAACTACAAACGGTATTATAAATACCCCAATATCAATTTGTGCATTAACAAAAGGAATATAAAGCACGCCACCCACAAGACTTTCACTTTTATATGCAAATATTGCAACTGCGATTGCTACCACAAGTTGTGAAATTATTTTTTGATACGGCCTAAGTCCTAAATTTCTTTTAAACTTAAATTTAATAAAATCATCTAAAAAACCAATTAATGCAAATGAAAATGTAACAATTATTGTCATTAAGGCAAGTGTGTTGTCTTTTCCACAAAAAATCAATCCGCAAACACAAATAGCAATAACAAATGCTATTCCACCCATTGTTGGCGTTCCACTTTTTTGTGAGTGCATTTCAACATAATGCAAAATTACTTGTTTAATCTTTTCTTTTCTTAAATACCAAATAAGAATAGGCAGTAATATTACTACCAAACAAAAACCTGAAAACAAACTTATAAGCAACTTTGCATTAAAATTCATAACTAATTATTCCTTTACTGGTCTTGTTTCAATTTCGTCCACCACTTCTCTATCACTATAAGGCACTTTAACCCCTTTTATATCTAAATAATCTTCATTGCCTTTCCCTAAAATAGCCACAACATCACCCGGTTTTGCAAGACTTATTGCTTTTTTTATTGCTTCTTTTCTATCCACAATAGTTTCATAATTGCTATAATTCTTTATTCCTTTGCAAATATTTTTAATAATTTGTTCTGGGTCTTCATATCGTGGATTATCGCTGGTTATAACTGCATAATCAGCTAAATCGCAAGCAATTTGCCCCATGAGTGGTCGCTTTGATGCATCTCTATTACCACCACAGCCAAAAACTGCTATAACTTTATTATTATTAGCCATTTGCTTTGTGGCACTTAAAATGTTTGCAATCCCGTCGGGAGTGTGGGCATAGTCTATAACCACATGAACCCCATTTTTATCTATTTTGTTAAACCTACCTGCAACGGGTGGAAAATTAGCAAGACTTTTCGCAACTTTTTGTTGGTCTAACCCTAAAATTTCTGCTACGGCAATACCTGCAAGAGCATTCGAAATGTTAAACTTGCCATCTAATTGAATGTCGAACTTTTGATTTTTGCTTCCAATATGTGCCATAAAACTTTGTCCATTTTTATTTTGTGTAACATATTCTGCTTTTATGTCTGCATTTTCGTCAATACCATAACTTAAACAAGGTATTTCGCTTTTATAAAATAATCTATCGCCATAATAATCATCTGCATTAAAAATTGCAATTTTACTTTTACCCTTTTTAAATAATTTCTCCTTAGCCTTAGCATAATTATCCATGTCTTTGAAAAAGTCTAAATGGTCTTGTGTAATATTAGTTAAAATTGAAATATCGGCTTGAATTCCTGCTAATTTTTCTAGTGCCAACGCATGAGCACTTGCTTCCATACAAACAAAATTACAATTTTCTTTTTTCATTTGGTTTAGCAAATCAAACAATTCTATTGGGTCTGGTGTTGTTAAATTAGAATTAATATGTTTGTCACCTATCTGTGTGCCATTTGTGCCAATAACACCAACTTTAAAACCAGCATCTTCTAAAATTTTCTTTAAAATATAAGTAGTTGTGGTTTTTCCATTTGTTCCTGTAACCATTATAACTTTCATATTTTTTTGCGGGTAATTGTAAAACCTACTTGCCATTTCACCCATAGCTTTTCTTGAATTTTCAACAACAATTTGCGTCACATCATCTGGCAAATTCAATATTTTTTCACAAACAACAGCTTTTGCACCATTTTTTACTGCATCTAATGCAAATTTATGCCCGTCTGTGTGAGTTCCATTAATGCAAAAATATAAACTACCTTCTTTAATTTTTTTACTGTTACAAGACAAACTTGTAATCTCACAATCTTCCCCTAAAATTTTATCTTCAGTACCAACTAAATTACTTACTTTCATATTATTCTCCCATTATTCCATAATTAATAACACAATATCACCACTGAAAACCATTGTGTCAGGAGCAGATATCTGCCCAGTTACAACTTTGCCTTCACCTGCCACTAAATATTTTAGCCCTAATTTAGTTATTTCTGTTGCGGCCTGAGTTAAAGTTTTGCCTATAAAACTTGGAAGTTTAATATTTGCTTCAAGTTCTTTTTGTTCAGCTTCTAAATTGGCATTTGCTTCTTGACCTCTAATTTCAAAAATTTTTTCAAAAATTTGCTTAGCAACAGGTGCTGCAACAACACTACCATAATAGGCACCTTGTGGCTCATCAACGGTAACAAGAACAATATATTCAGGATTATCTGCTGGCGTGTAACCAATAAAAGATGCAACATATTTTCCTTGAGCAATGGCTCCATTTTCATATTTTTGTGCAGTTCCAGTTTTTCCAGCAATGCTATAACCCGCAACCTTTGCTTTTTTACCGCCACCACTATCAACAACTTCTTCTAGCATTTCATTCATTAACTTGCTTACAGATGAACTCACAACATTTCTAATTACAGTGCTTTCTTTATTGTAAACCACATTCCCTGCATTGTTATAAATGCTTTTTACAAAATATGGTTGCATAAGATTTCCACCATTAATAACTGCACTAACTGCATTTGTAAGCCCTAATGGGGTAACCGCAATCGCCTGTCCAAAGCCCATTCTATATAAATCACCTGCTGTAACCATAGATTTTGGCATTGTTATTGCTTTACCCTCTCCACCAATATCTAAGTTGTAGCCTTCAGTTAAACCAAATTTTTCCATATAAGAATAGAATTTATCTAATCCTATTCTATTTGCCAGTTCCATAAACACACAGTTACAAGAATTAGACAATCCTTGTAATAAATTTTGCGAGCCATGTCCAGTTCTTCTATGGCAGTTAATTTTCACGCCATTCACAATTCTAAATCCACTACAATAAAAATAGTCATGTTTACTTGTTAAACCTTCATTTAAAGCAATTGCTGCTGTTAGAATTTTAAAAGTAGACCCTGGTTCATAGGCATCTGAAATAGCAATATTTTTAGCCATTTGCATTAACGCACTAACATTGTCTCTTGGAACATCATTTAAGTTAAATGATGGTTTTGTAGTCATTGCAATAACTTCGCCAGTCTGCGGATTTAAAACAACTGCTGTTGCACTTTTAGCCCCATTTGTTAAATAACAAGTTTGCATAATTTCTTCAACTGCTTGCTGAATTTTAAAATCTATTGTAAGTTGCAAGTTTAACCCATCAATTGGTTCAATGTAATAGGTTGAAGAGCTATCAAGTGTTGAACCTTTAATATCACTTTCCACAAGGCTAACCCCATCAACACCCTTTAAGTATTTATTATAATAGGCTTCTAGTCCTGTTTGCCCATCGCCATCACTATTGGTAAAGCCCAAAACCTGCGTTAATAAGTCATCATAGGCATAGTTTCTGCTTGAAGTTTGGCTGAAAAATATTCCTCTTTGATAATGTTTTAAAATTTCTTGCATTTGCTCATGCGTAATTTTACTAGCAATTTTAATTTCGCTAATTCCTTTTTTACTAACTTTTTCTAACACCTCATCATAATTCAAACTTAAATTAGATGAAATAACTTGGGCAACAAGGTTACTGTCTTTAACATCAGCAGGACGAACATAAACATCATAACTAGTAACACTGCTTGCCAACACAACCCCATTTCTATCTGTAATTGTGCCTCTAATTGCCTCTGTTGGAATATCTCTTAACCACTGACTAAGTGCCTTAGCTTGAAGAGATTTACCACAAATTACTTGTAAATAAAATAACCTTGCAACAAGCAGAAGCAAAAAAAAGATTATCAGCGTAATAAATGCTAATAATCTCTTTCGTAAGCTAAATGAAGTGTATTTAACTTCCACAATTTCTCTCCTAAACAATAAGTTTAGAACAGACTACTAAAAAATTCACAAATCTTATCAAACCAATTAGTTGGTGCTTGGTAAGAAGTGGTAACATCAAGTTCTGGGCGTGCCACAATAATGGTATTAGAACTATCAGCTTCAATAAATTCTCCAGAAACTTGATCTTTTATTGCTTGTTCTGTTCCTAACTCATTATATTGCGCTTGAAGATTATTTATAACCTCGGCACTTGCACTAACTTCAATTTGTTTTGAAGCTAAGATTGCTGTTCCACTTGAAATTGCAACAGCGTTATAAATTGCAAAACCAATTAAAAGTGCCACCACCAAACTATAAACTGTTATCATAATTTTAAGTCTTGGACTTAATTTTGTGGCTGATTTAGTTTGCGTTATAACCTGTTTTCTTTGCACCTGTTGCATTGCAGGTGTAACCACCCTAAATTCTTCTTGCTCTTCTTCAACTTTACTATTATATTCCTTTTCAATTTCAAAAGCAGGTTCAGTATCAGTGGTGGTTGTAAAGGAATTATTGTAACTTGGCATAGTTAAAGTTGAGGTCTGTAAGTTTTCCTCTTCTTCATCTTCATTAGTTGGAGAATAAGCGTTATTGCCAAAAATTGGATAGCGCTCAGTCGTTCTAGTTCTTGATTGTGTAGTAACCATAATTCCCTCCTTTGCAAAATCCATCTTCCCAAATGGTTTTGCATTTTGTTTATCCGTTTAAAATAATATTATTATCCTAAACTTCATTTTGTTTTATCTTTTCAGCAATCCTAAGTTTTGCACTTGCACTTCTTGGGTTTGCTTTTCTTTCATAATCGCTAGCAATTATTGGTTTAGAATTCACTAATTTTATGATTGCATTATCCCCACCGCAAACACAAAACGGAATCTCTGGCGGACACTTACATTTTGTTGCAAGTTCTTTAAAGGTATTTTTAACAATTCTATCTTCTAAACTATGAAAAGTTAAAATTGCAATTCTTCCCCCAACCTTTAAACAATTAACCGCATCAATAATTGTTTTAGCAATTATTTCAAGTTCATTATTTACCTCTATTCTTATTGCTTGAAATGTTCTTTGCACATTGCTAGAACCATCTACACCCTTATATCTAGGAACAGCATTTAATATTATTTGTTTTAATTCAAATGTTGTTTGTATGGGTTTAACTTTTCTAGCCATATCTATGTGGCGAGCAATGCTAGAGGCAAAACGCTCCTCGCCATAGTCATAAATTACTTTTTTTAGTTGTTCCACGCTATAATTATTCACTACATCATAAGCACTAAATTGCAAGTCTTTGTTCATTCGCATATCAAGCGGAGCATCAAATCTAAATGAAAAACCCCTGCTAGCGTTATCTAATTGATAACTAGAAACACCTAAATCAATTAACACACCATCAACTGCATTAATATTCAAATTGTCAAGTATCGCTTTTATGTTAGAAAAGTTATCATGCACTAAAATTGCTCTTTGTTTAAACTCTTCTAACTTTTTCTTACTGGCATTAATTGCATCTATATCTTGGTCAACACCTATAAGACTGCTGTTTTTTGTTCGCATTAATATTTCATAACTGTGCCCAGCCCCACCAACCGTTAGGTCAACATAAATCCCATTATCTTTAAGATTAAGTGCTTCTAAGCATTCGTTTAACATAACTGGTAAATGCTTAAATTCCACTACACACCTAACTTTGCAAGTTCACTCATTGTTTGGTCAAAATCTGCATCACTATTATACTCATTCCAAACTTCTTCAGCCCAAATTTCCATTCTGTTGCCAACACCAATAAAAACTATTTGTTTTTTTATTTGAGCATATTCTCTTAATTCTTGCGGTAATAGAATTCTCCCTTGATTATCTTCATCTGCTTGAAATGCAGAAGACATTAGTAATCTTAATGGTTTTTGCACATTGCTATCAAACATTGAAAGATTTTTCGCTTTATCAATAATATCTTCTTGTAAAGTAGTGCGACAAAAGGCAAACAAACATCCCCCGTTCCCTTTAGTTACAATAAATCCAGCACCAAGAGCATCTTTAAACTTAGAAGGAACACGCATTCGTTTTTTTTCATCTAGGCTATATCTATAAGTTCCAATAAGCATAAGCCGACACTACTCCTTTTTAATTACAACCAAATTATATCTAAGTTAAAAAATTAAATCAACCACTTTTAACCACTTTTTTAACAAAATTATTAACAGGTGTTGATAACTGTTTCACTTTACCCCATTTAACCATAGATTTTATCTAAGGTTCAATAATTTTTTAAAAGTGGTCAAAATTTTAAAATAAGTTATGAATTTGTGCAAATTGTCCACTTTTGTCCACTTAAAATTATGTAAAATTTTGTAAAACTTTGTTCAATTTTGCTTACAAAATTTCATAAGCAAAATTCGACAATTATTAATAATTTAATTTTTAATTGATTTTTAATTGATATAACTTTAATAAAAATTTCTTGACTTATTTGAATTAAATAATTGACCTTGTGTTTATAAGATTATTTAAGATTAACAATCTTGCAATAATAAAAACAAATAATATAAATTTAAAAATATGATTTTTACATTTGAATAAAATAAAAAAATCACCTAATTAGGTGATTAAAATTTATTAAATTAGATTTTTATTTCTACGGGGTCATGATTAATTTGGTCGGTTGAAGTTAAATAATATTTTACTCCATTTTTAACAAACATCTTTTCCATTCTAGCATCTTTGCCATGCAAATGCCCAAACACCACAGCATTAACTTTATATTTTTCAAAAAGTGCTGTAAATTCGTTATCATCATGTCTCGAATTAAATGGTGGAAAATGAAACATACATACCACTTTATCGCCTTCTTTCCTTTTCTTTTCCATATCTTTTAAAGTAAGTTCTAGTCTAATCACTTCTCTAGCATAAATTTTTTCGTCTTCCTTGGTGTAAGGTTTATTTATTTCTCTACTAGCCCAACCCCTTGTTCCACAAATAATAACATTTTCAATTTTATAACTATCGTTCTGCAAAGCAATGACACTTTTGGGCAAAATTTCTCTTACCTTTTTCAAAGACGACCACCATAATTCATGATTTCCCTTAATTATAATTTTAGTGCCATTCAAAGTTCCCAAAAAATTTAAATCTGCAACTGCATCTTCAAGTTTTAATGCCCAACTAATATCGCCTGCCACCAAAACTAAATCATCTTCTTTAATCTTTTTCTGCCAATTCTCTTTAATCTTATCTATATAATTTTGCCAACCATCACCAAAAATGTCCATCGGCTTATTAGATGTAAATGCAAAATGTGGGTCACTTAATGCCCAAATTTTCATAATTTTCTCCTTTAACTAATATTCAAAATTTGTTCTAATCTATTTAAAACTTCATCAATACCATAGCCAGTTTGAGCACTTGTAACTATAATATTATCTATTCCAATTTTAAGTGTACTTGCAATTTCTTTTATACATTTTTGCTTTTCACTTTTTTTTATTTTATCAAACTTTGTTGCAATTATTGAAACTGGAATATTATAATGCACTAACCATTCAAGCATCTGTTCATCTTTTATAGTGGGTTTGTGTCGAATATCTAAAAGCATTATAACCGACTTTAAATTGTTGCTAAAATGTAAATAATCTTCAATCATCTTTGCCCATTTTTGTTGTTCTTCAATGCTAGCCTTTGCATAACCATAACCAGGTAAATCAACCAACACAAATTTATCGTCAACACTAAACAAATTAATAAGACGTGTTCGACCTGGCATTGAAGATGTTTTTGCTAGTTTTTTATTCCCTGCAAGCATGTTAATAAAACTAGATTTACCAACATTGCTTCTTCCAACTATTGCTATTTCATCTAGTTTGTTTGATTCGTTATATTGATTGATGTTAGAAATTGATTTAATAAATTTTATATTTTTAATCTTCATTTTTATAATCTCTTTATATTTTTTTGCAAAACTGCTTTGTTTTTTATAAATTATATCAATTTTTTATTAAAAACCATAAAAATTGCATTTTTTATTTATCTTTTTTAATAATATTTTCAACATCTTTTAAAATTGTAAAGGCACTAATATCATAACCATGCCCACCACTGGTATGAGTTAAATAGCTTTCAGTCCCAACTGTGTAGCAAATTTCATCTTTAATTGCAATAGGTTTTACTAATGTTTTAAGATTATGAGTTGCCACAACTTCACAAATTATGCTTGCTAACCCACCGATAACAGAGTGCTCTTCAATTGTATAAACCAAGTTAAACTTACTTAAATTTTTAACTATTTCTGTTTCATTTATGGGTTTTAATTGTGGCATGCTGAAAACAGCCACTTTTAATCCATAGCGAACTTTAATCATAGAACTTGCGATAATTGCTTCTTGTAAACTTTTACCCGTTGCAATAATTGCAAAGTCTGTTCCAGGCACAACTTTTGCAAATGCTTGAGGTTTAAAATCAACTTTAATGCTATAAGTTTTTTTCTGTATGCCCGATGTCCATTCAATTTGATTATCTATTCCCTTTTTATTTAGCCTTAAATAACAAGGCGTTTTAGAATTTAACATTTCAGTTACGCAATATTCACATTCTGCCTTTGTTGCTGGTGAATAAACACTCATGTTAGGCATTGCTCTCATGCATGCAATATCTTCTGTTGCGTGGTGGGTAAACCCTAATGGTCCATATTCTAAACCTGCACCAACTGAAACAATTTTTATATCTGCATTATTGTAACAAACTAAATTTCTAATAAATTCTAAAACTCTTAAAGTATTAAAATTACCAATAGAGTAAATTATTACTTGTTTCCCCGACAATGCTAAGCCCGTTGCAACTGCAATCATGTTTTGTTCTGCAATTCCACAATTTATATATCTATCAGGAAATTGAGTTTCAAATGGTTCTAATGCGCCTGCGCCTAAATCACCAGTTAAAAGCATTACATTTTTATTCTTTTTCGCATGCTCTATTAAAAGATTAACAAATGTAGTTCTCATTATCTTTTCCCCTCTATTTCTGCAAGAACCTTATTAAGTTCCAATTCACTTACATATTTTGAATGATAGGCATTATTATTTTCCATCATTGCCACACCTTTGCCCTTAATTGTATTACAAATTACAAGCAATGGCTTATCTTTAGGTTTAATATTTAGTGCTAATTTAATTTGTTTATGGTTATGCCCATCAATTTCTTCAACTTCACAACCAAATGAAGCAAATTTTTCTTTCAAATTACCCATATCAATAATCTTTGCAGATTCACCCATTGATTGTAATTTGTTATTATCTACAATAATTGTAAGGTTAGAAAGTTTATGCGAACTTGCAAACATTAATGCTTCCCACACCGAGCCCTCATTACATTCTCCATTTCCAACAAGTGCAAATACTCTGGCATTACTTTTATCTATTTTTCTTGCAAGTGCCAGCCCAACTGCAACACCAATACCTTGTCCCAAAGAACCTGTTGATAGTTCGATTCCAGGAATTCCCTTGCTTGAAACATGACCTGAAAACTTACTTCCATCTTTATAATAAGTTTCAAGCAATTCTTTTTTATCAATAATGCCTATTTCTGCAAGTGCTGAATAAACTGCTAGCCCAGCATGTCCCTTGCTTAATATAAATTTATCTAAAAAAACATCACTACCTGTTTTATCTTTTCTTAAAATATCGCTATAAAGAACAGCAATAATATCTGCTATTGAAAGAATTGACCCAATATGTCCTGCATGTGCTTTACTTGTTGCAATAACAGCATCTTTTCTAATTTCTTTTGCTAAATCAATCGAGTTAATCATAATATCCCCTTTATTTATTTTAACAAATTTTAAACATTGAAGCAACAAAACTTATTTATTAATTAAAAAATGACAAAACTTTGTTTTGTCATTCTAATATTCTAAGCAATATTTTCACTTACTTGTGTTTCTGCATTTGCTTGTTCTGGTTTAGAATGATAAATAAAATCAGCATCAATTTTAGTATCATCATTTTCATCTGCTTTTAAAATAATTTTTGCAATAGAACTATCACTCGGCACCTTATACATAAGCGGAAGCATAGCATCTTCTAAAATGCTTCTAAGCCCTCTAGCTCCTGTTTTTAACTTAATTGCTTTTTTTGCAAAACTTGAAATTGCAGAATTATCAAATTCTAAATCAACATTATCTAGCCCAAACATTTTTTGATATTGCTTAGTTAATGAATTTTTTGGTTCGGTTAAAATTAGTTTTAACGCATTTTCATCTAAATTATCTAATGTAACCATAATTGGTATTCTTCCAATAAATTCTGGAATTAATCCAAATTTAATTAAATCATGTGGTTCCACTTCTTTTAAAATTGCATTGCTTTCAATTTCTTTTTTAGTTTGCACTTTACCACCAAATCCTAAACCAGATGCACTAACTCTTTTTTCAATAATCTTATCTAGCCCTACAAATGCACCACCGCATATAAATAAAATATTAGTTGTGTCAATTTGCATACATTCTTGATTAGGGTGTTTTCTGCCACCTTGTGGTGGAACAGAAGCAACAGTGCCTTCTAAAATTTTTAATAGTCCTTGTTGGACTCCTTCACCCGAAACATCTCTTGTAATAGAAACATTTTCACTCTTTCTTGCAATTTTATCAATTTCATCAATATACACAATTCCGCGTTCTGCCCTAGCAATATCATAATCCGCTGCTTGAATTAATTTAAGCAAAATATTTTCAACATCATCACCCACATATCCTGCTTCGGTTAAAGTTGTTGCATCGGCAGTTGCAAAAGGAACATCTAAAATTTTTGCCAATGTTCTGGCAATTAGCGTTTTCCCACAACCTGTAGGGCCTAGCATTAAAACATTGCTTTTTTCAAGTTCAATATCATCTAATTTTTGTTTCTTATTTTTATTTTTAATTGCATAATTAATTCTTTTATAATGATTATAAACACTAACCGCTAAAACCTTTTTTGCTTGGTCTTGACCAATAATATATTTATCAAGAGTTTCTTTTATCTGCTCTGGCTTTGGCAGTTCTAGTTCATGCTCTTTGCTACGATTTTTCTCTTCTGCTTTTAAAATTGCTTTGCATATTTCAACACAGTCTTCACAAATTGTAACTGTGCCATTTGGATTTTCAATCATTCTGCTAACTTCTTTTCTTGTTCTGCCACAAAAAGAACATGCGTCTGCCTTTGGTGGAACTTGCGTTTTATTGTCCATTAATAATCTCCTTAAACTTATAAAAATTTGGTAAACACTTAAAGGCATTTACCAAACAAAACTAATTTTTTATCATAAGTAATCTTATTTTCTTTTATCATAAATTTTATCAATTAAACCATATTTAAGTGCTTCATTTGCAGTTAAGAAATTATCTCTATCTGTATCTTTTTCAATTGTTTCTAATGGTTGTCCACTATTATCAGCCAAGATTTTATTAAGTTTCTTCTTAGTCTTAATAATATGTTCGGTATGAATTGCAATATCACTTGCCTGACCTTGAACGCCACCTAATGGTTGATGAATCATTATTTCGCTATTAGGCAATGCACATCTTTTCCCTTTTGCCCCACTTGAAAGTAAAACTGCTGCCATACTTGCTGCCATGCCCACACAAGTTGTGCAAACATCACATTTAATATAATTCATTGTGTCATATATTGCCATACCTGCAACAACACTTCCGCCAGGACTATTAATATACATCATTATATCTTTATCTGGGTCTTTGCCTTCAAGATAAATAAGTTGTGCCACAATTAAATTTGCACTAGCATCTGTTATTTCGTCAGACAAGAAAATAATTCTATCTTCAAGCAATCTTGAATAAATATCATAAGACCTTTCACCCCTATTGGTTTGCTCTATAACCATAGGCACTAATACATTTTTTTCCATATTCGCTCCTTTAATTGTTAATCTATTTTCGAATTTTATTCAATGTTATTTAATTCTTTTAATTTTGCCATTAATTTATCTGTAAGCGCACTATTTCTAACTAAATTTTCTTGTGTAGCATTCATGCTCTTTTTTAATTCTTCTGCACTTCTTCCTGAATGTTTTGCAAGTTCTTCAAGTTTAGTATCAATATCTTTATCAGTAACTTCAAGTTTTAAATCTTTAACAATTTCTTGCAATGTTAAAGTAGTTTTAACATTCTTTTTGGCATCTTCCCTTCTTGAATTTCTATAATCTTCCATAGTTGTGCCAGTATATTTTAAATAATCTTCAAATTTTAAACCTTGATGAGAAAGTTGATGACTAATATCTTCAACAAAATTATCTATTTGATTTTCAATCATGCAATCAGGAATATTAATTTCAGTTTTATCAACTATAGTATCAATAAGTTTATTTTCTGCATTCATTTGAGCTTCATGCTCACTTTCTTCGGTAAGACGCTTTTTAATATCTGCCTTTAATTCACTTAGGCTATTAAACTCACTAATATCTTTTGCAAATTCATCATTAACTTCTGGCAAAACTTTTTCTCTTATTCCCAAAAGTTTAACTTTAAACACAGCTTTCTTGCCAGCAAGTTCCTTAGCACCATAATGCTCAGGGAAAGTTACATTTAAATCCTTCTCTTCGCCTATGTTCATTCCAACCATTTGGTCTTCAAAAGTGTCAATAAAGGTGTGGCTACCAAGTGTTAATTCTTGATTTTTTGCTGTCCCGCCTTCAAACACAACACCATCAACTGAACCAGAATAGTCTAAATTTACTAAATCGCCAATTTTAGCAGGTCTATCTGTAACTTCAACAAATCTCGCTTGTTGTTCTCTTTTCTGTTCAATCTTAGCATCAATTTGAGCATTTGTTATTTTAACTTTATCTTTTTTTATAGTAATTCCCTTATATTCACCTAGTTTAATTTCAGGCATAACAGTTACTGTTGCCTTAAATTTAACTCCATCTTTTGAAATTGAAGTAATGCTAATATCTGGATAGTCAACAGGGAAAATTTCAGTTTCCTTGTCTAACATTTGGCCATAATAAATTGGGCAACATTCATTAAAAGCATCTTCATAAAAAAGATATTCGCCATAAGTTTGTTCTAACACTTTTCTTGGAACTTTTCCTTGTCTAAATCCTTCCTTTTTATATTTACCCTTATTTTTTTCATATGCTTTTTGAACTTCATTTTCCCATTCTTGTGCATCTAATGAAAATTCAATAACTATTTTATTATCCTTTTTTTCGCCAACTTTGTAATTCATAAATAATCTCCTTTCTTCATGCGTTAAGCACTTTTATATAATACAACAAGACACCATTAAAGTCAAGATTTTATACCACTTAAAAAAGTTCAAAATCAAAATAAAATTAGCACAACAAATGAAAAAATACAAAATACGCCACATAAAATAATTTTTGCATATCCCCAATTAATTTGTTTTTTTATTGCTGTCATCTTTTCTAATTTTTCTTTTTCGTTATCATCTATATTTTGAGTTTTATCATTTTCATTAATTTTAATTTCTAACCCTTCGCTAACAATTTCTTGTGATGAATTAAGTCTTGCATCTGCTTCTTTCAAATCTTCCTTTGCCAATTGTTTTTTTAATGCATCAACACCAAGGCACTCGTTTGTTGTCATTATGCCAAAGGCAATAACATATAAAATTAAAGCACTTATAACCAAAAATTCATTTGCTGTGAATTGAAACACTATAACTGCAATTGTTGCAAGCATGAAGGTAACATATTCAGCAATATAAAATACACTATATATAACATTTTTCGCCACTGTCTAATTCTCCTAATAGTTTAATTTTATCATTTACAATTATTCTTGTCCAACATTTTGAATATAATTTGAACTCAAACTTTTTAAAACATTTGCAAAATAATTTGGAATTTCGCATTTAAAGGTCATTCTTTGCCCCGTTTTTGGATGAGTTAGTTCTAGCTCTTGTGCGTGCAATAACTGCCCATTAAGGTTAAATTTTTGTTTTGCATATCCATATGCTTTATCTCCAACAATAGGATGGCCAATCGCTTTTGCATGAACCCTTATTTGATGTGTCCTTCCAGTTTTTAGTTGAAAATTAACAAGGGTAAAACCATTATAAATTCTTTGAGCTTTAAAGTGCGTTTGAGCAAATTTACCATCTTCACACACTGCCATTTTTTTATAATCTTTTTTATCTCTGCCAATTGGAAGAATAATATCTCCTTCCAACTGTTTAAACTCACCTTCACAAAGAGCTACATAATGCCTAAAACAAGAATGTTCTGCAATTTGTTTTGCCAAACTTTCATGTGCCATATTATTTTTTGCAACAACTAAAAGCCCAGATGTATCTTTGTCTATTCTATGCACAATACCTGGTCTAAACTTTTCACCAACAGTTGAAATTTTATTAAAATGATAAAGCAATGCATTAACAAGTGTGTGATTATAATTCCCAACTGCTGGATGAACCACCATGCCTTGAGGTTTATTAATAACAGCCAAATAATCATCTTCAAACACAATATCTAGTGGTATATTTTCAGGTTCAACATTATTTAAATCTGGAATTGCAATCAAGTCTAATTTTATAATATCTCCCCATTTTACTTTAAAACCGGCTTTAACTTTCTTGCCATTAACAAACACTCTTTCATCATCTATTTGTTTTTTAATTTGCGAACGCGTCCAATCTTCAAGCGTGTTTGTTAAATAAACATCTAACCTAATTTTATCTTCATTTTCAACAATTAAAATTTGTTTTAAATCTTGCATTTTTATATGTCACTTTCCTTTTTTTCTTTGTTATTATTTATCTCTGTGTTATCATTAATTTTATCAATATTAACCTTTTTATCGTGTTTATCATTCGGTTTATATAAAAATAAAATAAAAATTACAAGCAAAACCACACCAACACAAATAAAAGCATCTGCAAAATTAAATATGGCAAAGTTTATAGATTTAAAATAAATAAAATCTCTCACTCCGCCTAAAAATATTCGGTCTATTAAATTGCCAATGATGCCACCCAAAAGCAAACCAAATGTTATACCTAAAAATTTTGTATTACCTAATTTTTTGGTTACAATGAAATAAATGATTATCGCAATAACTGGTATAGATAAAACTATAAAAAACCATCTTGCTCCACCAAGCATTCCAAATGCTGCACCATCATTAAATGCTGTTTGAACCCATAAAAAATCACCAATTAAACTAAATGATTTTCCATATAATAGAATTTTAGTTAATTGGTCTATTATTATTGCAATAACTGAAATAATTATTGATAATATTACCACTTATTCTCCTTACAATTTTAAATCCTCATGCAAAAATTTAGAAAAGGCATTCAATGTGTCAACATTTGTACTAAGCCCATCAAAACTCATAAATGCATGCATAGCCCTTGCTTCATCTAATTTAAAAAATTTTGTTCGGGTTTTAACACCTTGTTCTTTTAATTTTTTAGCAAAAAGCTTTGATTGCCCTTTATGCAATTTATCAATTTCACCACTTGCTAAAAAACAAGGCGGAAAGTCTTTTAAATTTTTATGCATTGGTGAATATTTATAAAGTTCTTCATCACAATTTATTCCGCCTAAAATACAAGCGTTAATATAATCTTTAATATTTGGGAATCTGCTACTTAGCACAGTTTTCAAATCGTAAACGCCATAAAATAAGCCCAATCCTTTAACTCTTTCTTTCTCCTCAATACAATTATTCTCAATAAACTTAGACATTAATTCTGCTGAAATATGGGCACCAGCAGAATCACCCGCAAGCACTATTTTACTTGCATCTGCACCAAAATTTGAAGCAATTTTACATACGCACTTAAACGCATTTTCACTATCTAATAATATTTTATCCATTTTAGCAGATGGCGCTAAACTATAATTACAATTAAATACTACAAATCCCATTTTCGCAAGCCTTCTACACAAAGTTGTGTAAAGGGTTTTTGAATAACATGCCCAACCACCACCATGATAATAAATTATACAAGGATAAATTTTTTTAGGCAATTTATTCTTATTATAAATGCAATCTGCATCATGTGGATAATGAACATCTAATTTTTGGTAAATGCTTGCATTTTCAACATAACTGATATTTTTCTTGGTTTTTATACCAGAAAATTTTTTATGAAAATTATAAACTACACTTCCAAGCATAGTTCCAAGACCAGACATAAATTTAATTGAATAAATTTTAAATTGCATTAAAGTAACCTTTCTTGTTCACTGTAATAAATTATACCTAAAATCCAACTTTTTTACAACTAAATATATTATGAAAATGAAATTATCATTTGACACCATATTTAATTAGTGTTAAAATTAAATTCCAATTATGAATAACTTTTTAGATAATTTATTACAAATAAAAAAATTTATGCCTCTTAATGATGAAGACCAACAATCGCTAAAACAAATAGAAAAACAATGTATAAATAAAATCAGGCATGATATTAAAAAATGCGGAACAAGTGATTTATTTTTATTGCAAAGTCAAGATGGAAATTTTCTAAGTCATGTTTCAGTTATACTTAATTTAAATAATTTGGCAATAGAAATTTTAAAACACGAAGAAATTGCAAATAAGAAAAATAAAGATAATGAAACAATGGCCTTTACTGCAATTAAATACAAAAATTATTATATTGCAAATAAATGCTTAAATTGTCCGTCAATTGTAACAACTTTATGCAATAATACTTATTTTTTCTTTCTAGCCACAAAACACGCTGAAAGTGTGCAATTTTTAAATAATTTAATAGATAATTACCCACAATATTTAAAGTTAAAAGACTGTTATAATGAACCGCTTACTTTTTACTTGGTAAGAAATAAAAAAACTAAACAGGCCATAAAAATAATAAAACAATATCCAGAAATTGCAAAAATAAAAAATATTGATGGTGACACTATGGGTCATATTGCTTTTGATGAACAAAACCTTGCTGTTTTAAACGCATGGATTGAAAACAAAAATCTTCGCAGAATTCAAAATAAATATAAGCAATCAGTTGTTCATTTATTAGCAATTGAAAACAAAAAATCTAAACTATTAGAACAAATCATTAAAGATTTAGTTGCATTAAAACAACAAGATTATTTAGGCAATACTCCAGTTCATTATTTTTGCGAAAATAGCAACATTAAGCTAGCACATGCAGGCTTTAAAATTAAAGATATTCATTGCCAACTTAATAATAAAGGAAATAGCGTAACCGACATTGCCCGAGAAAAAAACGATTTGATTGCTATTGCAAATTACGACGATCATGAAAAATAAATAATACAAAATTTTAATAATAATATGTAAAAAAGAACTTATTTAAAATAAGTTCTTTTTGTTTACTCTATGCAACTTGTGGCAATGTTATGTCTTCCCCATTTAAGAAATTCTTCAAAATTGTAACATCTTCACTATTAACTTCGCCATCTCCATTTAAGTCTGCAAAATCAAGCAAAGGTTCACAGTCAATAGTTTCTGTTTGATTAACATGAGCTCTTAAAATCACAAGATCATCAATTGTAATCACTCCATCGCAATTTAAATCGCCATATTTTTGAGTATAATCAATATAAGTTAATTCTTTAAAAGCAAAATTATTATTAATGTAATTATATAAAATAATTGCATCAGTATTATCTACAACACCATCTAAGTTAAAATCTACACATAAAACATTTTGAACTGTTTGCAAGATTTCATTGCTAGTATTTATTGCATCTAATAATGCTGTATAATCATTACTATTAATATTACCATCATCATTAAAATCGCCAATTGCTTTTAAATTTTGTATTGGTAAAGTTTCATATCCACTCCAACTAGCCAAGTTCCTTGTCAAAATTAAAGCGTCTATTTTACTTACAGATCCATCGCCATTTAAATCACAATATTTAAATAATTCATCACACATAAATATAGACCAATTATTAACTAATCTATCTAATAAAATAGCATCCCAATCTGTAATTTCGCCATTACAATCTATATCACCATATTGCGCTGTCCAA
>CABUZJ010000004.1 GCA_902496015.1 uncultured Eubacteriales bacterium
GAACAACAACACATAGTAAACAGTATAAATCGTGAGGTGAAATATGCTTGTTAAGTTAAGTGATATTTGTGATATCATTCCAGGATATGCATTTAAGGGATGTGATTTTTCCAATGATGGTGCTAATGTGGTTAAAATCACCGATATAACCCCTCCTAATGTTGATACCGTCAATTGTTCAAAGGTAAATCTTTCAAATTATAATTTAAACAAGTTAGAAAAATTCAAGATTAAATCTGGTGATTATATTATTGCTATGACAGGTGCAACAATTGGCAAATTGGGTAAAGTTTCCAGTGGCGAAGCATATCTAAATCAGCGGGTTGCTAAATTCTGTCCAACAGGTATTAATAAACAATATTTGTATTATGTGTTATCAACGAACTGCTTCAATTCTTTTATAATGAATAATATTGACAGTAGCAGTGCTCAGCCAAATATTAGTTCTTCAAGTATTGGTAGATATACTTTTGATTGTCACGATGAAGATTCGCAACTTCACATAGTAAACACTATTCATCGCTATTCAAAATTTCCATAATCTTAGCATCTAGTTCTTTGTCTTTTGCAAATAGTTCTTTTAGTTCTGCTTTGACTTTTTTTATTTCTTCTTCAATTTGTTCTGGTGTCATTTCATTGGAATTGTCAATACCAACATATCTACCAGGTACAAGGGAGTAATCAGCTTCTCTAATTTCTTCTATCGTTGCAGATTTGCAAAAACCTTTTTTATCTTCATAATTTTCTTGTTTTAGCCAATTATGATATGTATCTGATATCTTCTTGATTTCATCATCTGTAAGAACTCTTGTTTTTCTATCAATCATTATCCCCATTTGTCTTGCATCGATGAATAATGTTCTGCCTTTGTTTGCTTTATTTTTTCTTAAGAACCAAGCACAAACAGGAATTGCAACTGTTGAAAATAATTGGGTTGGCAATGTAACAATTGCATCTACTATTCCATCTTCAAGCATTGCTTTTCTTATTGCATATTCTTCTTTGCCCGATGTTGAAAGAGATCCATTTGCAAGCAAGAAACCTGCAACACCATTAGGAGCCAACTTAGAAATTATGTGTTGAATCCAAGCATAGTTTGCATTCCCTGCTGGCGGAGTGCCATATATCCATCTTGGATCGTTTAATAGTTTTGGTTGACCATAGTCACTAATATTAAATGGTGGATTTGCTAATATATAATCTGCTCTTAATGTTGGGTGTTTATCATCGTGGAATGTATCTGCATTAGATAAGCCTAAATTTGCCTCGATGCCACGGATTGCCAAGTTCATTTTTGCAAGTCTCCATGTGTTAGCTTCTTTTTCTTGACCATATATAGCAATATTATCAATGTTTCCTTGATGTTCTTTTACAAACTTCGCAGAGTGCACAAACATACCACCAGAACCACATGCCGGGTCATAGACCTTACCCTTAAAAGGTTCAATCATATTAACAAGCAATTCTACAATGCATCTTGGAGTATAGAATTCGCCACCTTTTTGTCCTAAACTTTTAAAAAACTCTCCAAGGAAATATTCATAAACTCTACCAAATAAATCACCTTCATAGTTTTTTGTGTCTAGTTTGTTTGTAAACAAATCAACAAGTTCACCAAGCAATGATTTATCTATCTCCAACTTTGAATATGTTTTTGGCAATATGTTTTTAAGTGTTGGGTTTTCTTTTTCAATTTCAACAAATGCATCGTCAAGCACTTTACCTATTTCAGGAGATTTAGTAAATGTTGTAATATATTCCCACCTTGCTTTCTCAGGTATCCAGAAAACCAAATCTTCTTCATATGCATCTCTATCGTTTTCAAAACCCTCGCCATCAGCAATAAGTTTGTCTCTTCTTACTTCGAATCTATCAGATAAGTATTTCAAAAAAACAAGTCCAAGCACAACATTCATATAATCATAAGGTGCAACTCCACCTCTCAATTTGTTAGCAGATGCCCATAAAACACTTTCCAGGCTTTCTTGTTTTACAACTTTATCTTTCTTTTCTTTAGCCATTATTTACTCCTTTAATTTTATCGCTTACAGCAAGTTTAGCCCCACATTTTTTACATGTTATACCATATGTACTTGGAATCATAGTACTTCCACTATGCAGATCTACCCATCCGCTTTTCACAACTCCGTATGTCATTGGAATTTGCAAATCATTTTCATACAAACAATTTAAACAAAAAGGAATTTTGCTCCCATCTGCATACTTTTCATCATCAAGAAAATAATATCCATTATATTTTTTTGCTAACTTTTTTATACTGGAAATTTTTTCCATATTTTCAAGTTTTTGTGTTAATTTATAATTTTTATCTACTAATTCATTATAATCTTCATATATGTTTTTTAACTTTTCTGCAAGTTCTACATTTTGAACTACTTCTGGTAATGCCATAACTTTTCTTAATTTTTCCGTTGCGCCCATTATTTTACTCCTTTAAAAACACATAGTTAATAACTATGAGAAGTTTTAATAAAATTATTATAGCATATATTTTTTATTTTTGTATAAAATTATAAAATAAAATCATTTATTATTTGGATTTTTTTAATAAGCATATTAATCAGATTAAAAAAAACACTAGAAAAAAATTCTAGTGTTTAAAGTTTTTCTAGTTTTAAAGCCTCAATAAGCATATAAACATTTGTACAAGAATTCCACTCCCAAATTCTAAATCCTTGATTTCCAGAATATTGTTTTTCATGTTGCAAAACTCTTTTTTGATAATTAATTTTAGCATTTGTTATAGCATCTTTAATTTTAGGTATAAAATAAGTTTTTAAAATTTCTTTGTTTGATTTATCATAACCATTATTAATTTTTAACTCTTTTTTACACAAATCATCAATTTCTTTTATGAGTTGATTATTGTCCATTCTTTTTTCAACTTGTTTATAATGAGATAATAACCAAACTTCAAAAGCCATATTTGAGAATGCTATATTTACATTGCTTTCTTCAGCTAATTTTATTGCTGGTATTAAAGAATTTTCTTCAAACGTATTATCAATATCAAATACACACCACACTTGATTTGCTTGTTTAACCAAACGAGATGCTATCCTTATTAAATTTAACGGATCATCATTATGATATTCAATTTTTACATCATAAATACTTTTTTTGCTTTTAATAAGTTCAAAATAATTTTTTTCAGTTTCTTTTCCATTAGTTAAAATGTAAAAGGTATCTCTGGTTTTAATTTTCTTTTGTATTCTTGCCATCTTACACCTTCTTATACATATTTGGCAGATTTGAATAAAACCCAGCCAAATATTTTTTACTGAATAAATCTTTTTTTCTTACATTTGTATAATCAACTAGAGAAGATAGCTCGCTCACACCAACTGCATTTTTGCACGTGAAATATATTTGATCTCTTCGCAAATTATCATCCATAAGCATAACATTATGTGCTGTACAAATTAATTGCGCATTATTTGGATTGTGATCAATAGAATTAAACATTTTAATTAAATAATCTGCAACCAAAAAATGTAATTTAGAATCTATTTCATCTAAAAGAATAACATTACCTTTATCAAGCGCATAGAGTATCCATCCTAAATAACATAATAATCGAATTGTTCCTTCTGAATGAAATCCTCTATCTCTATATAACAAAACTTCAGCATTTTTAACTATATTATCATCTTTATCATATACGTTATAAACAGTATCTAAATCAATATTGTACATATTTTCATTTTCTTGTTTAATCTGTCCATATTGGTTAGGATTAACTTGTCTTTGCAAATCAAAAGCAAGTAATTCGTTTATATTTTTTAAATTCGCAACTTTGTCTTTTATTACTTGCATATTTTGAATACCAATATCAGCTTTTTTCAAAATATTTAATGCTTGATTTTTGTATTTTCCATTTTCCATTGTATATATATCTAATGAATTAGCATTATGTTCAAAAACTATTATTAGATTTCTAAACCATTCTATTACATCATTCATATACTTTGAAATAGCTAAATTAAAGCTTAAACTTGCAGATAAAAATAAAGTAGCTTCAGGTACTTTAATAAAGTTTTCATAAATTTTATCGCCCATAACATCTATTTTATTATTTTCTCTATTAAAAACTTGAGTTAACCTTTCTTGTTTTTTAAATAAATACTCTTTGTTAACTTTACCATGTAAAATTGTAAATCCATATCTATAAAAAATGTTATTTTGTATTATCTCAACTTCAAATAAAGACTCTTGATCAACAGCATCTTTATAAAAAGCGAAATAAGCATTATTCTGAATAGTTCCCATTTGTGGCGAAGATGATGTCAACACTGCATTTCTCATATAAGTTAAACACTTTAACACATTAGATTTTCCTGAAGCATTGGCACCAAAAATAATAGCAGATTTCAATAAACTATTATTTTCATCTTGGTTAAATAAGTCTTTATTTACACTAAACGTATTTATGCCATCAAATTCTTTAATAGAAGCAGCCTGTAAACTTAGTTGATTTTCATTATAGAATGACTTAGCATTACCAAATCTAAAATTTACTAACATAACTTTTCTCCTTGAATTGTGATTATTATAATATAATATATGCAATTTGTCAATTCTTAATGACAATATTTGCAATTTTTTTTCAAAATTATATATTAAGAATATTAACCATTAAAATAATTTTATACATATTAGCGTAAAAATACATTTGTCTCACTTAACAAAACTAAACTAAAAAACTTATTTTATATAAATTTAAACAAATTTACATAGTTTTAGACAGTTTTAAATCACTTGATTTTATTAAAAATATAGGCGTAGGTGTATGTAGGTGCACAAGTTTTAAAATTTTTTGTACCTATTATAAAAAATACTAGCATTTTTGCTAGTATTTATAAGAGTTTTATTAGCATAGAGCACAAGTTTTGGTAAAAATATTTTTAAGTTGGTAAGATAAAAAATGACAAATTTTACCACTTAAAAAACAACAAAATTTAACTTAAAAACTGAATATGCTAATGTAGCACAGTCGGTAGTGCACCGCCTTGGTAAGATTTGAAATGCCTAAAATTATCGACTTAAAAACTTAATAAATTAGCCTATTTTTATAGATATGCTACTGTGGCTCAGCGGTAGAGCACTGCCTTGGTAAGGCAGGGGTCACGGGTCCGATTCCCGTCAGTAGCTCCACTCATTAAAAGTCGCTAAAACCCTTTATTTTCCTCAGGTTTTGGCGATTTTTTTATTCTCATTTTTAAACGAAGATTTTAAGTCTAAAAAACATTTGCTGTCAATTTTTGGTGCAATTGCTGTCAATATTTGCTCCATAAAAAAGACCGATAGTCAAAAAATCAACTATCGGTCTAAATTGTTCTAATACTATATTAAACGGATATATTTGCTGTCAATTGCTGTCAACTTTATTTGTTGTATTTTTTATTTCTTTTACTTCACTTCTAAAAGACTCCAACTCCTGCAAATTACTATCTTTGATAATGCTTGCAGCAAATGGGTGTTTTTTAATAAAATTGATACTTCTGTTTATTTCTTTTAAAAAATTCTTAGTATCTTCATTTGATATTTCTCTTATTTTTGAATGTAAAATATTTTTTTGCTGTTCAATTTCTTTAATTCCTTTATTTATTCCAAAAGAAAATGACTGGTATGTCACCATAAGTGTAAGCAATGAAAATAAGAATATTCCTAACAAATTCATAAAAGAAAAATCAACAAGATTAAAATTATATCTAATTGTTTCTCCGAGAAACAAAGAAACCATTAAGCTTATTAATGATTGCCAATATTGATTTTTAATCTTAATAGTAATTGCCGACATTAATTGAAATAAATATAGTTCTAAAATAAATGCATTAGCCCAAGTATTTATATCCTTTATCCATGAAATATCAATCTCTAATTTTGAAAGGCCTGTTAATATAGCCCATACCAATGTTATTACCAAACTTGGCCAATTTTTCTTTAAAAATAATTTAATCATATAAACCTCTATCTCTATGGTATTATATCATACTATTATTTTAAATTCATCTACATCTCAAAATCTTTTTCTTTTCTCTTTTTCTTTCTTTCGAGTTCTTTAATCATTCTATCAATTTCTTCGTCAGTAAGTTCATCATCTTTTGGCTTTTCAATTTCAACTTCTTTCTCTTTTTGTTGTTCTTGAATTCTAGTGTTTAGTCGGTCAGTTGCTTCTCTTACATAATCACTATTAACAGAGTTATAAACTGTAATTGTAGTAAATACGAACTATAGGCGGTTAACTTTTTGTTTATTTCGTTTAAAATCTATACCATTTATATTGTCTATGAGTTTATAGTAAATATGAATTTTTCGAGGTTCTTTACTTCCTTTAATGAATTTATCTACTGTTATAAATTCTATTAGTTCTAATGCCATTTCTCGAGTTAAAACGGGTGTTTCTATATACTTTTTCACTCTTTGTATAAACTCATCAACATTTTTCTTATTTTGTTCTATTTTCTCTATGCTTTTATTTATTTGTGCAATCTCTTTTTCTAAAATTTCCTTTTCTTTTTGATAATTGTTTAGTAGTGATATACAGATATCTTCTGAGATTTTATTTAAAACTTTATCTTCATAAGTTGATTGAATTAGTTTTTTAACATCATCAAGTCTTTTTACTTTATTTTGCAAATTTTTATTATCAATTGAAAACTTTTCTTTTTGCAAACTTTCTTGTCTTTGCAAAAATTCTTTTCTTGCTTTTTCTTCATTAAAGTTTATAAAGTTTGCCTTTGATTTTATATCTTGCAAAACAATATTTTCAATATCATCAATCTTTATCATGTGGCTTGTACATATTCTTGTACCAAAAACTTTAAACCCACCACAATTATAATTTGCTTGTCGGTATATTCTAGGCCCATTTCTTGAATGTCTTGTATTATTCCAACCTATGTGCATTTTACTGCCACAATCTTCACAATACATTAGTCCTGAAAGTGGATGTACAATATCATTTGATTGAACTTTTCCTTGACTTACAGACCTTTCAATCTCTTTTACCTTATCCCAAAGTTCTTGCGAAATTATTGCTTCATGAGTATTGTAAATTATCACTTTTTCTTCATCTGGCCTTTTTATTTGCTTTCTATTTTTATAAGAAATATTTGTTGTTCGTAGTTGAACCAAATGCCCTAAGTATGTTGGATTGCGAAGTATTTGCTTTACAACATCACATGTCCAAAGATGATGACTAAATCTATATGCCATAACACCAAATTTTTGAGTCCTATAGTCTGATGGAATTGGTATATTCTCATCATTAAATTTTATTGCAATATGTTTTGGACTAATCCCACTTGCTCGCATCTCAAATATTCTTCTTACATTGCTTGCTGCAGGTTCATCTATTATTGGAAGTTTCTTTTCATCAGTTCCTTTTACATAACCATAAGGTGCATAGGTTGTTCTATATTTTCCAGCTTTTGCATTGGCTTCAATTACTGCTCGTATTTTTTTACTAGTATTAGCCGAATGCCATTCATTAAACACATTCATTATTGGCATCATATCCATACCTGTTGTATTTTTTGCAGTATCAACATTATCATTTAAGGCAATAAATCTAATGTTATACATTGGAAAAATGTAATCTGTATATTGTCCAACTTGAATATAGTTTCTTCCAAACCTAGACAAATCTTTGCAAAGTATTGTGTTTATTTTTCCACACTTAGCATCCTCTAATAATCTTTGAACTCCCGGTCTATCAAATGTTGTTCCAGAATATCCATCATCAACATATATTTCTATCAAATTCCAACCTTGCTCTAACACATATTTTTCAAGTATAAGTTTTTGATTTTCTATTGATAGAGACTCCCCATTTCTTTCATCATCTCTTGATAATCTTGCATATATACCTACTTTAATTTCTTGTTTTGATTCCATTATTCCTCCTTTTAGAGAAACCAAAACACTGAAAGTAAATACATTTTTATTATAACATAAAAAATGCTAAACTGACAGTGTTTTTAGAAATCTCTTATAACATTTCCTGATATGCTTGCTTCTGGGCAAGATTAATTATAATTTCATTTAAATTTTTACTTCCAACAAAGTGACTGATTACTATATATTTTTTATCTTTAATAACATATTCTTGTTTGCGTGTTGGAAAGTTTGAAAATTCTTGTTTTAAGTTTTGTAATTGTTTTTTCATTCATTACCCTCATCATAAAAAACTCCTTTCTATTAAATTTTGTCATAGTTCTTTTACGCATCGAGCGAAAGACTTTAGGCAATATATTAGGGAATCCCAAAAAGTATTACTCGCTAAACTTTTTGGGAAGCGGAAAAGCCAACAGTAAAATGAACAAATTTTATTTAAAAAATAAGATTTCAAATCCAAAGGTTGTGCTTTGACGAAGTGTTAGGTATCCTAACAGCTTTTAAAAAATGACGAGAAAACAAAAAATTGCTTGATTCTACAAAAGTCCTTTATTTTATGGATATTTGTAGTTATCAAAAGCAATTTGTTTCTCGCTTATCCTGTTTTCGCGTCAAAGCACTCACTTTTGCTCAAAATTGCAAATAATATTTGCAATTTGTATCGCCTTTTCGTTCGGCTTTTCCTTTCCCCAAAAACTCTAGCAAGCAAGAGTTGTTCGGGGACCCCAATTATAGATTTTTATATTTCAAAATCATTTTCATATTGTTCTATCAAATTTTGGTATCTCAATTCTTCTAACTTATTATAAAATTCTTGAAATGTCTTTATTATCTCATAATTAACCTTTTGACTGATATATAAACACTCTTGAATTTCGTTAAACAATTTTTTCTTTTGCTTTATTTTTTGTGCTTTATATTTTGCATTTAGTTTTAATCTTTCATCATCTTTTGCTTTTAAATTTTTCGATTGCTCAATAACAACATTTCCAATTCTTCGGTAAAAATCTTGCATATATTTTTTCTCAAAATTAAAAGGTTGTTTAACGCGATTTCGCTTGCAATATGCTTCAAACTTTTCATCTTTCTCTTTTGCTAAATTTATAAAATCTTCCTTTAAAGTTTTTGCTTGATAGTCTTTTGACAAAATGTAATTTGTAATACTATCAATCTTAGGTTTTAGTGATTTCATATTCTCACAGTCATAATATGTGTGTCCAGTTTTTGGAAATTCGTTTGCAAGAGATAAAAGTTTATTCTTTAAAATATACCCAACACTTGTCATTAAACCTTTTAATTTTGTCATTTTGTCTTTTTCTTGCAAGTATTTCTCTTGCCTTAAAGTCTATTGCAGAAAGCTCAATATTTGCTTTTAACTCATTGATTTTATTTAATGATAGCTTGCCATTAGAGTATTGCTTTCCTTTTTTATTTGGGCGTATTCTTTGTGGACTATTTTCAAAAAATGAAATGTGAATATGTCTGTTATCTGTATTCTCGTGAAGTCCTGCAAACCAAGTTATATTATCTGGTTTTAGTCCAGCATTTTTAAAAAATTTTGGCAACTCACTTTTTATTAAATTGTATGCTTGCTCATAACTATCACACCAAGCCTTACCAAACTTTTCTTCAAAACTTATAACCATATCCCAAATAACTGATTTTGTTTTTCTTAAAGCCTGCCTTATCTCTTTTCTTTCATCACTTGTTAAAAGTCCATTTTTACCAAATACTCCAGCACTTTTATCTTTGTTGTTCATATATGAAAGATAGTCAAATTTTTTCATGTCATTTATTCCAGTCAAAATGTAATTCATATAATCTTTATTTGTGTTAGATGAATAAAATTGCCTTTTGTTTTTATATTCTTTACTCCCATCATGAGAGTTGTAATAATGCAAAAATATATTCACATTAGGAACAATTCTATCTGCCATTTGTTTCCCTTATGCAATTAAGTTCTTCATCTAACAAATCAAATAGCCCTTCGTTTATATCATAATCACATTTTTTGTTACATTCTGAGTTGTAAACCACATAGGCAACATAATTTAACATTTTCTTAATTAAAGCAATATCTATTTCATATTCGTTTTTGTTTTGTTTAATTTCGCATTTTGTGTTTTTAATTTCTTCATTGATATAATATAAACTTTGTCTTATCTCATCTAGATTTGCTCTTTGGTCAACTTCATTATCTCCAAGTAATTTTTCAGCACCAGTAACAGTGCAATAACGAATAAAGTCCGAAAGATTATCAAATCCCGATTTTGTTCTATTGTATGCTTTATCTAAAATATCTTTATCTTCTTGATTGTAAATTCGCAGTGTTAATTGTGATTTTAATGTTTGTTTTGTTTTTGGCATTTTGTTTTCTCCTTTTGTTTTAGTTTTATAAAGGGGCAACAAAAAAAACTATCAAATTTTTAATAGTTCTTTTGCTTATTATGAAATTTTATGTTTTGCTAATTCTTGAAGTATTTCATAAGTTGGAATATTCAAATATACTTTTTCTGTTTCATTAAACTTCCCACATTGTTTTAGTTGTTTTAAAAAATCCCACACAGGTTTTGTCATCTTTTCTAATTTTTTTATTGTTGTAATAGAAATTTTTATTCCTTTCTTTTCTGCTATTTTCTTTATTTGAGTTACATTTTTCATTAAATCCATAACTTGTCCTAAATCAATTGAGATAAAATCTTTACTTGCCGATTTTATAACTTCTTCTATAACATCATCTGCAAAATCTTTATAATGAGATTGATAAAAATTTGTATTGCTAAATTCAGGATCAAAAGAAAGCAAAATATGTAAATGTTTTAATGCTGTTGCTTTAAATTGACAAAAAGCACTAGTGCTCATTTTTAAGTAATCAGCAAGTTCTTTATTTTTATAGCCATATTTATAATAATCTTTTATAATCTTCGCTTGCTTATCTTCGAGTTCGTCAACAACTCGCCAAATACATTTTGCAAATTCTTTTTTCTCTAAATTCTTTTCAATATAAGCATTCTCATCTGCAATTATTTCGTGATATGTTAATGCTTCTTCACCATTATATTCTGTTTGCTCATCCAATGAAATTGCAATATATTGCCTATCTTTTTCTTGTTGACGTTTTAGTCTTTTATTGTCACTACGCAAAAATAGAGCAACTTCATCGTTTACTTCCAAATCTATAAATTTATTGTGAATTCTATCGTAATATTTGATTGTTTCCATTTTATCTTCCTTTATTTAACTAGGTAGAACTTTGTTTTTTTGCAATCATCTCATTTACGAAAAAAGCCCAGTTTACCTATATGATACTTCTGGTCGGGTATCGATTTCGGTGCACTAAGGCTCACTCAGAATTTATCTTTTGTTGGAACGATAAAGTTCGCTATGTAATGAAAATTAATACTCTTAACTTTCATTGCTATTATAGAACAAATGTTTGGTAAATGCAAGTAATATTTAATAACTTTATATTGCACACATAAGTTTTCCAAATTTATTCATCATATCAGTTTTATACGACATAAGCGAATGTGTATATCTTTGCAGTGTTATCATAGGGTTTTTGTGTCCAAGTATTTCGGAAACAGTTTTAACATCCATACCAAACTCTAAGGCGCGAGTTGCAAATGTGTGGCGAAGTGAATGGAAATTTTTATAAGGAATATTAAGTTTATTAAGTATTCTTTCAAATGTTCGTTGATATGACCTTGTTCCAACCATACCATTGTTTTTTGTTGTTATAACAAATTTTGATGTGGAGCTCTTTTTTATTTTCTTTAAAACTTCAACAAGTTGCTTTGGCAGTGGAATAACGCGGTTAGAATTCTTTGTTTTTGGTGTGTCAACAATAATAGTAATCTTATCATCTTTTTTGCCCTGAAAGGCAGATTTTGAAATAGTCATATAGTTTCGCGCAAAATCAATATCATCCCAAGTAAGTGCTAAAAGTTCTCCGATCCTTAGTCCCGTATACAAACAAATAACAATTCCAATGTAATTTGGTTTTTTGCTAGACAAACAAAACTTTTCAATTTTGTCCTGTTCACTTTTTTCAAAAGCACTAACTTTTGTTTCTTCTTGAATTGGCATTTTTATTTTCTTTGTTGAATTCTTGTTTGTCATTTCCAAAACATTTGCTTCTTCAATTGCTTGTTTTAATATGTTGGTCATAACAATAACAGTGTTGTTAGCCAACCCCTTGCCATTTTTCAAATTGCCCTTTTCCAACTTTTCTAGCACAAACTCTTGAAGAACCTGCGGTGTTAGATTTTCAAGTTCTAACTCGCCAAGTTTGGGTTTTATATGCTTTTCAATAAATTGTAAATAAGTGTTATAGGTCCTTATTTTAACCGTGTGCTTAACATATTTGTTCATCCAAGTGTCAAGCCAATCTTTTAATTTCATCTTTGTTTACCTCCTAAAATATTTTAATTGATTTTTGCCCCCTCACATATATAAGGACATTTAAAAATCAAAAATTTAGGCAGTAAATGAAATATTTTCAATTTTTCTAAAAAATTTTTTAATTTTCATACAAAAAGACCACCTAATCTTGCAATCGGTGGTCTCTTTTGCTTTTAATATAAAACAATTATAACATACTTTTTCTAAAAATGTATAAGTTTTTACCATTTTCCCCAAAATAGATGTATCAAAAGAATAATATTAGTAAAAGTTGAAGTCATTTATTGCAAGAATAGATGACTTTTATTTTTTTATAAAGATACATCTTTTTTACTGTAATGCGTGGTCAAGGAGAGATTATGGCCACAAAATTAATGGATAATGCTAAAAGGAATAAAGCAGATGAATTTTACACTCAACTTAATGATATTGAATTAGAATTAAAACACTATAAAGATCAATTGAAAGATAAAGTAATATTTTGTAATTGTGATGATCCTTACGAAAGTAACTTTTTTAAATACTTTGCTATGAATTTTAATCATTTAGGATTGAAAAAATTAATAGCAACTTGCTATGATGACTCTCCAATTGCTTATACACAATTTAATATTTGGGGAGAAAGCAAGACAATACCAAATAAAAATAGACATCCTTATAAGATTGAAATAAATGAAGTTCAAGATTACAATCAAGATGGAGCAACAGATCTTGCTGATGTTGAATATCTTTTAAAAAACAAAAAGAACTATATGACTCTCTTAAAAGGTAATGGAGATTTTAGATCTGAAGAATGTATAGAATTATTAAAACAATCTGATATTGTTGTAACAAATCCACCTTTTTCTTTGTTTAGAGAATATATTGAACAGCTAACAACTTTCAATAAAGATTACATTATTATGGGTAATACTAATGCTCTTACATATAAAGAAATTTTTAAACTATTTAAAGAAGATAAAATAAGAACGGGTTATACAAATTTTAATGTTGGAATGTATTTCGTTGTCCCAGATGATTGTGAGAAATTTCATAAAATTGTTGATGGTAAAAAAATGGTTAGAGTTTCTACTTCTTGTTGGTTTACAAGTTTGCAAGTTTCAAAGCACAAAGAATTTATAACTCTATATAAAACTTATAATGAAAAAGAATATCCTAAATACGATAATTACAACGCAATAAATGTGAATAAATACAATGATATTCCCTATGATTATGATGGTTGTATGGGTGTTCCAATAACATTTTTAGATAAGTATAATCCTGAACAGTTTGAAATCGTTAAGTTTAGAAAAGGAAATGACGATAAAGATTTGTCAATAAACGGCCAATATCCATATTTTAGAGTCATAATTAAAAGGAGAAAAACGAATGAAAATTGAGTTGAATGAAATTTCTATAAGAGAAGTAGCGGAAAATTATGTTGATAATGCAGAAGATGGTGTTGTTGGATATAATGGCAAATTAAATATTAGACCAAAATATCAAAGAGAATTTGTTTATGATGAAAAACAAAGAAATGCAGTTATTGATACAATAAGAAAAGGTTTCCCACTTAATGTTATGTATTGGGTTAAAAATGAAGATGGAACATATGAAGTCTTAGACGGACAACAAAGAACAGTTAGTTTTTGTCAATATATAAACGGAGATTTTTCCATAGATAATCGTGCTTTTCACAATTTAACAAAAACAGAACAAGATTTAATTTTAGATTATAAATTAATGATTTATTTTTGCGAAGGCAACGACAAAGAGAAATTAGATTGGTTTAAGATTATAAACATTGCTGGAGAAAAATTGACTGACCAAGAGTTAAGAAATGCAGTCTATACTGGCCCATGGTTAACAAATGCAAAATTGCATTTTAGCAAAACAAATTGTGCCGCTTATCTTCTAGCAAAGGATTATGTTAATGGTTCACCTATAAGACAAGAATATTTAGAAACGGCACTTTCGTGGATAAATAATGGCAATGTGGAAGAATATATGTCAATTCATCAACACGATCCTAATGCTAATGAGTTATGGACTTATTTCAGAAATGTTATTGAATGGGTTAAACTAACATTTACAAATTATAGAAAAGAGATGAAAGGCATAAATTGGGGTGCTCTATATAATCAATTTAAAAATAATACCTACGATACTGACATATTAGAACAAGAAATACAAACACTTATGATAGACGATGATGTTACAAACAAAAAAGGTATATATTTTTATGTTCTCACTCGTAATGAAAAGTATCTTAATATCCGTGCATTTACAGAAAATCAAAAAAGAAGTGCTTACGAAAAACAAAATGGAATATGTAAAAATTGCGGAAAGCACTTTGATATAAAGGAAATGGAAGCTGATCACATAACTCCTTGGCATGCTGGAGGTAAAACTTCGGTTGACAATTGTCAAATGTTATGTAAAGATTGTAATAGAAGAAAATCTGGAAAATAAAAGGAACAAAAATGAACGAAAAGAAAAAATTGTTAATGCATAGATTGATTTGGTTGAGTTTAACTATACTTATAATATTGTTACCAATTATTATTAATGCTTTTCAACCAAAATTAGAATTGATAGATAGTGAATGTTATGTAGACTATTATGAATCAATAGATACAACCAGTTGTGATATTACATTATATTTTAATCGAGAAGTTAATAGTGGATATGCTACAATTAATTTTTATGATTCTAATAACAATTTAATTGACAGCATAGAAGAATATTTTTTTAGTGATGGAAAGGAAGCTTCAAATTTATACACTTCTATTGATGGCAATGTTGATTCTTACGAAATAGTAGCATACGACTTTGAAACCTATAGTGGTATATATGGAATATACGGATTACTTATAATAGCTATTCCTATGTTAATTTCTGCACTTTTACTTTCATATAAAGAATGTAATTACAATGGGAAAACAATATCTGTTTATGCAGGATTTTATCATCATACTCTAAGAGTTGATGGAGAATTATGTGATGAACATAACACTCTTATATCTTTTACTTCAATAAAATTAAGTACAACTGATAAAGATAATAGCAAAATTGAAGCTAATATTAGTTTAACCAATCGAATTGCTATCAAAGTTAACGATAAATTATGTAAATAAAAAAAGACCATCTAATTTTATAATAGATGGTCTTTTTTCTTCCCTTTTTAGTCTTTTTTATTAAATTTTAATGCCAAAACTATTTTAGTTTAGCCTTTATAATTATATTGATTGATAGTTTTAAATAGTATTTTTATAACCCTTTGCCACTTAATATAAAAATAGAAGTTAGTTATAATAAGTGGAAATACCATCTATTTTATTCCCTTTGTATAGGGGAGTAAAATGAACATATACAGAAATAAAATTGTTGCGTTTGCCGGTCATAGATATGAATGGCAATCAATAGGGATAGAAGAAAAACTTTTGCGAGTGTTAGAAGATTTAATCAATAAAGGTTATACAATATTTTATGACGGCAATTATGGTGCTTTTGACAATAAGTGCAGAAATGCAGTTTTGAAACTTAAAAATAAATATCCACATATAAAACTTGTTTTAATTTTAACATATTATCATCACAACAAAGAAAAATATCCAATACCATCATATTACGATGAAACCATTTTACCAGAACTAGAAAATTTGCACTATAAACAAAAAATTACAAAACGAAACGAATGGATAATCGACAACTGTAACTTACTTGTCTGTCACGTCCAAGAAATTTACAAAAGTGGTGCTTATAACACTTTTAAATACGCCCAAAAGCAAAACAAACCAATTATTTATATTTAATAAAAAATAAAGACCAGTTATTAGTCTTCTTTTATAGATTGATCTAGTCTCTTATATAAATGAGATAATAAACTTAATAAATCAAGGCAATCTTTTTCAGTAAACAATCCTGATTCTTTTAAATCAACATGTTCTTCGTGACTAATAATATTCCTTCCACCTTGGACAATACCTCTTGAAAGTGCTAATTGCCCCTCTTCAATATTGTTTAGTGTTGTTTCTGAGAAAGGTTGCCCATTAGGCCTTAGCTTAAAATTTGCTGTAGTTTTTAAAGGTTTATTATCTTTGCCAAACGATTTAGACATAATATCTAAATCTTCTGTTGCTGAAACTCCTGACTTTGCTTGTACTGCATTTTTATATCTTTTTAATGCTTCTTGAAATGCTGAGTAAAAATCTTTTTGTTGATAATGAATCTTTGAAGCATCTTGAACTTGATTATGTAATAATCTATAGTGGAAATAAGTATATGGTGGTATTAAGTCATAAACTTGATGTACGACAATTGAAAAATCTTCATCATCAATTTCTGGTTTTTCTGATATTTTGCTTATAATACTAGATAATCTAGGGCGAATATCATCGGGTACTGTAGCATACCATTTAGAAATATTTATCCCTGTTTTTTCAGTATTTGATTTTTCTTTTGCTTCTTTACGTTTTGCACTCCAATCACGGACTAAAAATCTAATCATCTTTTGCAAAAATTCTTGTAATTCTTGAGCTTCTGGCATATCCCAGCTTAAAGATTGTCTATCCGTTGAAATTAAATCCTTATCAAATTCATCAAGATAATCAGCATCAATCCATCCAGTTAAATAAGAAAAGGTGTGCCCTGCCTCAGAAACACCAAAGAAACTAGGGACATTTGCTAATCGGCCATTTACATAAAGGGTAACACCTCTTAAGTCAGGCTTTATAGGCTTTTTAGATGAAATAATTTTTCCCTTTAATGTGTTTTTAAAAGAATATTCACATTCAATTGTTTCACATAAATCTACAACACTCCATTCAAACTCCTTATCAATACTTTCGTACTTTAATTCTCTTGTAAGTTCCAAAACCTCATCATCGTTTCTACTCATTACAACTTTGAATGTTTCATCAAAACAATTAAAAAGTTTTGATAACGATATTGCTGTTGATGTTAAATCAAATTCACTAACCCTTGATAAGTGTGTTAGTTCAATTGTTGTTCCTTTCAGAGATAAATCTTCCTTACTAAGAATAGTACATATTGGAAAATATTTGCCAGAAGTTTCTTGCAAAATACAATCCCAATCTAAAGAAAACTTTGTAAATGTGTCTTCATTTTCTTTAGTGGTTGTTATGGTTATTGTTTTTCCAATTCCAAACAACGCTAATTTCCCAATACCTTTCTTACCTGTTATTTTTCGTCCCTTGGAATTATTTCTACTTTCATCTTCATCCCTACGTCGTCTACCTATAACCAAAAAGTTATCTCTTACTTCCTCAAAAGACATCCCACATCCATTATCTGAAACAATTATTTTTTTATTATTTATATCTTTATCATAAAGTTTTATTTCAACATGTTCTGCACCTGCATCATAGGCATTTGCGACTAATTCAGCTAATGCATATGGCAACTGAGAATACATTTTAATACCTAAATGTTCAATTGTATGAGGATCAAATTTTAATTCAAGTTTATCATTAGTATCCATGTTATACTCCTTAGATTTTATAATATTTTAAAATACTTCTTCCTATTATTTCTCCCAATTTAACCGGAACTGCATTGCCAATTTCTCTTGCTACATCTTTTAATGAAAAGTCTTTACCTGGCTCTGTAAACTGATAATTTTGTGGAAAAGTTTGTATTAATGCTCCTTCTCGAAGAGTTAGTGCTCTATTTTGTTCGGGATGTCCATATCTGCCTGTACCATAACAATAAAATTGTGTCGTCATTGTTGGAGATATTTTATCCCATTCCATTCTTCCATACACAGAAGTATAAGTTTGACCGCTATCTTTTTGATGACATTTACATCTTAATTCTTTAGGCCAATCTTTCCAAGTCCCACCGGGTTTTGATAATTTTATTCTTTCTAAATTAATATCTGATAACTTTGCTGTTTGGTGAAGAATGTCTGTTGGACAAATTTCCCCACTTTCAACAGCTGGTAAGTGACCAATTGTTTGTCTTACAGTAACGTAACTATCTTTTGAATGAGTTTTATCCAATAATTTAATCTCACCTTTTTTAGAAGCTAATAGTAAAAATCGTCTTCTATTTTGTGGTATTCCATAATCTGGGCAATAAACAACTTTGTAATCTACATTATATCCAGATTCTTCAAGAATTGCTAAAAATTCTTTGAATACATATGTATCACGAATTTTAGGTACATTCTCCATAGAAACTATGTCAGGTTTTACACTTTTAACCAAACGGCCAAATTCTAACAGCAAATCATATCTTTTATCATTTTCTCGTTTTTTATTTTCATCACTTTGATATTTAAAACTCATTTGCGAAAATGGTTGACAAGGTGCACATCCTGCCAAAACCTTTATTGCATTGGGGGAGTAACATTTATTTATATCTTCAGCTGAAACATTTCTAATGTCTTTTTCAATAAATTTTGCGTTGTTATTAAATTCATAAGGATATTTACAAGTTTTATCTATATCAAAACCAGCTTTTACTTTAAGCCCACTTTGTATTAATCCGCAGGTTAACCCTCCGACCCCACAGAACAAATCTACTACTTCTATTTTCATAAATTTTCTCCATTTTCATTATAACATATTTTATGTATTATTTTTATTTTTTTAATAATTTTATTAAATTTTTAATAATTTTAATCCTGATTAATAAACATTTACTAACTTATTACCTGTAATATTTTATTAATTATTGAATTGCAAAGGGTAATTGATAGTTTTAATTGTTTTCCGATGTTTAGCAAGTCTTCTTTTGTTGGGTTGGCATTTCCGTTGACGGTCATTTCGTGTTCTAACTTGCTTGGTGTTTTTGTTAAGTCGTATGCTGGGGACAAAACATAGCCTTTTTTATCTTCATCATATAAGAAAGAAAAGTTCTTGCCGTGATCGTCTTTGTTGCCATACAAAACATTAAAACACATTCTTTTATACGCCTCTATAATATCGTTTTTATCTACACAAATATTTTGTATTACTTGAAACAAGTGCATATAATCTAAATTTGGTATTCTATGGGTTGTTTCAAGTAGAGATGATAAAGATATCATATGAACTCGTTTGCCGTCCTTTCTATCAAATCTTTTAGCTCCAAAATAACCTGAACATATTTTAGATTTAAACAACTTAAATTCATTAACATTTATACCACATTCTTCTGCTAGTGTATTTGCTTTGTATTCTTGTTCTCCAATATTTTTAGGGTCAATAATGCAAGGGAATTTAACAATCCAATAGTCTTTATCTATCTTTATATGTGCTTTTGGTCTAGCACCACCAGAACTTCCACCAAGGTTGTAGATTTTATCTAAATCAATATCTATAATTTCATCTTCTAGTACCTGTTGTGCTTCTTTTGCGATTTCATCTAAATCAAATTCTATTTCACTTTCTTCTTGTGTCTGGCAAGGTTCATATGAAAGTCCACCAAGACCATTTCCACTAACAAGGGTTAGTTTTGTAAGTGGAGATATTTTATTAGGATTTATTCCTTTTTTAGATAACATTCTATTTAATAATAGTTCACCCCAACCATCTGGCAAACTATCTTGAAAAACACCATACAATCCATTAAAAGTTAGTTTTTCATTTATATATACTTTATTTGAAAGTGGCAAAGAAAATGGAGAAATGGAAAATCCTGTTTTAATCCATTCCTCGTCATACTGAAAACCTATTTTATTATCTTCAAGTTCTGCTAAATAACCAACGATTGTGCTATTATATTTTACTACTAGTTTCTTAACATTTTGAATTTTCATCATAGCTCCTTCAAGGATGAAATTTTAGCATTCTTAAACAAAGCGTCAAAATCATTTAAACAATCAATGGCATTTGCTAGTTTAATTAAAGAAGTTAAAGATATTTCACCATTACTTTCAAATCTTCTAATGCTTGCATAAGAAACACCAGACTTAACTGATAAGTCCTTTTGGGAAAGTTTTAATTCTTTTCTTCTCTTTTTAAATCTTTCAACTAAATCATTTGTCGTTTTACTTTCTGTTGGAACAGAAACAAAATCATTAATATCATACATCTCTTTCATAATGCTCATATTTTAGCAATTTTAAACTCATTTGTCAACCAATTGCTCAAATATTATTAATTTTATATTGTTTATAATAATCAAATAAAAAAGACAGGATTTTAATTCCTGTCTCAATTCTTATAGACTATATTTAAATATGATATCCCATAGATCCCAAGTTAAATAGCACAAAATATAATATAGCAGTCGGTAAATCTACATTCTCTTTTCCCATAATCAAAGATACTAAACGTTCTTTTGATTTACTTAATTTAAACTCAACCTTTGGATTGCTTAATTTTTCTTTTCCCCTATATGGATCATCATGCCCCCAAATTGATAATGCAATCTCTCCCCAACCAGTTTCTATAATTCTTAAGCAATTTTTTTGAGTAATGCATGACAATATTGCTTTCTCAGGAGTAAGATTTTTCTCTTTCATAACTTTCATTATCATATCTTGCGAGTTATCATCGTTTGTAAAATCAATAACTATTTTAGGTGAAATAACTCTTTTATTGCTATTTCCTTCATTTAAAAATACTCTTTTAAATATTTCTAATTTTTCTTCATCATTAAAATCTCTAAGATTTTCTTCTTCGTATGATTTCCAATCTGTAACAATCATACTTTCAACCATGTTTGTAAAAAAGCCCTGTTCTTCTTGATATTTTTCTCTATTGGTAAGTAACAATTTACCAATTTCTAAAGCGGGTTCACTCGCTTTAATTAAATCTGTCCATTTGTTAAACCCAGAAAGTTTAGCAATAATATGTTGAGCTTTCATTAAACCAAATTCCATATCATCTGTAATATGAAAATTAGACAAGATATCAAAAATGTCATTAAAAAAACGTGGTTTATAATCATAATACCCCTCGTCTTCATTAAAATATCTTGTTTTATAATCGTCAAACAACTTTTTAGCTTGTTGTTTAAAAAAATTTATATTTGCCATATAATATACTCCTTAATTTTTAATTTAATTTATTGTCTATTATTTGTGCGTCCGTAAACTTTTTAGACAATAAATCTTAAAAATAAAGAATGTATTATCTATACATTGGCTGGACATTATCCTTTCCACGGACGGGTAGGCTTGCCAATAAGCACATTAATATAATAACTAATTGTAGTTAAAAAGTCAATAATTTTACTAACATCACTTGAATCAGATTAGAAAGTAAGTTCCTAACTTACATAGTTTTAGGCAGTTTTAAATCACTTGATTTTATTAAAAATATAGTCGTAGGTGTATGTAGGTGCACAAGTTTTAAAAATTTTTGCACCTATTACAAAAAATACTAGCGTTTTTGCTAGTATTTATAAGGGGTTTATTAGCATAGAGCACAAGTTTTGATAAAAATATTTTTAAATTGGTAAGGTGTAGGTCGCAAATACGATTCCCGCTATCAGCTCCAGAAATTAAAATCGCTAAAAACAATTTATTTATAGGGATTTATCGATTTTTTATTTTCAATTTTAGAGAGAACTATTCTTTAAAAAATACAATAGATATATTTTTTTAGTGTCGTAGATGACAAAATTTAACCCAAAAATTATGAAGATAAAGACCGTAAACTCATTTTTGAATTTTCGGTCTAAAACTGCCTAAATACAACTAATACTCGTCCGGTAAGTGTATATAGGTGTAAAAATTTTTTATTTTATTAACCACAATACATAAACGATGGTTTCTCTATTTTATCCCACATATCTTTAAGTAAAATACCATTTATATTAGCTTTATTTTCGAATTCTTTACGAGAATTATATTCTTGTTGAAAACTTTTGCAACAAAATACAATATCACAACCTTCATTTCTTTTAGAATTTTTATTGGCTTTTAAAAACACCTCATATACTTCATTATTGTATTCAAATAACATTTCACTATAAAAATATAAGCCATTAACAAATTCATTAAAAGTTGCTTTAAATGGCAATCCTTTTTTGTATTGTTCTTTTGCAGTTGTTGGAGTTACAAGCATAGGATAACTTACCCCCGCTTTCTTTTCTAATTCTTTTTCATTTTTACTAAATTTCCAACCACAGTTTTTACACTCACCATTACCATATTGATCTTGCATTGCAACATTCCCACAAATTGAACATTTTACTAATTGGTCTTTAACATAAGGGTCATCATATTTAAAATATTTAAAGTTATTTTCATTTAAACCAGAAACATTTTTATTTTGTTTTTCCCATTTAAAATGAATTAAATCTTTCCAATTTAAATCTTTTGTCCATTCATAAGTTGTTGGTAAAAATTGTTTGATATTACCTTTCATTGTTTTAAATGGTTCATCATAACACAAAACAATACTTGGTTTTATGCGCTTTAACATTTCATTATATCCTAACATAAATTCTTCTTCACAATTCTCTCTATAATAAGTGCATACTGCAACTATCGATCCTTCTTCAATCCCATCAAAACAAAATTCAAAACTTCTTTCATCACCCCATGAAATTGTTGGAATAACCTTTAACCCTTTGCTTTGCCAATATGCTCCACACCAACGATTTTTAAAAACACTTTCAATTTGAAGTGCAATTGGCATATTTGTAAATATAGAAAAGTCAGGACTCAAAAGGCAATAATATTGCTTTAATTTTTCTAATTCTTCCTCTGCATTTTCATAAACTTTTTCAAATTTCCAATCGTATGTGAAAAAATGTATAGTTTTATCTTTATTCTTATTATCATCTGTTTTAGCATTAACATAACTTAAAAATTCAATTTTATTTACATCAATATCTTGCTTTTTTATCTTAGGAAATTCATATTTGCCACAAGAATTATTTTGAAAAAGGAATTCATTCCTAACAAGTTTTTGTTTTTTCTTTTGTTTTTCAATTTCATATTCATTTAATTGTTTTGTCATATTATCTCCTTTTAAGAATATAAATTATAATCCGTATCTAAATTATTAGGATTTCTGTCTGGATAACCTTTTTCCCAATTCCAATTATGATCGTGTGGAAAAGTATGATTGTTGTGTGCGTCTTGATGGTTATAATCTCTATTTCTTATTACATTTCCTTTTGAATCAAACCATCTGCTTTGGACTTTTTCTCCATTCACATATAAGTCATATCTTGAATTTGGTTTTGCTCCACTTGTTGGTAAATCACCACGTTTACCATCTACTCGTTCAATTGTTCTATTAGGCACTCCTCCTGAACCCATTATAACACCTCCTATTGATTTTTAATTAAAATATTTTAAAAAAATGCAAAAGGTTGAAGAAATGAAAATTTTCTTCAACCTTTATATATCTGCATTATATCATACAAATTTTCAAAATCAATACTTGTATGTCATTTTTCTCAAAATTACATTTCAAAACTTTTTTCTCTTTGTTCTTTGTAATAATCATAGCCACCTAAATAAGTTGTGATTTTTCTATCTTTGAATTCTATAGTTTTATCAGCAAATTTATTAATAAAAAATCTATCATGACTTACAAAAATTAAAGTTCCATCAAAATCTTCAATTGCATCTTCTAACACTTCTTTTGTTGTAATATCTATATAGTTTGTCGGCTCATCAAAAATCAATGTATTAATTCTCTTTTGTAAAAGTTCAGCTAACTTTACACGAATTTTTTTTCCGCCCGATAAGTTTTTTATCCTTTTATCAACATCCTTTTTATAAAATTTAAATGCCGATAAAATTTGACGTGATTTTTGCTCTGAAATTCCGACTTTAGTTTTAAAATAATCTAGTAATTGCATATCGCCATTTTCAAACTCTATTATTTGTGGTAAATATCCAATTTTAACACTTGGTCCTATATAAACTTCTCCCTCTACAGTCAAATCTTGCGTACCCATAATTGTGTTAATAAATGTTGATTTACCACTCCCATTTGCTCCAATAAGGGCAACCCTTTCACCTGAAGATATTTGCAAGTCAACATTATCAATTATTTTTCTTCCATCTGGTGTTTTTACACTCAAATTTTTTGTTTCAATAATGCGTTTGCTTGTTTTTCTTATTTCATCAAAACCAATATTAATTTTTTTATGTTCTCTGGGTTTTTCAATAGCTGTTTTTCTCATTCTTTCAAGTTGAGTTTGCAATGTGTGAGCTCTGTCACACATTGTTGAACTATTTTTTGCCATACCCATTTGTGCAAAATATTTAATTTGCTCTTCTAATCTTTTCATTACTAACTGTTGGTCATTGTAAGTTGCCAATTGCTTTTCATAATCTCTTTGTCTCTCTTTTAAATAGCCAGTATAATTTGTAAAATAAACTTTAGGCTTTCCAAAATCAAGAGCCAAAATTTTATTTGACATTCTATCCAAAAAGTATCTATCGTGAGAAACTATAACTGTAGCTCCTTTAAAAGATTTTATATATTTCTCCAACCATTCTATACGATCTATGTCTAAATGGTTTGTTGGTTCATCTAGTAAGAATAAGTCTGGTTTTATAAGTAAAGCTTTTGCAAGTTGAACTAGCGTTTTTTCTCCACCGCTTAGACTATTATATGACTGATATAAAATATTTCTATCAATTTTTAAACCCTCAATAACAGTGTTTATATTGACATCAATATCATATCCACCCATCATAGAAAATTTTTCCATTAAATCACAATATTTATTATAATAATATCATAATCTGTTTCAGGCAAATTCTCATTAAGTTTCTCTTGATAATGCGATAATCTATTATTCATCTCGATTAATTCTTTAAAAACATCTATTAAAATATCATGAACTATACGATCGTCTTTAATACCAGACCCAGTTTGATCAAGATACGCAACTTTCGCACCTTTTTTTATATTAACTTTACCAGTATCCATTCTTTCTAATCCTGCAATAATTTTCAACAATGTTGTTTTGCCACAACCATTAGGCCCAACTATTGAAATTGATTCTCCTTCATTCAACGAAAAAGAGACATCTTCAAAAAGTTGTTCATGACCAAAATTTTTACTCAATTTATCTGCATTTAAAATTATCATAAAATCACCTATTTGTAGGATAACATAAATCTTATTAAATGTAAATGTTGCGACAAAAAAGTATTTATTGTAATATAATCTAGCTTAAGGATAATATATATTATATTATATATAATGAGAAAAGTTTGGGCTCAATATTAATAGCAGTTTTATCAATTGTCGAAAGCAATATAAAAAGAGCTGTTAATAATTGTAAAAATATTTGTTTTATTTATCCTTTTAAATGTATTAACAATGAAAAAATCATACAACTTATTAATATAATTTTTTTGGCTTGTCAAATATGAATCAATATAAATTGGTAAGCAAGTATATAATCAATAATACAATTCTTAGTTTTTCTATCCCAAAATAAGAAATAATCTTTGCAAATGAACATTTCAAAACTCAATTATATTTCTTGATAATTTTAACAGTTAATGAGTTAAAAAATAAATCACTAAAATTAATTATGATATTAAATTTAATTTTAACAAAAAACAAAGATTTGAACAATCAAGATTTGATATACCTCTGGGGGGAAATACTTAAATTTTTTGATGGCATTAAACATTTTTCCTTTCACATTCACGATAAAAATAAAAATTTGTTGATAGACAAAATGTTGAAAAAATACACGTCATCTTATCTATAAGCCCTAGTTTAAAAACAAAAAATATATTCATTACTATGAATATGTTATAATCATAAAGAGAAATAAAGTGTACAACAAATTAAAAGATACAGTAAAACAAGGATGTGAACTAGCACCATATGCAATTTTTGAATATATGGATAATGATAAAGATAAATTATACTCTACTTATTATCAAATATTTTTTAATAGTTTCAAAAATATAGAATTAATTTGCCATGCAATTTATATCAAAGCATACACTCAAGCGGGTGCTTTGTTACGCATACTAATAGAGCAAGTTTCAACTTTACAATTGTTATTAGATAACCCAAATATATTATATGAATATAATAAATTCGCAGAATTAAAATTAAATTATGCCATGAATAATAAAGATACTATAAATGAAATAAAAAATTAAAAAACAGAGCAATATAAAATCTAGTATATTAAATTTTTGTGATTATGGTTAGTTATTGAAATTAGGAGAAACCAACTTATCAATTAACACAATAGTAGAAAAAGTTAACATTTGTACTTTATCAAAATGGAGACTTTTTTGTAGTAATTTTGTACGTAATTCAATTTTTCCCTTCAACTTAATAATAAAGGAATAGATTATTATATTAAGAATTTTATTTACATTATGGCTATTATCTACGACCATTTACTTTGTCTTTTTCATAATATAAATGGTTTTAATTTTATCTATAATGGTATAGATTACAAAAAGATGTTTATTAATCGATTTAACTTTGTTACACAACAACGCAAAAATGAAGATAAAAAATAAATTTTTTATTATATGTAACAGTATAGTTATAAAAAATATTAAAATGCTTTATCATATTTGATTACAATTGACTCATTTTAAACATTAAAATAGATATATAAATATTCTCTAATAGAGATTTAATATTTAACAAAAAAATAATCAAATTATTTAATTATTTTTAGGCAGTCCAAAATCATCTTAAGTAGAGGTGTCATGTGATAAATTAGCATAATTGTCAAATGGTGCCTACAAGTTTGTATTTTGAAAGCAAAAGAAAAACACCAGCAGTTCTTCTAGTAATTAAAAATTTATTATAATTTTATTAAATAATTACAAGTTAATGTTTAAACATTTAATTGTAAAATTAAAACTTAAATATTTTTAATATAAATAATTTTATTAATTTCATATTTAACAATTTTATTTAAGAAAATTTCTATTTAAAATAAAGTGTCTCAAATTTGCAAAACATATGATTTTTATAAAGAATATAGTAAATTACACTATCAGTTCATCAATTTGATTTCTATTCCTACAACTCCATATTTTGATTGTTTTTCTTTGCTATAATATTTTTCCATGTCCATTGAATTACATAATTCATTTTTTTCATATCCTAACTGAAAATTACTAAAATTTTGATACAACTGTTTAAAATTATCAAAAATATGCAATTCTACAACCCTACACCACATTCTTTCTCCATTTTCTTTATTGCTAAATATAATTATATCATTAGGTTTAATTTGGCTTATTTTTTCATCATACAAACGCATTTCAATATTTTTATTTCCAGTTTTTATTCTGTTAAAAGGTTTGCTATTTAATTGCATCAAATGTTTTTTACAATCATCATTATAAATATGTTCATTTTTAAACCATTTATATAATCCTTCTATTTGTTCAGGTTTATGTTTAAAACCACATTTTTTATAAAATTCTAAACTCCCTTTTGTTGGCAAAAGTTCCAAAATAAACTCATCTCTTTCATTTACAAATGTTTGAATTTGCATTGAAATATCGTTAATAATCTGTTTCCCAATTCCTTGTTTTTGATATTCTGGTTTAACTATTACATCACACAAAAGACCGTGAGTGGCAAAATCTCCAACAACCCTTGCCATACCCACAATCTCACCATCAATAACAGCACACGAGACAAACATAGAGTGTTTTAAAGAACACTCAACCTCTTTATCTTTTAAAATTTTCCAACCAACAGAAATTTGCAGTTTTTGAAAGTCTTCACTTGATAAATTTCTAACAATATCCACTTTAATCTTCCTTAACATTTTTTAATTTTATATAATTATAAGTTAATCATTGTATAATTTAAAGTTAATTTTAACATATTTTTTTATTTTTAATAATATTAAAAATGAATATATAAAAATTTAAACATATTTACAAATTTCTAGGCAATTTTGAACCACTTAATTTTATTAAAAATATTTGACTTGGTTTATGTATGTTTACAATTTTGTGCATTTAATTGTTTTTAATTTTATAAAATTCTTTATACCATTTAGCAAATTGTTTTAAACCTTGCCTTAATGAAGTTTGTGGCTTAAAGCCAGTTGCCTTCTCTAATGCCTTTGTGTCAGCATAAGTAACTGCAACATCTCCCATTTGCATTGGAACCAACTCCTTATGCGAATCAAAGTCATAGTTCTTAGGCAAAATTTCCTCTTCAATCAATTCTTCTTGTAAAATATTAACAAATTCAAGTAAATTCTCAGGATTTCCATTCCCAATATTAAATAATTGATAAGGTGGATTTGGCAATCCATCATCTCCAATAGATTTTTCTGGTGGAAGTTGCATAATTCTAACAATGCCTTCAATTATATCATCTATATATGTGAAGTCCCTTTTACAATTACCATAATTAAAAATTTTAATTTTTTCACCCTTAATTAGTTTATTTGTAAAGCCAAAATAAGCCATATCAGGTCTTCCTGCCGGACCATAAACTGTGAAAAATCTTAACCCAGTAGAAGGAATGTTATATAATTTTGCATATGCATGTGCTATAAGTTCATTAGATTTTTTTGTCGCCGCATAAAGTGAAATTGGATTATCTACCATATCTTGCGTAGAGTAAGGAATTTTTTTATTATTTCCATATACCGAAGATGATGAAGCATAAACTAAATGCTCCACAGGAAAATGTCTGCATGCTTCTAAAATATTATAAAAGCCTAAAATATTGCTTTCTATGTATGCATCTGGGTGGTCAATTGAATATCTTACCCCTGCTTGTGCAGCAAGATTAACCACAATGTTAGGCTTATTTTCACTAAACACCTTTTGTATAAATTCTTTATCTGCAATGTTTCCTTTTATAAACTTAAAATCTGTATTCGACTTAGTTTGTGCAATCTCATTAATTTTTTCAAGCCTATATTCTTTAAGAGAAACATCATAATAGTCGCATAAATTATCTATGCCTATTATTTTACAACCCTCAATATCTTTTATTAACCTTTGGGCAAGAAATGCACCAATAAACCCTGCAACTCCAGTTATTAATATTGTTTTGTTTTTTAAATTTAATTTTTCCATAATTCACCTAATTTATATTACTTAGTTATTTCATATTCTTCTTTTACTTTATTATAACTAATTATATCACCTATATCAAACCTTTTTCCCGGCATTTCTTTAGCATATAAAGTTGAATTCTTTGCTAGCCACCCAATAAAACTTCCTGGTGCATCAACGCCACATCCGCTGTTTATAGCCTCATCTAATAAATTAATGTCGTTTTTTATTAAATAATAAAATGGTGGCACTACCCAATTTGAAGATGGCTTTTTTGGTTTTTCTTCCATAAAATTAACTTTGCCAGTTTGATCAAAATTAACTACTCCACTTTTCGTTAATTTACTTTCGTCATTTTCATAATATGCAAGAATACACGATGCTTTTTTTTGTTTCGCATAATCAACAAAACTAGCAAGAGAAAAGTCAAGTAAATTGTCACCTGCTATAACAAGCAAATCTTCATCTATATTTTTACTTTTTATTGCCAACTTTAAATCATTAACTGCCCCAAGCCTGTTTTCATTAGTTGTTGTATTGTCATCAATAATAGAAATATTATATTTTTTTTCATCTGCCCATTTTTGAAAAATTGAAGCAAATTTATGATTTGTTACAACAAATATTTCATCAATACCACAATTATAAGTCAAATCATCTAAAAGCCAATCTAAAACAGTTTTCCCTTTTACTTGTAAAAGTGGTTTTGGAAAATTTTTAGTTATTGGATAAAGCCTTGTTGCATATCCTGCTGCCAAAACTACACATTTCATAATTTCACCCCATCTGCACTATGACAAATAAATATTTCAAATTTATCTTTTAACTCAGGAAATGTTTTTGTATATTCTTTTGTGATATACTCTTTAATAGATTCTTCATGTTTTGGGTCAATTATTGCCATGCAACAACCTTTAAAACCAGCACCACTAAATCTACCGCCATAAACTCCTTCTGTCTTTGTTAATAAATTATATAAGCATTTTAATTCTTCTGAGCCAGTTTCATAGTTTTCAATACTAGATTTTCCGCTCTCAAAACACAATTTACCAAATTCAACTAAATTTCCTTCTTCCCAAGCTTTAACACCATCTTCAACTCTTTTAAATTCAGTATACCAATGGGTTGCTCTTTTTTTCCAATTTAAAGGCAGTTTTTCTTTATGTTTCTCAAACACTTCAACAGGAACATCTCTTAAATATGTTTTATCAAACACATCATAATCCATTCCCTCAAATGCCTTTAACGCATAAGCCGCTGCCTTGCACTCATCTACTCTAGCATTAAATTTGCTGGTTGCTAAATTTCTTTCAATGCCTGAAAATAAAATCATAAACTCATATTCTGGCATATTTTTATTTGCTTCTATTAATTTGTAACTTCCGTCACGAGTGTCAAGATAAAGTAAATTCTCTTTTTTTGAATAAACTTCACATGATTGGTCTAATGTGCCACAACTAACACCAACATAATTATTTTCTGCTTTAAGTGCTATTTCTATTATTTCGTTATCACTTAAAGTTATATCATTTACTTTACATAATGCAGAAATAAAAGCAATTATAACACTGGCAGATGAAGATAAGCCCCCTATTGGCAAACTACCCTCAATTACCCCACAAAGCCCAACAGTAAGTTTTTTTACTTTTCCTAGTTCAAGTGTTGCCCCTCTTAAATAATCTGCCCAGTCATTTTCCTTTTGTTCAGGAACATCACTTATATGCCATTGTGCACGCTTGTCAAATTGTAATGATTCTAATTCAATAACTCCATTGTGCTTTGCAGAGCAAGCAATATGAATGCCCTTGTCTATTGCAAAACCTGTAATTTTACCTAACTGATGATCACTATGTGCGCCTATTGGGCAAATTCTATAAGGGCAAAAAACTAATTGCTCTGGTTGCTTATGATATTTATTAATAAAGACTTCTTCACATTTCATTAAATAATCTCCTTTTTTTATAATTTTTTTATTTCTTCTATTATTCAAGTTTCTTTTTAAATGTCCTATCAAAATTTTTATTATTCTGTTATAAAAAATTAAATTGACAATTGTTGATATAGCTAAAACTATCAAAGCACAAATTAATGCCATAATAAACCAAGAAAGATATGTGGTTTCACTTAGCTTTAACCAAAAGCATGCACCAATAGAGATAACTGCTATAAGTATATCAACAATAATATGTTTTACAAAATGTTTGAGTTTTCTATTTAAAATATTTTTTCTTAAATAAAAGGCAAGATAAATTGTTCTATAAAGCATTGCAACCAATGTGCCAATTGCAACACCAACTAAACCTAAAAAGAAAACAAGAATTATTGATAAAAACACATTTATTCCCGCTTCAATAAAAAAACTGGTTTGTGTTTGTTTATAATGTCCCGCAGCAAGAACAATGTTATTATAAGGTATTCTTAAACAGTAAACGGCTTGTGCAAGGGTTAAAATTATTGCAAAAGATGGAACAATATAATTTGCATCGGTTATTCCCCTAGTATAAACCGAAATAAATGGGACAATCAAGATTCCTGCACAAACATAAATAAAAGTTACAACAGTGTGAATAACCCATTCATAAATATTAAATGTTTTATTTAGTTTATCTCCTTCTTCTTTTGCTATCATATTCCCAACTAATGATTGCATACCACTTGTTGTAGACGATATCAAATTATTTAATCCAGTTGTAACTAAACTATACACATTATATATTGATACATTTGAAAGTGATGAAAATATTGTTAAAACAACTGAATCAGTATTTGAAAGTACAACTGAAGCGACATGTTGTGCCATTCCATTCCATTTTTGTTTTATTGGTTCACCAACAAACTTAATTTTTTTATCAATTTTATAATGTTTTTTAACATAAATAATTAACACAAAAGGAACGCTCATGTGAATTAGAACAGAGCATAACTTAACAATATGAATACCAAAGCCAATCCTTATTAACAAAATGCTAACAATTAAATTCAATAAAATTGCAACAGTTTGTGCAATAACGGGAACAAAACCTAACTGATCAGCATTAAGCAAAAGTTTGTAACTTATGCTAAAAAAATATTGCGAAAATGAGCTTAAAGAAATTATTAAAATTAAACTAATTGTATACCAAATGTCGAATGATTCATTAACAAAAAAAGGATAAATTAAAGTTAAAATCAAAACATAAAGTATAAGAACATAGGCTATTTTCCTAAAAAATCTTTCTGCTGAAACAATTATTTTACTTACTTCATTTTCATCTTTTTTTGCCAATGGCTTATATAAAGCAGTTTGAACCACTGCTCCAACGCCACATTCTGCCAAAGTTATAAAACCTAAAAACTGAGAAATTGAAGAAACTAAACCATTAACATCAGATCCATAATAACTTAAAAAATATCTAGGCAAAATAAAGCCACAAATAATTGTGACTATTTGATATAATAATCCCGCTATTGTATTAAGTATTAGTTTCTTTTTTCTTGTCATACTTTTCTTCTGCTTAACTTTTTTGTTTTAAAAATGCATCGACCCAACCAGCACCTTGTGGTTTAAAATAAAAAATACTATCATCTTTTAATTCTTGCAAAGTTTTATTATTAAATCTTTTATCTAATGAAACAATAAACCCTTCAACCCCTTTTTCACAAAGAGAATATCTTGAATTTTCCGTTTCTCTAACCCTTAAAAAAGTATTAATTTTATCTAATTTTGCACCCATAATTCTTGCAATTATCTCATCAAAATAAACAGGATTTTCGCCAACAGCAATCATTCCAACATTTTTAGGAGATGGGCGTAACGGACCATCTTTTTCACCTGAAATTATCATGTCTGCAACAATTAAGTATTTTCTTTGTTTTTCATTTTGCATAGCACCAAATTTATCTGCATAAAAAATTATTTTATTAATATCTGTAATTGTTCGACTAATAGTGTCGTTACCAAGCCAATTCCCTTCGCCAATAACTTCTTTATTAAATTTATTAAGCAAAAAATTAATTATTTTCAAATAAAAATTTAAAAATTTAACTTTAACATAAGCCTTTTTTGTTTGTTGCAAATAATTCCTTTTGTCAAGTATTTTATTTCTCAAATTTTTCAACTTTGATTTTTTTAAAAATTCGTCTCCGCCCTCTATTACTGCTCCATTAGCATGATGTGGTAAATATTCCTTTCTAGAATTAACACCTATCATATTTTTAAGTGATATTGTAACACCAGCTTTTCTATGAGTCTTTGGCTTAGGAATATTTATTATAACATCAGCATTTAAAATATCTTTACTAATCAAATATTCATTGGTTTTTTCATTATGATGTTGTTTTAGTAATGCTGGGTCATAGTTTGTTATTCTTATTTTGTCAAAATATTCTTTTGACTCGCCATAAAAACTACTTTCTTCGCCAAGGTCAACAACAATCGACTGAGAATCTTGCTTTTCATGCGACTTTAAAACACCATTTTTTTCAACACTCACTAAATCTCTAAAATCTACAAGCTCAATGCTAATTGTTTCGGGAAGAACTTTTTTATAATAGTCTATCATTTTTGAATAACCACTATCATTAATTAGTTTTTCAAAATCGCAACTTTGCATTGGAGCATCACCAACTATTATTTTACCTTTTCCTTTAAGTGCAATAACAACATAATCAATAACAGTTGCAACCACTGCAGGATTTGTAAACAAGCAATCAGTTCCTTCACCCGAACCATTTTTATCCATAACTAAATTTGGCTTTAAAACAACATTATCACCAGCCTTAACAATGTCTTTTAATGGATTCCAATTCGGCAAATTAAAATTATGCTTGTCATAACCCATTAGATGAAAAGTTTCACGCACCATGTCATAAACATGATTTTCAGTTTTACTAATTTCATTAAATGGGTATTCTACATATTTTTTTGATGGTCTAAATGGTGAATTTTTAGGATAATAATATTTTTGAGTTGTTACTATTCCAATCTTATTATCCATTCACTTTCTCCAAATCAATATAATCCCCTAACATTTTATCATATTCCTCTGGTTCAAACTCTTCAAGCCCATTTCCAGGGAAAAATGTAAGTTCACCAAAATACACCTTTCCATTTACTTCATAAAAATCAACCCTAACGAATGGTATATTTTTTGAAAGTTTTTCAGCTAATTCAATCATTAATTCATAATTTTTAGGTTTTTCTATAACTTTTTCACTCTTAGGATAGTGCCTTGTAAATGGCATAACTTGCCAATCTCTATCAAAAAAAGTAACTTTTAAGCCTTCGCCAGAAAACCTTTCAGAACAAACAAAAGAACATTTAACTTCACCATTAAAGCACATAAATTTATAGTCTTTAAGGTCTGGAGATTCTTTATCTTCCATAAATTGTTCGCACACAATTTTTCTTTCAACATTTTTATATGGCCATTCTCTGCCAGTTAGGTAATAATCTTGTTTTAACCCTTTATTAAGCCCTTTTCTTACCTTCCTAATATTTATTTTGCTTTTATCTTTACAGATACACATTCCAACCCCAGAATTGTGATTACATTTTAAAACAAATTTTTGTGGAAGTTTGTTAAAATCAATGTCTTCTGCTTTGTCATACACTGCAATTAATGGGATAAGATATTGTTCTCCAATAGTATTTGCCACATATTCTCTTACCTTATATTTATCAACCATTATTGTGTATTCAGGTTTTCTGTCGTGAAGTTTAAGCCATTGCAGTTTTTCATTAAATGTTTTTGGGTTATCTAAATCTAAATCATATTTTAATCTTGATTTAAACAATCTTTTTAAAAATTCATCATCTGGCATTTTATTATAAAATCCCAAAGCTCTATTAATATCAAACCTATAATCTTTATTAAAAATGTATTTAAACCCTTTTGTAATTAAATTTGCCATAATCTCCTTCCTTTAAAAAAGTCCCCATTCGTAAATCATAAAGCCAGTTGTATCCCCTGCCCTATAAAGCCTGTATGCAGTGTAAACCGTGAAAGCAAGAAAAACAAAAAATTTGAATATTATTTTTGAATTTTTATTAAATAAATATTTATCTTCATAGGTATTTAATAAAACTCCCCACATTATTAGTCGTGGAATGTAAAGATATTCATTTATCCTCCAAACACCTAGAATAGTTGCTGGCAATATTAGAATAAAACTAAAAATACAAAAACATTTAATTAAATCATATTCTTTTGTTGCTTTAACCCATGGGTCTAATAATATAAACGGAATGAACAGCATTAAATTGGTTAAGCACATGTTTATAACATTCATTATTGTTCTTGTTTCAGTTTCGTCAATATATTCTTTATCACCATCACTTAGTAAATTGCTAGACTGTAACAAATCCTTGCAACTATAAACTAATAAACCTATCATTATTATACCTATAATAATAAATAAAGCAAGTTTATAGTTTGGTAAATCTTTAAGAAATTGTTTATAAAAATAATAAAATGGTATAATTAAAACTAAAATAATGCTAATTCTATGAATAAATACTGAACTTATTATTAAAATTGATGCTAAAATTTTGTGGTTTTTAAAAGCAACTAGGCCTAATAAAAACATTGCAACAGCACAAGATGATCTTAATGTGTTAAATGAAAGTAAATAAAGATAGAAAAATGTTATAAACGGAATATAACTTTGATTTTGCTGGCTATAACTTTTTATAAACAAAATAAAAGATATTGCAATAAACAAGTAAACAAATAGAAAATAAATTCTGTAATCAGTTGTGAAACTTCCTATTATTTGATTAATAAAACAAAACAGCCACTCTCCCTTTGAATACCAAAAAGCAAGGTCTTGACTTTGGAAATGATAGATATAATTAATCATATCAGCCCCGCCAATGCCTTCATCAATTCTTCTACCAAAAGCAAAAATGGTTAACAATATAACAATAAAAATGTAATAATAATTTACTTTTTTATCCTTTACAAACCACTCGTTTTGTCTTTTTTGTGCAAGAAACAATAAAAAAGCAACAAGCAAAGAAATAAACATAAATAATATGAAAGTAAAAACATTAATATTCACATTTATTTCTCCTTATAATTTTAAAAAATTTATTTATTCTTCTGTTTTACAACATATTCAAAATAATCTAAATATCTTTTACTAATATTGTCAATTGAATTTGTTTCTTTTAATTTCATTGCATTTTTTGCACATTTTTGTGCAAAATCGTTATCTTCAATATATTTTAATATTGCATTTGCAACAGCATCAACGTCTCCAACAGGCACTAATTGTCCATTTTCATTATTAATAATTAATTCGTTTGGTCCATAATTACAATCAGTTGAAACAACAGGGGTTCCAACTGCCATTGCTTCCATTAAAGCATTTGGCATTCCTTCATTTTTGGAAGTCATTACATAACATGTTGAAGTATAAACTCTTCTTAATGCATCTTTTTGAGCACCCATAAAAACAACATTATCTTTGCAAGTTAAATTATTTAAAAATTGTAAGAGTTCTTGTTTTTGTTCTCCTTCTCCAAAAATAATAAGGTTAAAGTCTTTATGCTTTCTAAATACCTTTTCAAAAGCACTAAGTAAAGTTTTATAATCTTTTTGAGGCACTAGTCTCCCTACCGCCACAATTTCCTTTTTCCTTTCTTTGCAAGGCTCTTCATATTCATAGGCAATTTTATTACCTACTGCATTAGGTATAACAACACCGTCTAATTTACTATGCAGTTTATAATAGTTCTTAACTGCTTGCGTTTGAAAAATCATTCCATTACAACGCTTGAAAGAATAATCCCGAATTTTTATTTTTAACTTTTCTGTAATCATTTCAGGAGCCGCCCTTTCAGATCCAATTAAAGGAATATTTTTTGCACCTATAATTGCACAATAAAGTGCAACATATAAAACTCCAAAAATAACATCTGGCTTATTTTCCTTAACATACTTTTTGAATTTTTTACATCTATCTATTGCCCTTATAATTCTTTTTATAAGATTTTTTTCTATTTTTGCATTGCTTAAAGGAATAAAAGGAACATTTTCAGGTAAATCATAAAACTTAATATCAGTTAAAGAAACAACATCAACTGTGTGCCCTTGCCTAACAGCATAATCACAAAGATATGAAACTGTTCTTTCTGCTCCACCACTTCCAAGGGAGGGAACTAACATGCAAATTCTCATTAATTTTTATCTCCTGTTGAAAATTCTTTAAATTTTTTTCTGTCTATAATCATATTAACAACGCAACCTAAAACAAGCCCAACAAATAAACATAAAATAGTGCTAGAAAATAGCCCCATCCCACCGCTTGCAGATAATACTTGCCCAGTGGTGTAGTGAACAGAAGCATCAGAACTTATAACATTACTAGCAGTGTCACAAAATTCATCCGTAAATTCAACAAGTTTATTATAATATTCTTGTAATGTTAATTCAAAACCTGATACATCTTGGCCAATTCCATCAATTTTAACTTGAATTTCATTAATCTTTTGAGTAATTTCTACTTGCTTGTTTGTAAGTAAAACAATCTGTGAATTGTAAGATTCTAAGTCAAGTGTTTGCAAAGAACCAGAAGATGCTATTAAATTATCTCTTTCTTCTCTAAGTGCGTCAATTTGTGCCTGACAAAAACTTTGTTGTTTTGTTAAAGTCTCCTTTTCAAGTGTTAATTGTGATAAATAACTTTCATCTTTAACATATCCATTTATAGTAATTTCAGAGTAAAGATAATTAAATGTATTATTTTTAAAATAAAGGTCTTGTTCTGCTTTTATTTCTGAAATTCTTCTACCATCTGCCGTAACAACATCACCATAGTCACTTATTAACTTATCATATTTTTCATCTAACAAAGCAAGCTGATTTTCAAGATATTCAACTTGTGTTTCATAGATTTTTGACAAAGTAAAACCTTTTAAATTTGCATTATAGCCCGCAACACTTATAGTTTCTATGCTTTTTTGAAGTGGATATAATGCAAGAGCATCTAGAAATTCTGTAGCCAAATTAGCATTATCAAAATATTTTGCTGAAACACTAATTGTAAAATACGGATTTTCAACTTTTGTTGAACTTTCAACTAATAGTGGTTCAACATACTCAATTAATATACCACCTTCTTTATACATTTTATTTACATCAATCGATTTGAAATTTTCACTAGATGCTTTAACTTCTTTTAAAACACTTAACGATTGCATTATTTTATAGTCAAATTTTGTTCCGTCACTATATTTCCCATCTTTTAAATTATCTAAAGAATATTCAAAACTTGATGAATAAACTATTTTATTCTTGTTATACTTTAAATTGATAAAAAGCATGCCCCCAACATACACCAAAACCACAACGATACATAACAGCCACCATTTACCAAACATTATTTTGCATAACTGACCCAGGGTTATACTTTTTTCTTCAGCTTTCATATCTTTAATTCTCCTTTTTAGTCATTAGTTTATTATAACTAAAAAGGTTAAACTATGTCAATCTATTAGATATATAAATAAAATATATTGCCTTACTCAAATATATTAATTTACACTGATTTTATATTATTAAAAAGTTGAAAAACTTATTATTATTAAAAATTATAAAAAAATTAAAACCAGCAAAATGCTAGTTTTAATTTTAATCTAATTTAAAGATTTATTAATTCATTTAAACCAATATAAATTTTACAACTAATAAGTTTTCTGCTAAAGTATCATTAGTTGCACCTTCTGCACACACATAAATTGTTGCAACAAGTGTCCCATCACCCTCATCAACAAAATTTAATGTTAATTCTGTTTCTAAATTTTCACTTGTTGGTCCAGTTAATGTTGGTGTTTCACCTATTTGATAATCTGTTGTAAATTGATAACTTAAATCATTAAACACTCTTGACCATTTAACTATTGCTGTAACAGTGTTCTCTTCGTTAGTAATTCCAAGTTGACTTCTAGTCACATTAATTACTGGTCCAATGTCACCAATTTGGAAATCTCCTAAATCAATGTTCTCCACATTCCCATCACTAACTTCTGCAAAATTCATTTTTAAATTAAATGATGTATCATTTTCGTCAATTGCACTATCGCCATTAATATCGAAATTAAATGTCATTGGATATGGTGGTTGGCCAGCAAATATAAAATAAATTGGAAAATATACGTCTTCAAATAAATTTATATAAATAACTGCATATTTAGCACCCATTATTTTAGTAATCGACCCATCTGTATCTTCAAGTAATTGTAACACAAGATTATTTAAACTTGTTATTGGTGTTAAATCTGGTAAATATAATTTATTTTCATAACAAGTATTGCCATTTAATGTAACAGTAGTTTCATCGCCGAAATCAACATAACTGAAATATGCATAAAATGTTGTCATTCCATTTTGTTCTACTTCCATTGTAACATTGCCTGTTGGGCCATTTTCACCATTTTCTAAATATAATCTTTCATCATTATAGGAAACTTCAAATATTAAGGAATCAACATTTGTAACTGTAACTGTTATAATCCTTGAAGCGGTATTATCTGATGATATAATTTTTATTATGTAAGTTCCACTTGTAGAAATATTAAGCGAATTACTATTCTTGCTAATTAAATTTTCTTCTGCAATAGAGTTTTTATAAAATTCAATTCTTGCATGTGAATCTTCTGTTATAACCCGCAAAGTTCCTTCTATTACAATATTTTCAATAGTATACGAATTATCAACTATTTCACTTGTTATATCTTGTTCTGAGGTTGATTGATCTTCAAAATATAATGAAGCATCAGTGTTACTAGAAATAGTGCCATAAGTTTTAATATAAGCTCTATATGTTTTATCGCCTTCTGGTGTTGAAATAGTGTATTCTAAATAACAAATATCTTTAGCTTGTGAAAAGATTATTTCTTGTGAAATAACACTAGCATCACCTATGGTTTGAATATTAATTCCACTCTCTGGTATAAATGCTAAGTCATAGAAATTATGTGGGTTTTGTGAAATATTTAAATCTTTATCAAAATTTATAGAATAACCACTATCATAAATATCATTATAAGTTATGGTTATATCACTAACATAATTAGTTACATTATTACCTTCTAAAATATATTCAACATATAATTTGAATGAATAATTATAAGTTTTACCATTCATTGTTGCAGAATAGTTTACCTGAACTTCTTGTTGCCCTTCAATTAAAGTTAGTGTTTGACTACCATTAAAAGTTAAAACTTCATTAGTAAAATATATGTTTGAATCAAATGTCTTAGATAACTGCTCTTGATTTGTTATAAGTATTGCAACATCTCCATTATCATTAAAATTCAAATCATTAATAACATACATTCTATAATATAAATTAATTGAAGCATTATATATTTCGGTTTCATTTAGATAAACTTTCAAAGTATAAATACCACTTTCAGCCTGAGTAAAATCTTCAATTAATTCCCCTTGTGGATTAAAAACACTATAAGTACATTCAGCGTAAGCGTCTTTAAATTGAACTTCAAAATTAGTTATAAATTCATTTATGCTTAAATACAATGAATTATTCGTTATTGAATAAGGCACTTCACTTTGACCATAACTAGAAGTTGTTTCAATTAATATGTTTTGAGTAGGGTTAAATTTTGCTATTTCAATTTGTAATATATAATTGTCTAAATCATCATACAAAGTAATAGCATTATATCCTTCGTTTAATGAAATGGTTATTGTAGATTGTGTAAAATCTATATAACTGCCAGTATTATTTATAGTATATTTTAAATCATATCCATTAAATGCATCACCAAAATCAATAACAAAAGATTGCTCGTTTAAATCTCTTTCATAAGTATAAAACTGACTATTTATAGTATAAGGCTCCCCATTTATTGTAACATCAATTTCAGGATTAATACTTATATTATATTCTAACAACTGTGAACTATTTTCCACTTCAATATTAATATTGCTAAAAGAATTAACAACTATTGTCTTTTGTCCTGTTATTTGTTGTCTGCCATTTTCATAAATATAAACGCTATAATTAGTTATATTAGGATTTACATAAAATTTTAGAGTGCTACCAAAATCAATACTTGTCATTGATTTAAGTTCTTCAAGAGTTATAGATTGGTCATTTAATGTAATATCAGTTATTACATCAGTATTACAAGTTATATCAATTAAATAATATTCTAAACCGCTTATATCATCATTTTCTTTAATTTTAATAGTAGTATCTTCAGTAATTGCTGAATCATTTACAAAAGTTAAACTTAACTTTGATGAATATTCACTTTTTAATAATATTGAAAGTGTATCTCCATATTTAACAACGGGATTTGCTTTAAACTCATCAAAAGTCATTTCTTGGTCGCCAACAACAACTTTTTCAAATATATCTCTATTAACATTAATAGTTTTAGAATAAATTGTTACTGCATTTTGATTTATTTTTATTTCAAAAGATATTGAATTTGGATTAACAGATATATTATTATCCAATGCTGATGAGTCAGTAGATTCAACACCTGTATTTATATTATAATAATGTTTTACTACGGTGCAAGAGAACCCATCTGCAATCACTAACCCAAGTTCATCGCCAATATTTAAAGTTGTTAAGTTTACAAATTCAGCATCAGTCATCACTTCACTATTTAAGGTAATAGAAGTAAATGGACTTGAAATAATTTCCCAATTTAAAACAACATCTCCACTTTCATCAGGTTGTGCCCAATAATAATTATTTTTATCAACTAAACTAATTGTTATTGTATAATTTCCAATTTCAGTTTTTGTTGTATCTCCTGTTGTTGTAACTTCAATGCCTTCTGGTAAATTAATAACAGTTGGAGTTATTGCATTTTCCGTATAAATATAATAAGTTTGCTCTAATGATGGGTTGCCAACCATTACAGAATAAATTTTAAAAGTGCTATAATAAATGGAATCTTCTACTGATATCCAGTTTTCGTTTCCTTGTGAAAATCCTTTAACATAATATGTTCCAGCATTAGTTGGCACACCATCAAGTTTTTGATATTCCCCTTCAACTAAAACATAATATTTATAATCAATATTTCCAAACAATGCTTGTAAGCCGGTTGGTTCATTTGGTTCTTCGCCATAATGCCAATCATCAATGGATAATAATCCAGAAATTTTATTTTCTGCTTTTTCAATTGTCCATTCGATTTCATCTGCAAAATTTTTGTTTGTTAAGTTGTAATTATTATTATCATAAACAAGAGTAACTGTTGTTTTATAGTCCCCAGCATTTATTGGGTTATTTTCAATTAATTGGTATTCTCCATTAACTTTATAATAATTTTTATATACAACATTTGTTATCTCAGTAGCATTATTTATACCTGTTAACTGAACAATCTGCTCTTCTCCATTATATGTTAAATCAGTATTACTCCAATTAACATTACCTAAATATATACTTGCTTTTTCAATTGTCCATTCATGGTTATAACTAAAATCTGCTGGTAAATTTAATTGGTAATTAATATCGTCGTAATTAAATTCAACTGATACATTATAAGTTCCAACATTTATTGCTTCGGTATCTCCTGAATATATTGCTTCTACGCTTGAAGGCATACTACCAACTAAAGCAATTTGTTGTGTTTGATTATTGTAAGTAAAATTATAAGAAGGCCAACTAATTTCAGACAAATCTAGCCCAACTTTATTTATAGTCCATTCTAATTCATTTTCAAAATCACCATAAACTAATTGGTAATTATCTTCGTCATAGCTAAAATTCGCAATCGCTGTGTAAGTCCCCGCATTAATTTGAGCATTATTTGAATAACTAACTGTTATTCCATCTGGTAAATTTTGTAAACTTACGCTATGTTCGCTTCCGTCATAAGTAAATGGAGAGTAATAACCCCAATAAGCATATTGCATATTAATTTCAGCTTTCTCAATTTCCCAATCAAGATAATAGCCAAAATTATCATTTATAAGTTTATAGTTTGTTGTATCATAAACCAATTGAACTTCTGCCCTATATTGCCCAGCATTAGTTTGAGCATTATTTGTATATCGCGCTGTAACATCATAAGGCAAATTATTTAATTCAACACTATATTCATTCTCATTATAGGTAAATAGATAAGAAGCATCATAGTTCCACGATACTCCACTCATATCAATTTCACCCTTATTAACAATAAGTTTAATTTTAGCAGTATAACCATTATAACTAATTGTTAAATCATAGCCTGCTTCATTTGCATTTAGCACGCTTGGCAAACCACTAATGGTGTAACCACCTTCACCATAATTTATTTGAGTTTTAGTGTCATCACTGTTATTTAAATAAACAGTAATATAGTTACTTAAATAACTAGGTTCAAATTCGCCATAATAATCGGTGTAATTTAAAGTAACCGTGTTGCCTTCAACATTATTAACCACCACACTTATTCCATTTTGTGTTGGTTTCTTTTCGCCACACGCACTAAATAAAAATGCACATGGCAAAATCATAATACATGCTAAAACGAACATTAAAATTTTCTTTTTCATTAAATCTCCTCCCTGTGTTATACGCAAGTTGGCTTAGATTAGTGAATAAAAATGTATAACTTAATAATAGTATTACACAATTTAATTAAAAAAATCAAGCAAATATATGTGTTAAAATAATCCTTATATATCTATGTAATAAGCATAAACTTTAAAACCATTATCATCTTCATCAGTAATGTAATCATCATGTGGTTTATAATAATAATTGTTTTCTTGTATTTCCCAAGGATTTAAAGAATTTCCTTCATTATCTGTTAATTTAACACCAGTTCCGTTTTCGCCAGTATAATACCCAACAAAAGCCTTACCATCAATGTCAGCATATTCAATTACAAAATTACTTCCTTCTGTAACATAAAGTAAAAATTCATTTGGTCTATCTACTATTCTAACTGAATTTGAAATTATATCAATATTATTTTCAAAATATAAGAATATCATCCCATTTGAAGCATTTTGATTAACATAACTTGAAAATACTATTGTTTGACCTCTATTAGCACTGAAACTCCCACTAAATGTTTCTCCACTTTTTATCTCATCACTATAAACAAGCGTGCCATCAATAGTAATGTTTAACATTGCAGTACAAGTACTACTTTGAATTTCAAAATTTCCATTAAAACTTACAGTCCCATCTTCACAATCATAAACATAAGTATATATATGTGGTTGGTTATATGCAAGATTTGACATTGTTATTTTCCTTCCTGCTGTCATAATGTTAGAAAATAAAATATTGTCGGTTTTTATAAATTTTGCAGTTAAAATAAGTAATTTATTTGTCTCTGTTTGTCGATTAAAATTATATTTACTATTTTGTGTAGTATACCAACCATCAAAATAATAACCTGATCTTGATTGTGGTTGCAAACATTCTATAATGTCTCCCTCGTTATATGTAACAACATATTCTGCTTCTACATCATTTGCATAATAACCTCTATATCTCACAGTCATGGTTGTATCTATATTATTATTATCGTATATAACTTTTTGCGTCTGTGCTTCAGTAAAATAAGCATAAATATACATACAATCACTAGAGCTTGGTAAAAAATCAACTATAAATTCACCATCATTTGAACATATTTGTTCACCTTTCCCAAAAGGCTCTGTAAAAAATCCATGGAATATAAATCCAATTTCAGCAGGTGGGGTAATTGTTACTTTTTCATTAAATTTTATAATCTTTGTTTCATTACAATATTTAGGATTATAAGGATTAGTAGAATAATACAAATAAAAAGATATAGGTTTAAAAATTGCGTAAAGAGTAACATTTTCCATATATTTACCACTATAAACATTATTAATGGTAAAAGAACTGTCTTTACTTTCACCCCAACCTTCAAAAGTATATCCATATTTAGAAACAATTGGCAATTTATAAGAATCTGCCACTTTGTGTGTTTGTGTAGTGCTAGTTAATCCATTTACAAGAGTTAATGAATAAGTTTTATCAATCTTGTACTCATAAACTTTTACAACACTTTTGTTTTGGCAATATGAAATAAAGTCGTTAGTATAATATCCATAGTCATCATAAACACGAATTCCTTGACCATTTAATTGTGTAAAATAGCCACTATAAGAATAATAATTAGCATTCATAATGACAAACTCACAATAATATATTGAAGTAAAATCAACATTATAAGATTTACCTACACTTATACCTTCTTGCGAATATAATTGAATTTCAACACTATTTAAAGGTTGCTCTTGTGGTTGTTTTTCTTTGTCACCCCAACACCCACTAAAAATAATTAAACAAGGCAAGAAAATAATTGTTATTAAAAACATTTTTAAAAAATTTTTCATAATTCACTTAACCCTTATTACATTTATTATTATAATTCTATTATAAAATAATATATTTGACAAATTTTTTTATGAATTGTAAATAAAATAATTAATGACTTTCTTAAAAAAACAATTTAGTTTAATAATATAAAGCTCAAAGTTAATATTTTTATCTTATGTTTATTTATCATATTAGTAAATAAAAAACTGCAAATTCATAAGAATTTACAGTTTAAAATATTACTATACTACATAATTGTTGATGATAACCTAAATCATAATGATATTATTAATTAAATTAAAGTGGAAGGTCTTTTTTATCAAAATAGAAAATTCCAATAATAAAAGTCACAATTCCAATACCAAATAAAATTGCAAATTTCCAAACGAAAGATATTGCACCTTCTAAAATTGCCGTTGTGTCAAATAAAGTTATTATTGATAAATAGTTAAAGAAATTCATTTGGTCTATTCTCATTGCAGATGGAACAACACTTGAACCAAATAATCCTAATATAGTGCAAACTAACATAAAAATTGAAATACCGCCACCAATAGATAACGAATATTTAGTTCTATTGAATATGCTAGAACACATAAAGCAAAATCCTGCAAACGCAAACATCGTTAAAAATGCACCAAGGTTAAATAATAATATTTGCGAAAAATTAATAGCAAAATCGTTCCCGCCAACTATAAATATTGAAACCACACTAACCACTGTTACAACCGCAAACATTGTAAACAATGCCAAAATTAAATAAATCATTTGGGTAACAGTTACAGTTCTTCTTTTTGTTGGAGTTGAAAGAACATAAGCCATAGAACCAGAATCAACTTGCCCCGCAAGAAGGCCATTAGCAACCATTATAACAAATACCATTGGAAGTAAAATTCCTGCAATACGATAAAAGATTGAACCAATTATTAACCCATAAATATCCATATTCCCCAATTCTGTTAATGCTTCCGCAACATCATCTGGAATTTGGTCAGTTATGCTTGCACTGGCTTTCTCTTTTGCGTAACTTTTATCAAAGCCTTCATTTTGATAAAATTCATAAGTGCTTATTGCAGAGTTAGACATAACTTTCACTGCAAGTGCATTAATTCTTGCATCATCATGCCCTAAAGTATCTTTAAACTGATTATAAACTTCGTTATATAACATATCGTTAACAAAAATATTCGCTTCTTGTTTTAAATCGTTTAATCTTTCAGGTTCTTCCTGCTTTAATCTTTTAAATTCAGCTATAACATCTCCCGCTAACACTTTTGCTTGTTCGGCTTTTTCTTGTGCTTGTTCTTCATTTCCAATTTCTTCAAATTCTAATGCATAAGCATTGTTTTCAACTAATATTTTATAACTTTCTTCAAACACTAATTGCAAGTCTGCCTTAAAATTTGCAGTAGTGTCAGTCCTAACTGGTGTTTGTTTTGCAATAGTTAAAAATACTTCACAAAATGCTAGTTGTTCTTCTTCACTCATTCCATCTAAAAATCCCTGTGACGCAAGTAATCCTTGCACAGTAGATGGAGTTGCAAAATCTGAATTAATCATAGGCCACATGTTTTTAAAGCTTTCAAGACTTCCATCTTGTTCGGCAACATCTAAGTTTGTTGTTAATTGATTTTCAAAATCTAAAGTTTGATATGCAAGGTCATAACTATCTACAGCATTTTCTTGCACAATTGCCTGATTATTAGCGTCTGAAAAAACTTGTTTTAATGAAGTTCTAATGCCATTAATATCTAAACTGCCTAAAACAATTATAACTATTGCAAGCATTATACTGGTTGCAAGCATAACTGCTAACCATTTTATCCAATTCGCCTTAATTGATTGTTTAAAAAGCGCTTTACTAAACATGGCTTTCCTCCTTTTGTTGTTTCATCAATATTTCTTTAAAATGTTTCTCAAGATTATTTTTAATTTCTGCAATAAATTTTATTTTATAATGCGTAAGCGACTTAAATAACTTATTAATATCTTTATCTTCAATTAAAATAGTCACCTGATTATATTGCTTTTGATCTCTTATTATCTTATATTTCAAATGTTTAAATTTATGGTAACTATCCTCATCTAAAAATTCAATCTTATATGTTTTACATGTTGAATTTTTAAGTTCGTTAACACTAGTTATATCTATAATCTTCCCATTGTGAATAAGGGCTACTCTATCACAAACATCTTCAAGTTCGTCAAACATTTGACTACTCATTAAAATTGTTTTACCCTTTCTTTTTTCTTCGTTTAATAATTCAAGAAATGTTTGGCGCATTAAAGGGTCTAATCCAGTTGTTGGCTCATCTAAAATTAAAATCTCTTTATTTGCCATTAATGCTGAAACTATGGCAGTTTTTTGTTTCATTCCCTTACTCATTCTTTTTAAACTTGCAGAGGGATCAAGTTGCAATTTTTCAATTAAATAATTAGCATAATTCATATCTTTAATTTTTAAAAATTCTGCCTGACTTTTTAAAAATTCTATACCAGTTGTAAGGTCTGGAAAAGAAATTTCACCAGGCACATAACTAACATAGTTTTTAATTTTACAAGAATCTTTCCAAGCATCCATTCCTAACACACTAACTTTGCCACTATGTGCTTTTAAAAAACCCATTATATGCCTTATGGTCGTGGTTTTGCCACTGCCATTAGTTCCCACAAAACCAAAAGTTTCACCTTTTGCCACTGAAAACGAAAGGTCAAAAATTCCCCTATTTTGCCCATAGTCTTTTGTTAAATGTTCAACTTTAATTATTTCTTCCATTTCAACGCACCTTTAAAATTCTTATCTTCATAATAAAACTGCATAAAATAGTCTTGCAAGGTAAATTCAACTTGCTTAAATTCTTTTATTTTAAATTTACTCATTAACAAAATTACTTCATTAATATCCTTATCTTGAACACAAACTATCACTTTCAAATTTTTTTCGTCTACACTGCTAATCCCATATTTTAAAATAGTGTCTACTTTAATTTTTGCTTTAGGCATATTTTTAACAAATTCTTTTAATTCTTGTTCATTATTAAAATAAACTTCAAAACTTTTATTTTGATTGTGTTTAATTGCATTTGTTTCAAATGTTGAAACAATTCTACCATCTTTAATAATGGCAATTCTATCGCATGTTGCTTCTACCTCGCTAAAAATATGTGAAGAAAGCAAAATCGTCTTGCCTTTTTTCTTTTCTTCTTTAATAAATTCAATGAAATTTTGTTGCATAACTGGGTCTAGTCCACTTGTTGGTTCATCTAACACAAGCACATCAGGATTATTCATAAATGCTGCCACTATGGCAAGTTTTCGTTTGTCTCCAAGACTCATATTTTTTGTCTCAATATTAGGGTTAAGTTCAAATTTTTGAAGTAAATAGTTTAACATATCGTCAGATTTACATCTTCTTAAATCGCCCATCATCTTAATAAAATCTGTTCCAGTTAACCCTTCAGGCAAGGCTATTTCGCCGGGCAAATAACCCACTCTTTCTAAAATTTTATAATAATTATGAAAACTTTCTAAACCAAAAACTCTTGTCTCTCCTTTTTTAGGTTTAGAAAATCCCATTATATGCCTAATAGTTGTAGACTTCCCCGCACCATTTGGCCCCAAAAAACCAAACACTTCCCCTTTTTTAACGGCAAAAGACACATCAAAAATTCCTCTTCCATGACCATAGTCTTGCGTTAAGTTATCCACTTCTATTATGTTCATGTTTGTCCCTCCGTTCATTTATTTTATTTTAAAATGATTTTCATTGTTAAGGTTTTTATAACAAGATAATAGATTTATATATTTATATAACAATTATAATAGAAATAGTTAAAATAAATCAACAATAAAATGCTATAATTTAAAAAATTTATATCAAAAATTGTTTAATAAATTCATTTAATGAATTGTTAAAACATAATAATTGTCCAAAAGTTTTATATAACTAAAATAATTATTATTTTCACAATGCAAATTGCTTAAATAAACAATATAAATTAATCATTAATTTTAAGAACGCTAAACAAAAATTATCATGAGTTAATTTGAATTGAAAAAAAGTGTCTCATAATAACACTATAAGCAAAGATAATAATATTATAAAATTGATAAATGAAAAATATAAAAAATAAATAAATTAATAAAAAACTCTTGATTTTAACTAAAAAATAATGTAAACTACAAAAGCATATAAATGCAAAAAAAATGGAAGGTTGGCTGAGCGGTCGAAAGCAGCGGTCTTGAAAACCGTCGTAGTGAGAGCTACCTGGGGTTCAAATCCCTAACCTTCCGCCAAGCGAAACTGATAAGAACAATTTTTGTTCTTATCGGTTTATTATTTTTGAGGTATTATGAGTAAAGTTTTATTAATTGTAGATATGCAAAAAGGCTTTATAAACAAAAAAGAGTATTTAGATTTAGAAATTAAGATAAATGATTTGATTAAGAAAAATACTTACAATTACTATATTTTTACTAAATTTATTAACAAAAGCGATAGTTTTTATGTTAACATATTAAATTGGAAAAACTTAACAAACAAGGACTCTCAAAGAATTTGCGTAACCATTCCTAAAAATAGTTTAATTTTTGAAAAATTTGGCTATGGTTTAAACGAGTCACAAATTAAAAGAATTAAAGAAATTGTATCCGCTGATAATCAAATAGATATTTGTGGTCTACAAACAGATGCTTGTGTATATGCTATTTCATTGCAACTTTTTGACAATCAAATTTTCCCTAATATTTTAATAAATTACACTGCAACAACAAACAATAAGGAATATATAAAGTATATGCTTATTCATCAATTTGGAAAAATTGATGAAATGAAATAAAGTTTGTTTTTATGAATACTTACGCTTTCAGCCAATTGCGAGCAATCCAAACCCTTTGGGTTAGATTGCTCTGTTTTATTTTTAAATTCGCTTTTATTTAAATGTATTATAAAGTTTAAACATTTATAAATATTCTACCAAATGAAATTTTAAAGAAAAACTTAATTTTTTAAATTTTAACTAAAAAATAAAACTTAAAAAATTTTTATATATCTTTTATATTATATGATATAATAAATTTATTAAGGAGACTCTATGAAAAATAAAATTGAAACAGAAAGATTAATTTTGAGACCATGGGAACTTAATGATATTGAAGCATTATGTGAAGGTTTAAACAATTTTGATGTGGCGAAATTTTTAACAATTCCATTTCCATATACAATAGAATATGCAAAAAGTTTCATTAATACAAGGATTGAAAACCCAAACACAAAGCAAAAAAGTTATTTTGCAATCGTTGAAAAAAATAGTGGAAAAGTTATTGGCGGAACCAACATCTGTCTTGATGAAAATAATATAGCAACTGGTGGTATTTGGATAAATGCTAATTATCACGGTCATGGTTATGGAACAGAAGCAATGAGAGGAAGGGCGATATACTGTTTTGATCAATTAAAAGCAGTTTATTTAATTAATGGATTTTTGGAAGGTAATGAAATTTCTTATAAAATGCAAAGAAAATTAGGGTATAAGTTAACTGGAGAACTTGGAGAACGAAATTGTCCTGCTCGTGGTGGCAAAACTAAAGAAATAAAAACAATGCTTAAAAAAGAAGATTTTATTAGATAGTTATGCATAAACACAAAATAAATTAAGTTTAAAACTATTGAATTTGGTTTAAAAGTATTTATTTGATAAAATTATCTATTTTAGTTCATAAACAATCTTATACTAAATATATTATTAATTAATTTTATAGAAAGAAGTTATTTCATTACACCCAACTCCAATATATTCTAGTGTTAAGATTGGTTGTCGGTCTGCCCGCAAAAAAACTGATAAGATTTGCTTATCAGTTTTTTATTTTAATGTGATATTTACTAACATTTATATTTTTTATTAAATTATTACTAAAATGAATTTAGTTTTATCAATTCACAAAAAATTAGATTTTATTAAAAATATTACATTCTTTTATAGTAGTTTTTATTAATAAAATTTATTTAGCCAATCTGCGTGGCTCTCTTCCAAGTTTATTTTTATTCTTATCTTTTTTGCCTCTACTTAAATTATTAGCATCAATATTTGCTAAATAATCTTGGCTTCTTTCATTATTTTCATTTAATAATTGTTTATTATTTTCATTTGTAATGTCGGTTGCTCTTTTGCTATTTATATTATGCGTTAATGCCAGTTCCAATTTTTTCTTATGTTTATTTATTGCATAAACTATTATAAATGGTAATAAGAATAAAACTATTAATATTACACCAATTATTAAATAAGTGTAAATATGACTATATCCCGGGAAAAAGTTAAATGGCAATCCATTTTCTTTTAAATACATAAAGTTTGCTCCATCAACAATAGCATTTCCAATGCTCGCATAACTTACAAGCAAAACCAATGCAATTGGCAACTGCCAAATTTTAGATAATTCTACTTTAAATGTGTTAGAACATAATGCACCTAAAACAACTGTTGGCATCATAAAATGCAACCCAATGCTTTCAATATCTAAAAATGAAAAGGATACATATTGGTAATAATCTCCAAACACAAAGGTTAATATTCCGCCAAAAAATGTTAGCATTAAAACTGGCAAAACAAAGAATTTAGATTTTGTGAAATAATATATTGGGAAAACAAATGCTAAAATATGACATAATTGCCATGGCCAAACTTCAATGAAAGTTTGCTTTGCCACAAACATTAATAACAACATTCTAATAAGTCTTGAAATTAACATTACATAGCATAAAACATAAGTAAATCTTTTTGCAAAAGTCTTATATTTTTTAAAAACAAAAAAACATATTATTAACCAAAGTGCAAGTGTCACCATTAATATTATGTGCATGTTACACCACAAGCCCCCACCTGCTGGCACCTTGCCCTCATAATTTTTTATTAACCAATCTTTAAAAGTTATTTCATTCATAAGATAATATTACAACACAAATTATCTTGTTGCAAACAAAACAAAGAAAATTTATTTTAAAAACACAAAATTTTATAAATATCTTAATTTTTAAGATAAAAACCCACTTATTAACAAAGTTATTAACAAGTTATTAACAAATTGTTAACAACTTTTATTACTTACTGACAAGTTGTTAACACAAAATCAAATATTTGTTTGTTATTAAATTATAAAAATTATAGTTCTTTTATTGCCTATTCAAAATTTAAAATATAATTAATAAAAAATTACCCTTTTGTTTTTTAGGGTAATTTTGGTATTTTTTATATTACTCATTTACACTGCTTTACTATATGTTTCACCATTATAAACAAAACTTTCAATAATGCCGGCTTTAACAATAATATCGCTAATTTCTATAATATTACCTTCACTTTCCACTCTAACGCTATTGTTTTCAACAATAACAGTAACAGAATAAGTTTCATAAGTTGAATTATCTGTTAAATCATATTCTCCATTTGATATTTCGTAAATATATAAAAAATTGAAACTAGGAGAAATATAACTTTCAGCAAATTTTGCTTCCGTTAAGATTTCTTCTATTATTAATGTATCTGTTATACTATTCGGTGCAATATAATTTTTCTCGTCAATTTCAAAACTAACTAAAACAGTATATTCGCCTGCTTCCACAGGAACTATTGAACTTCCATTATATGTTATGCTGTATGAAATAATCCCATCTGGCAAAATACCTTCTAGTTGAACTTCTTTTGCTGTGCCGTCATAAGTTGCGTTCAAGTTGGTAAGAGTTAATCCTGAAATGTCTATTGTTGCCTTAGCAATTTCATATTCAAAAGTGCATTTTTCTTGTGGTAACACATAGTTCAAGTTATTTAAACTTACACTAGCAACATATTTCCCAGCATCAGTTTGAACATTATTAGAATAAATTAATTCTACATTATCACCTTCAACCACATCACTTGTGTTAAGTGTTGCTAAAATGGTGTGGGCAGATTTGTTATATGTTAAGCCTTCCGCATTGTTCCAATCTAAATCTAAAATTATTGGATTAATTGTGAAATTTGCAGTTAACACTATATCTTCATAATTTTTAAACTTATATGTTAAATAAACTTTATATGTGCCTACTTGGCTAACACCATTTTGACTACTATAAGTTGTTGCTTCATTAGAATATTGATAAATTTCAGCAATTGAACTTTCTTCAATTTGTGTATTTTTATTAAAAATTATAGGATTAGCTGGACTTATTGTTTGAATTTGACCATTATATGTAGATACTTCGTTTTTAAAGTTTACATCTTCATTTGTAACACTTGGTGCTGTTGCTTTTCTTATTACCCACACAAAAGGGTTATTTTCAGTTGGTGTTTGCGTTATATCTAAATAATAATTCTTTGCATCTCCAACAGATTTTAACCCAGCAATATAAGCACTATATACGCCTGCATAAACTCCTGTTTCATCGCCACCAACATACGCTTGCACATTATCCCCATCTAACACGCCATTAACAACTGCATTAACTTCGTAAGCATTGCCATTATAAACATAGTCTCCGTCAGCCATAACAATAGATGCCGTTACAGTTTTAGGCTCAATTTTTATTTCGCAAGATTTTGTTACAGGTTCATAACCATCTTTTGTAACGGTAACCCTTACAACATAAGTTCCTGCATTAACAGCACCTTCAAACGCTTTCTCTTGACCCATTTCAACATAAGTTTTAGTTATGGTAGCACCATCCATAACACCAGATAAATTTACATCATGGATAGTCTTATCGTAAGTATATGTTCCTCCGGTTAAAGAAAAATCTAAACCTTGCCTTAAAGAAACACTATAAGTAAATTCAGTAGATTTACCTTTATATGTAATTTTAGCCACAGCGTTTTCAACAATTTGTTCAGTTGAAAAGTTTTCAATTTTCACATCTTTATCGGTTAAAGCAACCTCAAAATATTTGTTCCCACTTTTTGCAATAAGCACAGAGCCATCAGGATTAAAAGATTCCCCCACATAATATTCAGTTTTTATAATACCTTCTTTTATGGCAATCGAATCAATTTTATTACTACACCCAGTAAATGCCACTCCCGATAACACAACAAACATTAAAGCACATAAACTAAATATTAACTTTTTCATATTTCCTCCAAAGTATTATAAATTCTACCATACAAATTAACAATATAAAAATTAACAAAATCCTTTGTCAAGATTAAACATTATTTCAAAATTAAACAAAATCTTACAAAATTCGGCAAATTATTCCGTTCATGAATATCTATATTATTAATATATTAAATTTTAGCATAATTTATTAAGCCGTTCAACTAAATAAATAATTTTGACATAAAAAAAGTATCAATAAGAACAAATGAACAAATTTTTGCACTTATTGATACTCTTTTTATTATGCCCCAAAAATTTTAAAATAAACTAAAAAAGTTAATTTTATTAATAAATTTTTTATGTAATTTTATAGATATTCAAAATAAGGAGTTTAAAATCAAATTTAAAACAATTACTTTCTCTTAACATGTAAAATATCATAGGCAAGGCTTCCGCCAAATTCGCCCAAAAAGTTTTCATAAAGAGATATAATTGCAGGATTTTCAAAAGAATTTTTATAATTGCATTTAAGTGCTCTATTATATAAACCTTGTGCACGCATTTTAACTGCTTGTTCCCTATTATTACTTAATGGTTGTCCTCCACCGCCCACACAACCGCCATCACAAGCCATAACTTCAATGAAACTATAAGGGCTATTATTTTTAACACATTCATCTAGCAAAGGCTTGGCATTAGCCAACCCCGACACACAAGCAATCTTGATTTCTTTCCCTTTTGCAAAAATCGTTGCTTCTCTTATTCCTTTCTTTCCACGAACTAAATTAAATGTCGCTTTTTTTATTTCAAACTCTTTATGCTTTGCACTTGAACTTTCCATAACCGCTTCCATAACACCGCCAGAGTTTCCAAAAATAACTCCCGCCCCCGAAGAAAGACCAAATTCATTGTCAAATTCTGCATCTTCAAGGCTATTTAAATCTATTCCCTTTAACTTAATAATATCTGCTAAATCTATAGTTGTTAATGTGCAATCCACATCATAGCCTTGTTTAGTGTGTCCCACTTTAAGTCTTTCTAGTTTTTTCGCCACACAAGGAACAATGCTAACTACAAATAGATTAGAATTAATTATATTTAATTTTTTTGCAAAATAACTATTTAAAATTGCCCCAAACATCTGTTGTGGAGATTTACAAGTAGATAATTTAGAAATTAAACTTGGATATGCTCTTTCAACATAAGCCACCCAAGCTGGACAACATGATGTAAGCATTGGTAAATTTTTACCACTATCAAGCCTAGCTTTAAATTCACATGCTTCTTCAACAGTTGTTAAATCGGCAGCAAAATTCATATCAAACACATAGTCTACCCCTATCATTTTTAATGCATTAACCATTTTACCAGTAACATCAGTTCCAAGTGGCATATTAAATGCTTCGCCAAGGCTTGTTCTAATAGAAGGAGCTGTGTAAGCAACAACCTTAATTTTAGGGTTAATAATTGCAGACAAAAATAGATTAATTTCGCTTTTTTGGTCTAATATTTGCAATTTTTGCCCACATTTTGCACATTTTAAACTTTTTTTAATAAATTCCTGCCCTAAACTAGACATACATAAGAAGTCGCTAAAATCTTGTTTTAATTCACTCATAATGTGTTCACAACTTGGGCACAAATATTTAATAGATTTCTTTACTTTATTTTGCATTATTATCTCCTATCCATAGTTTACAAAAAAACATTATGTTTAGCAATTAAATAATAGAAAAAATTAATTAATAGTAAATGAAAAACTATTTTTTGAAGTTAAATAAAAATAATTAAAGCTTAATCAAATAAACAATAAAATAATTATTATTGCTAATTTTATTAATTATTACATGCGAAAAATAAAAAAATCGCAAAATTAAATAAAAAAATAAAAAAAATAATGAAAATTTGCGTGCTTTTAAAATAAAATAGTGTTAATATTATATTAATAAATTATTAAGGTGATCACCATGAAAAAAATTCCTGTTATAATTGATGCCGACCCAGGCATAGATGATGCTGTTGCACTTATGATGGCAGTTAAAAATAAATTATTAGATATTAAATTAATTACCTGCACAGCGGGAAATACAAGCCTTGAAAATGTAGCAACTAACACTCTTAATGTATTAGAACTTTTTGATGCCCCACAAATTCCTGTGGCATTAGGCAGAGCCACGCCCATAGCTCGTCCTTCTTTTTCAAAAGAAGTTTACCACGGAGCAAATGGCCTTGGGGGGTTTGAATTTGAGAAAAATAATCGAAAGCCTTCAAATCTTTCAGCGCTTGAAAGTTTTCATAAAATTTTAAGTGAAAGCCAAGAAAAAATTACAGTTGTTGCATTAGGTCCACTTTCAAATATTGCTGATTTAATTTCCACATATCCACAAGATCTTCAAAATATTGAAAAACTAATATTTATGGCTGGAAGTATTGAAGAAGACGGAATAAAAACTCCTTATGCTGAATTTAATATTTCTAGCGACCCAGAAGCAGCAGAGATTGTTTTTAACTCTAATCTTTCAATGGTAATGGTTCCAATGGAAATGGGACACACAGCATATCTAGACTGGAAAGAGGTTTTTTTAACTAAACAAGAAAATACCACTGGTGAAGTTTTAGAATATATTTTTAGGTCATATAATGATGGTCATGTTAAAAATGGAATTGCCACTCATGATGGCACAACAATTGCCTATTTATTAGCACCTCACATTTTTGAAACATTACCTGCCTTTGTAAGTGTTAAATATTTCAAAGAAATTGAATCAGGCGTAGCAATTTGTAATTTTCAACAAAAGCCAAACATGAGAGTTTGCACAAGAATTAACATAAAGTCATTTAAAAAACTATATTTTAAAGCATTGTCAAAATGTAATTAAAATAGTCTTTAAATTAAAACCACTAAATATGAAGGAGTGACAACAATTAAAAGGGAGCAATTCACAAAATTCATAGAAGACCATGTGCTTTCAATGTTCACAGGCAGCGAAATTGTTGGCAGTGAAGACTCTACATCTAGAGATGCAATAGTTGCCCTTGGAAGTGGTGGCACAATAATGGTTAAATTTATTAAGGCGGACACTTACCGCCTTATTATCAAACGAGTTCAACCTTTTAAAAGTTTTGAAGTCAGCCTTGTTCGCTCAATAATAGAAGAAATGGGGGCAATATATTCATCTAATATAAATAGTTCATACATTAAAGATGTTGAACCTTTGGTTATTCAAAAAGCAATTTGTAAAGCCCTATCTCCCACTGCAAATAAAACTTTGCACGAGTTGTTAAGTTCAATGGAATCATGGGCACAGCGAACATATGAAGGAAATAAAACAACTTTTGGATTTATTGTTTCAAACAAAAAAGCGAATGCTAAATCAAATTCAAATTTACATATCACTAAATTTTTAAAAAACGACTTCTCTGCTCTATTAAGTGATGGCGTAAACACTTGTCTTGAAATTTCATCTAATGGATACCTGCTAAATTATCTTACCGTTCCAAAAACTTTTGACCAAGAACTTTTAGTGCCTTATCAATATATAAGACTTGCAAGTTTATGCACTGGTAATCGCGTGGGGGTTTGTCTGTTAGCAAATGGGGATATTCTATTATTCCGTCAAAAAACCTTGCTATTTGCCAAACGAAATGGCAGTTGGGTTAGTTTTAGTCATGAAGAAATTATTAGCAAACTGGCAGATAGAAGCGGAGAGTACACACAAGAAGTTAGAAAAGCCATATATCTATCAACACTAGATACGGCTTTTGCTAGAACAGGCGGTTGTATTGTGCACTTAAATAAAGATGACTATTTTAATGTTTTAAAACACATAGATATATGTGATGTTTTAAATGCTGAATGCTATCAATATAAATTACAAGAAAATATTAGCACTTCATTTTTCATAGATGCAACCGAAGAAACTGAAACAAAGTCATTTGACGAATTTTTAACTGAAGATAAAATGACAAAAAGTGCTAACTTAATTCAAATAATAAATGGTAAAAAGTTTTATGATTTAGATAGAAAACTAAGACTTGAACTGATGAGCATAGACGGTGCAACTGTAATAGATGCCGATGGTAACATTTTAGCAGTGGGTGCAATAATTAAAATAGAAGCAGGAAGCACAGGTGGAGGAAGATTAGCAGCTGCACGCACGCTTTCAAAATATGGAATGAGTATAAAAATATCAAATGATGGTAGAATGGAAGGATTTAGCATGGACAAACAAAAATTGCGTGTTCGCCCTCTTTTTGTGTTGGGTTAAAATAAAAAAATCTAATTCATAAGTATTTTTATTTTAATTGCGAACATACAATTCATATTAATTAATTATTAAACTAAACTTAAAAAACTAAAAACCACAAAACCATAAATATACCAATAAAATAAATATTAAATATTATACAAAAAACATAAAAATTTTTTAAATAAATTTAGAGAAAATACTTTAAATTTAAAAAATAATATGCTATACTACTTTTGTTTCCACATAAAATAATAAATATCTGGAAACAAAACAAAACAAAACATAAAATATAATATAAAAATGGAGAGATACTCAAGTGGCTGAAGAGGATGCCCTGCTAAGGCGTTAGTACGGCTTTAAACCGTAGCGCGGGTTCAAATCCCGCTCTCTCCGCCAATTGTGAGCAATCCGAACCCTTTGGGTTTGATTGCTCCTTTTTATTTTCTACATATTCTATCTCTTGTTTAATGTCTGGCTTTTTACTTAACTTTAATTGTATTTTTATAGTTGTCATCGTATAATGCAGTTTTTATTGACTACCAACCATTTCTTTCGGCATATTCTTTGCACATTCTAAGTTGTTCATCAATGCTCTGTTCTGTTTGACTATCACTTGAATATCTTGTGTAAGTAGAAGCGTTATTCATAAATTACTATCCTTTTTGTTCTTTACTATAACATAAAACCAACAAAAAAATCAGCCCCTTTGACAAAATTTTTGTCTTAAAAGCTGATTTTTATGTTTTTATAATTCGCTTGTTGATTCTTCGATTGGTTGAGTATTTACCTTTTCCTTTTGGACAACCAACCCCATCAATTTTGGCTCATTAATAATAAATGTTTTCCAACTTTCATAAGGTAATCCTGCACGAAATCTTTTACGAAGTGTCTCTGGTTCTACACCATCTTTTATTTTAACAAACCATTCTTTATCTTCTTGTTTAAATATATCAAAATAATCGCCATGTTCTTTTGACCATTCCATAAGACCATCTTCATCAGGTATAACCACAAATCTCTTGTTAAAAGTTTTTGCCATATAGTCTATTAAATCTTGAACATATTCTTCATGAACGTCCATACTAATTTGTCTTTTGCCCATTTTTTCGCTTATAGTTAATAACTCGTTTGCTATTACACAACCATCTGTAATAAAATACACTTCCACACCATTCTCCTTATTTCTGATTAAGTTATAGCACAAAGCCATCAAAAAAGCAATTCCTAAACTAGAAAAAATAAGGAGCAGGATAAGGAAATAGACTTAAACTCGCTTTTTAGGAGTTAAGAAGCCTTATATAATAAGTCTTTCTAATGATTCACCCCACAAAAGCTAAAGTTTCACTTTTGAGTCATTTCCTCTTATTAGACCAAGTGGGAAACCCACTTGTCTTTTTTTTGTCGAAAATATAGAAAATTGGAAAGAAAAATGTTATAATAAACGTGGACTTTAAATAGTCAAAGTGTTCTTTGGTGTTATTCGCTTTTTAAGTAAGTAATTATGAGAAAAACGAATAACAATCAATGTTTTATTGATTGTAAAGATATAGATGAAAACACTGCTGTTTTTGATTTTAATTCACACGAACTAAAATTAGGTAAAGTTAATTTAAACTCAAAGCAGATAGAAAAAATATCTTTTCTTCTTGCTCATGATTTAAAAACCTTTGCCGAAACAAATGGCAACTTTCCAAACCTATCAGCAAATGCAGTTTATACCCATTTGCAAAACAATCAATAAAAAAAGGAAGAAGTTTAAACTTCTTCCTTTTTTACGATTTTTTCTTATCTAATCGTTTTTCTTTATTTTTCTCACTTGTATTATCATTTTCTTCTTGAACTAATTTTTCTATATTTTTAATTGGTTCAATGTTGGTACTTTCAACTTTTTGTTCATAATATGTTATTTTTGTTATATCTATTCTTTGCATTTCCAAATCTATAACATCCCGAATGTAATCAACAGGATGAACATAAGTTAAACCTGAATTTTCTGTTGTTATAGAAACAATTTCATTTGTTTGTAAGCTTTTGAGTTTGTCTTGATATGGAATATAACTATGAAGAATTCCTATTAACACTGCTTTAACATGAGGTTTAGTACCAACAACGGCCGTTAATTCTGGTCTTAAAATTACAGGTCCTCCTGAATTACCCGGGAATGCTTGGGCATCTATAATAAAGTTTTTATCAGGGCTCCCCGGCGTATAAAGATTTGAAATTTTTGATATACATCCTATTCTACATATTGGGTCTTTATGATTAAAATCGACTAAATTCATAGGAAATCCTAGTACATTTACTAAATCACCTTCGTATACATCATCATTTTTCATATCTTCAATATATAAAGTATTTTCATCCAACGCAAAAAATGAATATTTACTTTTTGTACTATTTAACACATTTGCATTTAAATTTAAAGCCACAATATCGACATTTGGGTCAACATGTGAAGAGTAATTTAATATACTATTATTTTTTAATGAAACTCCAAATTCATTTGTTGCATAAGTTCCGAATTGATTAAACCCCAAGGATACAACATCGTAATTATCAAAAACATGTTTGTTGGTTATTAGGAATACAGCGTAACATCTTTTATTATTCTCTTCCTTAATAAATTTACCAACTAAAAAACCTGTACCTATACAAAATTTTCTACCATTTTTATCATCAACACTAATAGTTACTAATGTATCCATATAGACTCTGGGTATCAATGCCATATTTTACTTCTCCTTTAGTTAAAAATACAGTGGTATTGTACCATGTATTTTTGTGCAAGTCAAGATTAGCTTTTAACTTAACCCACCCAACGCCAACATATATTTTTGTGTTAGGATTGGTTGCCAGTCTTCCCGCCAAGAGGAGGCTGATGGACTAAAAGTTCTAATTCAGTCTCTTTTTCTTTTAAATTTTCATCATTTTTATGCAAATGGGAGTTCAAGTTGTCAGAACTCCCATTTTTGTTGTCAAAGTTATTTTCGCCTGTTTCTTTTTTTTCAAAATTTTCTAAAATTCTTTTTGCATAAAGTTCATCGTTATTTATCGCAAGTTCGTTTTCATTCCCTTTACTACCTCGCATAATCACAATAACTTTATCGTTTAATAAAATCACCTTTTTTTATAAATCGATTAAAAAATTCATTGCGTTTAAACATGTCGTCATAATCTTTGCTGGCAAACAGTGATATAAAATTTTTAACATCTTCAAAAATTAGTGGCTAATCAAACTTGCTCTTTTCTTCGGCAATTTTAAGCTGAATGTCCGCCCTGTCATTTTAAAGTTTGTAAAGAGTTTTACGAAGGGCAAGCGAAATCAGTCCCTGTTCCATATTCTTCACAAGACTATCTATTTTATTGTTTATCTGCCTGAGTTCCTTTTGAAGGCATGTAAGCACAACATTGTTTGAAATCTCGGAGTTATATCTGTCCACAACCATATGCTCGATCTCTTCAATTTTGCTTGGGGTTAAAATGTATTTTTTAGTTTTATCAATGATGAGTTGTTCAAGTTCATACTTGCGGTAGTTTCTAAACAAACACGACTTACCCTTAACCTTTTTCGTGCGACACTTGTATTTTTATATCTTGTCCCCAAATGGCTGGACCCCGCCTCGGCAATCACACTTTCACCGCAGTATTCACAGAATATTTTACCCGTTAAAAAGTAAGGGTCATATTTGTCCTTTTTGTAATTCCTGCGGTAGTGCTCCATAATGCCATTCAACACTTGCCACAACTTTTCTTCAACTATCGGAGGAATTACATCGGTAAAAATCTCACCGCCAAACTTTTCTATCCCCATATATCTTTGGTTGTGTAGTATCTTGGAAATCGCATTGCCAGTCCACTTTTTATCAGTTGTCGTTCTTGAACCTTGTGCGTTTAAGTGGTCTGCAATTTCGGTTGCCTTCTCGCCCACTGAATATTCATTAAACGCCTGTCGAACAAATTGTGCATGCTCTTCATCAACCTTCCAGCGCTTGTCTTCAACTTTGTAACCATATGTAACCTGCCCACCTGTGTAATAGCCCTTAATCAAACTTTCACGAACTCCACGCTTAACCTTTTGACTAAGCTCGACAGAATAATATTCCGCCATACCTTCAAGCACACTTTCCATTAAAATTCCGCTGCAAGAGATTTCAACTTTGACAATTCAAAAAATGTTAAATAAAATGTTAGAAGAAAATTTAAGTTTACTATGTTAAGAAAACTAAATTCTTACTTAGGCAATTTTTTGAAGATAATCAATTTTTGTTGGCAAATCCAATACACAAAAAGCCAAAGTTAAAAGTAAAGAAAGAAAAATTTACGATAGTGAAAATAAATATAAAGCTAATCCACTAGAAATTAAAAAAAATTTATAGATTGTTTAAATAACCATAAATTTTTAAAGCCACTTTGCTTTGTTATGATGTTTGCAGGGCTTCGCACTGGTGAAGCGTTGGCACTCACTTAGGAAAATATTGATTTAGACAAAAAACAATTAGTATTGAAAAAGCAATTTCTACAATTCCTAAACTTGACAAAAATGGTAAAATAGTAGAGCTTGTGACTGTTATAAGTGATACAAAAACAAGTAGCTCAGTAAGAACTGTTCTTATGCCAGTTATATTAGTTTCTGCTCTTAAAGATTATAAAATTGAACAAGAACTAAATGTCAATTTACACAATACAAATTTGAAAGATAAAAAAGCTTTGTTTTTTGCAAATAATGATGGAAGCATTAGAACATATACCGGAACAAAAATTTTTTATAGATTTCAAAAAAAATATGGACTTGATAAATATGGAATACATTTTCAAACTTTAAGACACACTTATTCAAATATGCTTTTTGAGGCTGATCAAAACCCAAAGCTTATACAAGCATTGATTAGACATAAATCAGTAAAAAACACCAATCACAACATATAATTCTGTTGATAAGAGTTATTTTCAAAAAGCAACTGATGTTATAAACAATCAAAATAATACTAATAAAAATGCAGATAAAAATAATGATACTAAACAAGAAATATTTGAAGATGAACTAGAAGAATATTCACAATGGGAAAAAGAGAAAAAAATTTTTGAAATGTAAAAATACTATAAAGTAAAGTGTCACACAAATATTGATAGTGAAAAATTTTATGATAAAATGTGATTAATTAAGGTTGGAAAGAAAACAATTCTTTTCAACCTTTTGCATTTAAAAAGGAGATTTGTTATAATATGAGCATATTTGATGATTTACTACGAATTGATGAAAAAGGAAATATAATTTACAACAATTGGATTGAGTGGGATCATTTTCTAATACCTAACAAACCAGAATGGTTAAGGGAAATCTTAAGAAATTTAATGGCACTTCTTGCACACTGTTTAAATTGTACCGCTTTAGATGGTTGTTATCTATTGGATAATAATAAACCAGATCAACCATTACATGAAAATTGTGATTGTAAAAAAAATTATATTAGTTTCTCAAAAGTTAAGATGAATGCGTCTGCTGAATGTGCAATTGAAAAATTTACTAAATATGTATTTACAAATAATAAGGATTCAAAAGGTAAAAACAAAATTTTTTATGATTTAGTTTATTCAATTGAAAATTCTCAATATTTAAAGAATTTATATTGCAAGCAAGCATTGGAGCAATATCTATTAGGAAATTATAAATTAAAAAATCTTGATAGAAGAGGTCAAAGATTGGCTATACCAATAAATTTAAAAGGAACTATTTTTTATAGCGGCTGGATGTTGTATCCAGAAGGAAAGATTAAAAACACAACACCATTTGGAGGATGGATAAAATGAAAAAATTTGATTTGATATCGTTAAAAAATGAAATACCATATAAAGAGTACAATCTTCAACAAGATATGCATGGAATAGTATTAGAATGTGATGCTAATAAATTAGATGTTTTGTTTTTTAATCCAAAAAATCAAGGTGATTATATTATTGTGAAAATAAACAAACATGATGTTGCGATTGAAAAAGAAAAATTACCTGAAAATATTATAAAAGAATTGACTGCTAAATTAGACAACTTAAAATCCAAAGCAAAAGTCAAATTTGACTATATAGAATTCAAATCTTATGATGTAGTTGAATTATTGGTTGAAGATGAAAAATATACAAGATACGGAATACATAAAGGCGCCAGAGGGTGTGTAATGGATGATAATGCTGTTCAAGATTATATTGAAGTAGATTTTTCAGGAATAGACAAAAATGGGAATTATTATGGAGATTGTATTTCAGTAAAAATAAATGACCTAAAAGTTATAAAATAAATTGACAGCAATTGAAAATAGTTGACATCAAATGTATCAGTTTTAGAGAGTTTTTGACAGTATTTGACCCAAAGCGAAATTTGGTTGTTTTCGGTCTAATTTTTTGATTATTTTATACATAAAAAAATATTTGCTGTGAAAATTGCAACATTTACTTTCAAAATTATGATAAAAATTTAAAGGAAAAATTTGTGTAAATTTTAATATTTTTAAAAATTATAAAATCACTACAATCATTTATTCATAAGGCATATAGCGATTTTAGAATAAAAAATGAGAGCAATTTCTGCTCTCAAATTTGGTTGGGATGAATAGATTTACATTTAACACTTATACTCTCTCTCGCTCGTGTAAGTTGGGGTATAGTAAAAAAAGTGGATAATATCCACTCATTCAACTTTTGGTTGGGATGAGTGGACTTGAACCACCGACCCCCACCTTATCAGGGTGTGTACCTAAATAAAAAATATTTTTTTCTATATTTTAAAATCCTTTTATTTACAGCACTTTTAGATAAGTGCTTTTTTAATTGCTACAATGAATTTTTAAAAAATTGTAGCAGTTTATAGCAAATATGACTTTTTTATCACATTTTTACCATTTTGCACTGCCTAAAGCTATTTAAAAAGATTTAAATTGCTCGTTATAATATAGAAATTTAAAATATCAAGTTCTTATAAGAACTGTTCCTGATCAATTTCTTATGAATCTTTTATTGTAAACACAATATTGCTATCTTTCGTGTATAATATTTTTACATTTTCATTAACATTTCTTAAATTTCCCAATGTAGATGTTTCTTTTTTACAAAATATTCGTAATTTGTTATAACAGCAAAATCTAGCTTATAAATATTTAAAGTTTCTGGAGAATTACTATTATCTTCTCCGTGTTGTGGCACCTTATAAATATTAATTTTTTTACTTATAAGTTTTGCAATATTCAAATTAATATTATTTATATAAGATACACTATCATATTTATCTAAGACATCTCTGGTTAACAGAATTGTTTTATTAAAATATTCCATATAAGCCACCATAGAATTTACATTTTCATTATATTTAATTTTTCTGAAACTTTCACACCTCTTATCTAAATATGCTTTTTTTTATTAAATTTTGGATATTGTAAATTTGTATAGTCACATCATCCAAGTTTATTGACTTTACATTTCCAATATTAATATATTTATATTTATTATTAATTAGATCTTAGATATAATTAAAGTATTTTAACTCTTTTCCCCTATACTCTTCCGTGACAATATCACCATCACAATTTGTATAACTAAAACACTATGTTTCTTTATATAAACACTATCAATCTCGAAAATATTAATTAACATTTCCAGGGATCCATAATGGTCAATATGAAAATGAGTAATTAAAATAAAATCTAATTTCTCGCCATTTAATTTCTCTAAATAAAATTTAATTTTATCGAATTAACCATCGAAACCAGTATCTATTATTGCAAAATTGTTGTTTTTTTCTAAAATAATCACATCATTCCATGATGACTTTAAAAAAATGAATACGTAAATCTTTTATAATTATATTATAAAACAAAATTATAAGATTTGCAATAATTTACTTATTATTTGCATTTAAACATATTTCATGATATTATGATATCGGAATAAAATGAAAAAATATATATTAACAAAAAAAGATTTAAAACATTTTCTAGATAAAGAACTTAAAATAGTAACCAAATATTGTAGTAAGTGGTTTATACGATTTTGTCCTTTTCTAATTTATGAAGAACAAATAAAGTATAAATTTATTAAAGCATTAAGAAAAGCAGAATATCATACAAACACTAAACATAAATTGCGCGGTTTGCACTATAGGAGTAAATTATATCATTTACAAACAAAATATTGCCTCAAAATACCAATGAATTGTTGTGATATTGGTCTAAATATTGCCCATGTTGGCCCAATTATCATAAATGATAATTGTATTATTGGAAAAAATTTTAAAGTAAATGTTGGCGTTAATATAGGAAATAATGAATTTGTAGACCATGTAAAATCTCCAGTATTAGGTGATAATATATTCATTGGCCCTGGTGCCAAAATTTATGGAGATATTTATATAGCTAACAATTGCAGAATTGGAGCAAATGCAGTTGTTAATAAAAGTTGTATAACTGAATTCGCAACTTTAGTTGGAGTTCCTGCCATAATAAAAAATAAAAAAGGATAAAAATATGAAAATTACTGTTGTTGATATGGGTTACGTGGATTTATCTAATGCTCTTCTGTTTGCAACTAAACATGATGTTACAATTTTAGATATAAATAAAATTAAAGTGTAAAATTTTAATAATAACATATTATTTATTCACTAAGATATTTTTGACGAGTTTTTTAGTAAACAAGCTTTTTGCGATGACATTAATGCTTATATGTGTGATGATTATGTGATCATTGCATTACCCACAAATTTTAATTATAAAATTAATGCTTTTGCAACTAACACACTTGATAATGTTATTTCAAAAAATAAAATGTAATGAACGTGAAAGAATTATAATAAAATCCACAGTACCAATTGGCTATATTGAATATATAAAATAAACAAATTTTAATAACATACATTTTTGTCCTGAATATTAAGAGAAGATAAAGCTTTAACTGATTGTTTAAATCCTTCTAGTATTTTTGTTGGTGGAGATAATCAAAATATCAGTCCAGATTTATTTAAAAATTGTTGCAAAATTAAAAATGATAATATAATATCCCTTTCAATTTCAGAAGCAGCAGCAATAAAACTTTTTTCAAACACATATTTAGCTATAAGAGTTGCAATTTTTTAATGAAATATATACTTATGCATTGAAGAATTCATTAAATACAAAAAATTATATTAAAAGAATTTGTAACGATTATAGGATTTGAGATTTTATAATAATCCTTCATTGGTTATGGAGGGTTTTGTTTACCTAAAGATACTTTACAGACATTTTCCCAAATCGAAAATTACTCACACATAATACAATCAATAAATAAATCCAACGAACAAAGAATTAAAAAGATCGTTGAATATATCAATAAGAATAAATTTAAAACGATTGTTGTTTATAAGTTAGAAATAAACAAAATTTATCTAATTTCCGAAACTCTTCAATAATAAAAATAAACAACTTATTAAAATGTAAGCAAATTTTAATATATGAACCATTGATAAAAACTTCACCATTAAAACAAACAATAATATGTAATAATTTAGAAGATTTCAAATCAAAATGAGATATCATACTTGCAATAAGAAACTCTAAATATTTGCAAGATGTAAAAATGAAGGTTTTATTACGAGATATTTATAATCGTGATTAATATTGACTTTTTTTTTAAAAAATGATAATATGATGTCAAGGAGCAAACTATGTTAGTATTAAATTTAGATAAAGTATCAAAAAATTTTGGATACGGTTATTTATTTAAAGATTTGTCATTATCTTTAAATGATGGAGAAGTCATTTCAATTGTTGGTCCAAACGGTTCCGGAAAATCAACATTGCTTAAAATAATTGCAGGTATTGAAAATAAAGATTCTGGAAATATCAATATTAGAAAAGGTGCAAATGTTGCATATTTAGATCAAAAAAGTGCTTTAGATGATGATTCAAGAGTTGTTTATGAAATATTGCAAGATGCTTTTTCCGAATTAAATAAGATGAATGATTCTATTAAATTTTATGAAAAAAAATTAGCTACAACAGATCCCGCATCAGATGATTATGCTAAAATATTGGAAAGATACTGTACTTTAATGGAAAATTTTTCAATGGCTGGTGGATATGATATAGATACTAGTATTAAAACAATTTGTCAGGGATTAAAAATTTCAAATAGCCTTTTATATAAGAATTACAATTTGTTAAGCGGTGGCGAAAAAACTCTAATTCAATTGGCTAGATGTTTATTAACAAAACCAGATTTATTATTACTAGATGAACCAACTAATAATTTGGATATTAGTAGAATTGAGTGGTTAGAACAATTTATAAAGCAATATACAGGTAGCGTTATTATTGTATCTCACGATAGATATTTTATTGACAATGTATCATCAAAAATACTTGAAATTTCTTCTGGAAAAAATAAAATATTTAATACAAATTATACAGGCTATTTAATACAAAAAGAAAAAGATTTTGAAAAAGAATTAGTTTTATATAAAGATCAACAAGAACAAATTAAACACGATATTGAAATGTATAGATATTTTTTAAATCATGATTTCCCAGATAAAGCAAAGTTTTTTAAAGAAAAATATGAACGTGAAATTAGAGAAGCAATTCCAAAGCCACGGAAACCAAGAAAAATTGATATAAATTTTGGCATGGAAAAGAAATTTAGCAAAAAATTAATTGAAACATCTAATTTAACCGTTACTACAGATTCTGGCAAAAACATACTAGATAATGTTGATGTTCAAATTATAGCTAATCAAAGGGTTGCACTTTTGGGTAATAATGGAAGTGGGAAATCAACATTTATAAAAGCAATTTTAGGAGAACAAGAACTTCCCGTTTCAGGAGAAATAGTTATTGGTCCAAGTGTAAAAATTGGTTATTTACCTCAAAATATTGTCTTTGATTCAGAAAATTTAACAATTTTGACGTGTTTCCAAAACGATTGTGGAATCAGTGAAGAAAAAGCGAGAGCAATTTTAGCAAAATTTGGATTTAATCAAGAAGATGTTAATAAGTCAGTTAAAAATATTTCGGGAGGCGAAAGGGTTAAGTTAAGACTTGCTGAGTTAATGCAAAGTAATGTTAATACGCTTATATTAGATGAACCTACAAACCATATAGACATTCCAACAAGAGAATCTTTAGAAGATGCTTTGGCCGAATTTGATGGAACTCTAATATTTGTATCTCACGATAGATATTTTATCGATCATTTTGCAGACACAATAATTGAGTTTCAAAATGGTAAGACAAAAACTATATATGGAAATTATGAATATTATAAACAATTAAAACAAAGAAGTACTGAAAATTTTTCTATAAATACACAAACTAAAAATAAAAATACAGATAATGAATTTACATTATAAGGAGAGTTTATGACATTTACGTATGCCTCTAGCTATATTAGCGGAATGGGTTCAGTTGTGGAAAAGGCATTAAAAGATCAAATCTCTGATGTTTGTATAATACAAAATAAGGATGGATTTATTATTTATAAAACTTCACAAAAATCGAATATATTGTCTTTAAAATTTTTTAATAATACATTTTTGCTAATAGATAAAGCAAATGTAAGTCATGGTCAAAGTTTTCAACAATCCGTTAATTTTATTCTAAACAAGTTACAAATACATGATAATATTGTAAAATCAATAATAAATATAAATAAACAAAAAACATTTAAAATTTTAGCAATAGATAAAAATCAACCATCAACGATTGATTATAATAAAATTAAGCCACTAGAAAAATACATTGAAAAAAATATTGGTATTAAAAATTCTTTTAAGAACCATGATCTAGATTTTGTATTCATGAAAAGAGATGATAGTATTATAATGTTTTTGCTAAAACTCACATATAATAGGATTACTGAAAAATCTTTAAGTCATGGAGAACTAAGGCCAGAATTGGCTTATTTACTTTCATATATGTCAAATATCAAAGAAACTGATATTATTTTAGATCCTTTTTGTGGGCATGGCTCAATACCCAAACAGATTGTTAAAAACTTTAAGTATAATATGTTATTTGCTAGTGACTATGACGAGAAATTAATAAAAAAATTAAAATTAGAATATAAAAACAATAATAAAAATTTATTTATAAAACAAAGAAATGCTTTAGATTTATCATATTTTCAAGATGGATTTATTAATAAAATTATTACAGATCCTCCATGGAATGAATTTAACAAGACTGAAGAAAATTATGAAATATTTTATTTAAAGATGTTAAATGAATTTTATAGAATATTACACAATGACGGAATATGCACAATATTAATGGGCAACGTAAATGATTTTGAATATGCATTAAAATCAACCAAATTTTTATTAAATGAAAAATTCAATATATTAGTAAATGGTAAAAAAGCCAATGTTTACAAACTAATAAAGTCTGTATAACACTGGTTTTTTTAGACTTTAGATTCATCATCTATTTCATAATGATATTCACTTATTTTATTATTAAGCATATATTCTCCAACTTTCTTTAATAGTTCTTCAATATAATATTTTTCTTTAATACATGGTTTTTTGTTGTTAGACATTAAAGAGTCTGTACATCCACCCAAACAGATTGGATATAAATTACAAGTTTTACATTCTTCAGTAATATTGTTATAACACCAATTGTAATAATTTATATTTTTATTGATTCCTAATTTAACATCCCCAATTGATTGATTTGGATTTGTTGAACAACCTTGACATTTTGATAAAAGCCCGGTTGGTCCAATAACTATAGAATTTGGGTTGCTTCCATAACAATTAATTACACCTCTACTAAGTGGAAAGGTGTCCATTCCTGCATTCCTATATTTTAACATAAAATCTAAAATCTTTAATTTGTAATAACCTAAATTCGTTTTGTTAATTAGTTTATCATTATTATTAAAATATTTAGTTGGGAAAATCATTGCAAAATAAGGAATAAAGTTTTTATACTTTCCATACTTTAACAATAAATTTTGTAATAAAATAGCTAATTTTTCGAAATTTTCAATTGTACAATTTAATCTTAACTGAACTATAATATTTTTATTTAAAAGTTTTGGTAACATTTCAAGATTGTGCTTAAATGCATTAAATGACTTATCTAAATAATTTTTACTAGCATTGTGTTCTTCTTCAACTCCATCAAATGCATATTCAATTTTATCAATTTTATATTCTCTAATAAAATCTTCATAGTTATTATCGTTTAATAAAGACATATTAGTTGCAATACTTGCTCTGTAACTTATATTGTTGATATTACAAAACTCAATTAACTCTCTTGAAATGTAAGACATAATATTTTTACTAACTAAAGGTTCTCCGCCAAACCAATAAATCCTTAATTTCTTATATTTAATGGCTTCTTTTTTTATAAATGTGATAGTATTTTCAACAATTTCTTCTGTCATATCAATTCTGTGTTCACCATTTTCATAACAAAATTTACATCTTGCATTACATCGCATTGTCGGAAATATTGTAAATCTTATATAATCTTTTTCTTTATTAATATATGAAATTCTATAGTTTGCGACTTCTTTAAATTCATCCAAATCAGGATCTACAACAAATTCTTTAAAGTTGTCATATTTTTTATTTTTTAAATCGTTAAAATCTTTATTGTTATAAATCCTTAACCAAGAAGTTTTAGAATTATAAAATAGATATGCATCGCTTGTTATTTTTTGATATATTGTATATTTAGAAACCTTTAACATAATTTACTTTTCCTTTTTAACAAAATCAGATATTAATGGGTCTTTTATAAATCCCTCCCATTTATAATCAACTGATGTATATGAACAATATTTACAAAATGCTATAGGTTTAGATAGTTTTTCAACAATATCCCAACCATCTTTAAATTCCGAAAGTTTCAAACAATCTGTCTTGTCAACTTTAAAATTTGTATTATAAATTTCATTTAGTTTATAAACCATTAATGGATAACAACACTTTGAAATTAGACCACCTCTAACCATCCAACAATACTTACCATAACAATTAATAAATCCTGAATTATTTATTTCTCTTTCATTGTTTATGGTTAAACATGTGTGAAATTGACTAATTATGTCTTTTGTTGAATAATTTCTATGTCCCTGACCATAATAGTGTTCTATTTTCTTATTGTTTAAAAATTTGTCAATTTTTTCTATTATTTCATGTGTTGGCTTATATACTGTTATATTTATTGTGATTTTTTCCTTATTTAAACAATTACATAACTGGTCACTCATGGTTGGTATTAGTAAACCATTAGATACTAAAAATATCTTAGACAAAGGAAATTTACTTCGAGTGTATGTTAAATATTTTGACAAATCCTTGTTTAATAATGGCTCTCCACCCATAAGCCTAATAACTGGAATATTGAAATTTTGTGAAAGAGTGTCAATATCATTACAAAAACTTTCAAAGGATATTTCGTTTTCTTTAAATAAATTAGCAAAATGCGTACAACCTTTGCATCTTAAATTACAAACATCAGTAATATGCATTTCAACATATTTCAGCACTGGTTTACCCTGTAAGTTGTATGTTTGTAAACACTTTTTAGAAATTTTATTACCTTCGAACAATTCTTCGGATTCTTTAATCATTATACTTACATTTTCAATTCCTGCTTTATATAAATCATAATAAAATTCACTTTTATATGGCATATCATCTAATACTAATATTTCATCAAATAGAGTATTATAATATTTTTTTATCTTTTCTATATTTATCATTGGGATATTTTTAAATTTGCTACTCTCAAAATTATTAGTTATTATGCATGTAATATTATAAATCTTATCATTTATTAATTTGTTTATTATTGTTTCTGCAAAATTATTGTCACCAATAATTGCAATTTTAGAATTTTCATTAATCATCTCTTTTTTCCTTATTTAAATATCCTTCTATTGTTTGACATACTATACTTAATCCTTGTTCAAACTCATCTTTAGTAGTAATTGCAGACGGCATAAAACAGACAACTTGGCACATTTGACTTGCTATTAAACCATTATCTTTTAATTTAATGTCTAAATCTTCTATATTTAGATCTTCTTTAGTAATTGGGTGTATTAATTCAATTGCAATCATCATTCCTTTTATTCTTATTTCGCCAATATATGGTTTTGATTTGATTTTTTCTAAAATATTTAAAAACTCTTTTTCTTTTTGTCTCACCAATTCTAATATGTTTTCTTTTTCTATTATATCTAATGTGGTAAGCCCACTCATACAAGCAATTGGATGACCACTATTTGTAAAACCATGTCTAAATTGTTTTTCTCTTTTAGCACTTAAGTATGAATTAAATATTTTACTAGTAACAATTACACCTGCTAATGGTTGAGTACCATTTGAAATCCCTTTACCAAACAAAATCATGTCCGGGTATATGCCATAATTTTGACACGCAAAAAAGGTTCCAGTTCTTCCTGAACCTGATGATATTTCATCAAAAATTACTATGATATTATTTTTATGACAAAAATTTACCAAGGTTTCCAACCATTCTTTATCTGGAATAATAACACCTCCAACTCCCATTATTGGTTCTATAATTAACGCACAAATATTTTCTGCCCCGTAAAAATTTATTTGATATTCCAAATCTTTTAAACACGCATACTTGCAAGTTTGTTTTGATAATCCAAGTCTACATTTATAGCAATATTGAGGATATATTTTTAAAGTATCTTTTAATAAACTATCAAATGGGATTCTATCCCAAGGATCACCAGAAGCACTCATTGCGCCAAGAGTGGATCCATGATAACTTTCATATAATGAAATTATGCGCCGCTTACTTTTTTCATTGTTTGAATAAAAATATCCTTTTGCTAATTTAAAAGCGGTTTCTACAGCTTCAGCACCTCCTGAGGTAAAAAAAACATGGTTAAAATCTTCAGGCAGGTAACTTAATAGTTTATTAGAAAGTTCTTGTCCGGGATTGTGAATAAATCTAATGTTAGGCATATACTCTAAAGTTGTTAACTGTTTTGAAATATTTTCTATATATTCTTTTCTTGAATGACCTAAAAAAACATTCCAGGTTCCAGAATTTAAATCTAAATATGTTTTACCATCTTCATCGACAATCTTATTACCCCTCGCATAAGTAATTAGTTTTCTGTCATAGAACATTTGAGTTTCAGATGTCCAAAATTGTTTATTATCTTTCATTTATTACTCCTCATATTTTTTATCTTTAGATAATATTCTTTTTATTAAAGGTTTCCTAAATAATATTAAGCATCCAATAATAAATTTTTGATATATATTTTTAGTAGATTTAAAAAATTGTTTTTTTTCTGTTTTTGCATCTGCAATTTTGTTTAATCTTAGCATATCTACAATTCTATTTTTATAATAAATAAAAATAACTTTTGATTGTTTATTTTTAGGAATTAAATAAAAATATTTTTTACACAATTCAAAATAACTTTTATCTGCTTCTAAACTTTTTTCTGTAACCCCTGTTATTCCATTTGTAGAACTATGTGCATGATAAATAACAAGAGACTTTTTCACTAAGTCTACTTTATAGCCTTTAGACATTATTTTTAATAACACCACACCATCTTGATGTGAATGTATTTTTTCAAAACCTCCAACTTCTTGTAAAACTTCTTTTTTTACCATCCAAAAAGAAGTCCCTGCAATATTAAAATACATTTGTATATCAATAGGCCATCCGGAATAATTAGTACATTCTAACTCTTTCATACCTTTTGGATATAATATATCACCATAACAATAAACCAAACCCAATCTATCATCATCTTTATTTAAAAAGAGTTGTAATTGTTCTTCTATTTTCGAATTCTTGTACTCGTCGTCATCGTCTAAAAAAGCTATAAATTCTCCAGAAGAATTCTCAACACCAATATTTCTTGCCAATGCTCCACCAATGTGCTTATTTGGATATAAGTATATAATATTAGAATATTCTTTTTGTATTTTTGTTTTTATTTTTTCTCTCAATTCGTTATTGTCGTAATTATCATCTACAACTATTATTTCAACATTTGTATATGTTTGATTTAAAACACTATTAATAGCTCTAAATAGGACATTAAACCTATTATATGTTGGAATTATTACACTCACTTTTTTATTATTCATTGCAATCTCCGTATATTAATTGACTCCATGTCTCTTTATTATTGGTATATTTGAAATGCTTTAATATATTTAATTTATAACCTTGGACCCCGTAACAAAACGAAAAAAATAATTTTTTATCAATGCAATATGAAATAATTTTAGAATAATTGTATATACCGGGAGATAATGATTTATATTTATCATTCCACCAAAATATACAATAATATAAGGTATTAGTTTCATTACTATAATAAACAACACCCTCAGCCATGATATCATTACCAATTTCGTAGTGTAAAGCATAAAAGTTGTCTAAATTATAAAAATAATTATATGCTGCAATTTCGTTTGGTGTAAATGTCTTGTTAAATTTTTTGGTACAATAGTTATTCCAATTGTTTAATATTGACTTAAGATATTTTTTATTATGATTTAATGATATTTTCTTATCATTATGTCTTATTAAATACGCATATTTTTTATTAAAGGTATTTTGTTCTAACTTATTAGATAAATCTGCTTTTATAAATTCACCACAAGTTGCAAAATTTAATAAATGTCCTTTATATACTAAATCTATTTTATTAACCATAATGTCTATAAAATGAGTTTCGTAACATAGTGGAAAATGATAAGAAAAAGTCAATTCGTATCTTTCGTTTGTCTTTTGCTGATGAAAGTATTTTACATTATAAGAGAGACCTAAAAGAACTTCAATTTCAGTTTTAGATAAAGCATGTTTAATAATATCAATATTAAAATAATTTATATCTTTTGATATTTGTCTAAACTTTTCAACTGTCATTTGTGGTGTGGTATTTAGTTGGACTCCATTTATATAAATTTTATTTTTAACAATATTTATGTTTAAGTTGTCATTAAATATTTGCATAATAAACCTACTAATAGCTCCAAATTCGCACGGAATGATTGTTTTTATTATATTTGTAAGACAAATCGGTTAATTGTTTTAATCTTTGAATTTCATTTTTCCATAAAATATGTAGTTGAGATCTATATATTTTTATGGTATCAACCTTTCTTATCCAATTTTCATGGGATACTGTAATTAAAGAAGACTTCATGTTATTGCCCCAATTAGACCTTTTTCTTTCTTTATAATAATAACACACATATGGAACTTCTTCATAGTATAAAATTGGTTTATTTGTATGTTTTTGTGATTCTTTTACAACGTTGTGTAACAATAAATGATCGGCATGATTACCTAATCCCATAGGAGCAAATATTAAATCAGATTCTTTTATTATATTTTCAACTTTTTTTAACATATCGTTAAAAAGTTCTTTGCTTTCAGATTCCTCTAAGTGGTATATGTTTTTTAAATCTGGATATAAAAATCCTCCACAATTATTTTCACGATATAAACATTCATAAAATCCCAAATGTTTGTATTTACAACCTAGAGTAGAAAGAGCATTAACATCTTCATTTGCACGATACATCATAGAATTATCATCTAGAAAACAATTGCTATGAAATTGTTTTGCAGCTTCAGACAATTTAGAGGGTTCTGGAAATCCTGTAAAAAATGTAATTGCTTGCACGTCATGACCTTCCTTTACATATTTATCAATTAATTCGCCACAAGATAAAACACAATCATCAAAATGTGGTCCTAAAAAACTAATTTTCATAAAACACTCCTAAATAATATCTTTATAAACTTGATCTATTTTTTGTTGCATATCTTCTATTCTAAACTTTTCTTCAATTGTTTTTCTAGCGTTTTCGGATATCATCGTCATTTCATCATTGTTATTTAATAAGTCAATAACTGTGTCAGACATGGTTTTAAAATCTCCTTTATCAACCAATTTGCCATTTTTACCATCAATTATTTCATGTAATCCACCAACATTTGTTGCAACTACTGGTACTCCATATGACATAGCCTCTAGTACGCAACGAGGCGTCCCCTCGGTATCTGAAGTTAACAATAAGATATCTATAGAAGCATATACGATATCAATAGGACTAATAAAACCTATAAAATTAACTTCTTTATCAATGTTAAGTTGTTTTGCCAATGACTTCAAATTTTTTTCTTCATCTCCGCTTCCCACAATTAAAATATTCACATTTTTATCTGTGTCTAAAATTAATTTGCAACATTGTAAAAAATTATCAATCCTTTTTTCTGGAGCTAATCGACCAACATAAGCGATTGTTTTATTTTTATTATTTATATTATATTTTTCCTTGAAAAAAGTTATTTCTTTCGATGTAATATCTTTTGATGTTGCAACTCCATTTCTAATATTATATAAATTTCTCTTTCTATATTTTTTCCTTCCTTGTAATCTTTTTAAATCTTTATCACAAACAGTAATTAAAGAATTTGCAACAGAATACGAAGCAAAATCCAACATTGTAAAAAATTTATCCTTAAAATTATTTTCAATCCAACCATGACAAGTCATGACTGTAGGAATTTTTCCATACAACTTTTTAAATTTCTTTTTTATGGCATATGTTAAATAATTTGCATTATATTGGTGACTATGAATTATTTTAATTTTATTAATAAAAGGAATTTTGCCTAAAGATTTAAGCATGTGTGAAATTTTAGGTTCTTGTACTGTGCTAATATAGGCAATATTTAAATTTCTTAATTTTTGTTCATATTCTGGATTTCTACAAAATAATACTACAGGCTTTAATATTCCTTCGTTTTTTTGTTGTAATGAAAGCTGTAAAACATGAGTATCTGAACCACCAATTCTACCTGCAGGCTGTGGAACAATAACTTGTAGCACATAGTCGTCAGTTTCTTTGTAATCTTCCGGTATATATATATTTAAATTATCAATTTTTTTATCCATAATCACTCCTTGCTTAAAATATTTTTAAAAGTTTCCTCAGCGTTTAATTTTAATGAACTTTTTAATATTTTAGACGCTGTTTTATAATCATTCCCTAAAGCAATGCTTATTGATTCTTTATATAAAAACTTTGCTTTGTTTATTTTTAACTGATTTTTGTCTATATTCTTGTTGTTTTTAGCGATATATATTTTTTCAGCTTTTTTATATCCTTCAATATCCGTAGCAGCTTTTAATTTATAAAAATTTTTATGCCTTGCCCTAGAAGAACTTTCAGTGGAAGTTTTAATTCTATAATAAGTATAAAAGTTATTTGCAAAAAAAAATTTTCCAGGATTTGCACCATATCTTAACCATGTGTGAGAATCCTCAGATACTCGTTTTTGAGGAAATAATTCTTTTATTGCTAATGATGTTCTTACAGAAGTTGCAGATGTTAAATTTGTATAATTTTTAACTAGAGCGATCTTAATCCAAGAATCTTCACCTTCAACAATATCTGTTTTATGACCATCTAATATTTCTTTGATTGAATCACATATTTTATTATATGGTACTATATTATCCTTTTCGTCTATCACTTTAAAAGATGAATATACTACATTAATATTTCTATCGAAATTAAATTTTTCTCTTGTTAATTTTAACCTATTTAAATCGGATATATCATCGGCATCATTAAACAATATAAAAGGAATATTTAATGAATAAACATATTTTATTCCTAAGTTTCTTGCATACCCAGGACCTTTATTCTTTTTTGATTTTATTAAATGAACTCTATTGTCTTTTTTGATTAAATCATTAATAAAATCAATTATTGTTTTATCTTGTGATTTATCATCAATGATAACCAAAATTAAATTGTTATCTGTCTGATTTAAAATCGAATCAATACTTTTAATAAAAATTTCTTTAAAATCACTGAAATTATCAGTATATACCGGCATTATAAATGCTGCTGTGTTTCTATCCATATTATTATTTCCTTTGTCATAACATTATAATTAATATATTCAATTTTACTTAATAAGTCAAATTTCTACAAATAAAATATGCAAAATCTCAGTAATTATCTCAACATAATTATAACATTTATTAAAAATATATGTAATATTTTGTCAAATCCATTTTTAGAACTCCAAATATGATATAATGAAATTAACAAAAGGATTTTGGATATGAAAATCAAAGAAACACCTGAAGAAGTACAACAAGCAAAGAAATGGTGGGCTGAACAAAAAGAAAGAGTTAATAAAGAATATCAAGAAGTTAAAAAAACCAAAATCAAAAAAAGGTCTCTTGTTAGTCCTGAAAAATTAAGAAAGATATTATCGTAGGAATGAAATATCTTTTTAAATACAAGGAAATAAAAGCAAAAAATATTTAGATAATTATTTAGCCAAGCTTTATGACACAGCATACAACGAGAAAAAACGATTAGATAAGGAGTTTACTTCAAAAGTTATGTATAGGACAATTTATCGTTTTGAAAATGAAAAAAGAGAAATTTTAGTTTCATATATGCAAGGCGAAACAAAAACATATTACCCAAAAACTTGGCATTTCTACATGTGCATTAAATCAAAGATTGAAAGTGTTGCTTGAAAATTATAGAGTTATGCTTTGTAATGACAAATAGTTTAAGAAAACTAAACAAGCAAGAACTTTTAATTGGAAAAGCAAGATTACTTTTAGAAAATATGTTGAAGAAACTAGCAAAACTGGTAAATTTAAAATAAGTCTAGACCAAGTGCAAGACTTGATAAAATATGATTATGTTGAAAAATAACAATCTTTCAACACTAATGAATGAATGGCTTATGGTGTTTAAAAAGTTGCAAGTAACTGCACGCACTCTTGAGAACAATATAACAAAATTTAAAAAATTATATAGAGCCACAAATTGGTAATATAAAGTTAAATGAAATTACAACAATAGTAATTCAAAAAATTGTAAACGAGATTATTGAAAGTGATTTAAGTTTAGACTATGTTAAAAGACAAAGTTTTTGCTTGGACAATTTTTGATTATGCTGTCGATAATAAATTCATTCTTATAAACCTGTGCAAAAAGTAAAGGTTAAAAGCAAAGAACAAAAAATTTTTGATAACGAAAAGAAATACAAAACAATTCAACCTGAAGTTAGACAGCGATTTGCTGAACGTTGGAAAAATCATAAATTTTAAATACCGCTTTGTTTTGTTATGATGTTTGCAGGTCTTCGCACATGCGAAGCACTTGCTCTTACTTGGGAAAATTTAAATTTTGAAAACAAATCTATAAATGCTGAAAGAGGTATTACAACCATACCCAAATTTGATAAAGACGAAAATGTGATAAAGAGAATAACAGTTGTAATCGACACAAAAACTGCTTGCCCTATTAGAACTGTTCCAATACCAGACATTTTGGTTAAAGCACTTGAAGAATATAAAGTTGAACAAGAATTAAATGGAGATTTGCACAAAACAAATTTAATAGATAAAAATTTCTTGTGTTTGCAAATGACGATGGAAGTGTTAGAAGTTATGGTGGAACAAAGAAAATTTTTTATACATTTTTAAAAAGTCGTAATTTAAATAAATACAATATTTATTTTCATACACTTAGACAAACTTTCTCTAACACCCTTTTTGAAGCAGACCAGAATCCAAAAGTAATACAATCTCTCTTAGGTCATAAAGACGTAAAAACAACAATCACAACATATAACTCTGTTGACAAAAGTTATTTTGACAAAGCAACAAAAGTTTTTAATGAACAATATAAGACTGAACAACATAAGGATAAATATAACTCTCTTGAAGACGATGAACTCGACTGGGAACTAGAACAACTTTTAAAAGAAAAGGAAGAAAGAGAAAAAAGAAAACGAAAAAAAGAAAAAGATTTTTAGATGTAAAGTATTTTTGCAGAAAGTGTTGATTTTTTCATATTTTGTGATATACTTATAAAGTATAAGGAGTAAAAAATGATAAAGAATTTCGCATTAATTTCATATTATTACTACTACATTTAAATTGCTATATGTAGGAGTTTTTGCGAGAAATAAAAATAAAACATCTGCCATATAGCAATTAGCTGTGTGGCACTTTTCTTTTAAATGGAACATCTGTCACGAATTTTGATTCTTGGCAGATGTTTTTTATTATAAGGAGAACTTATGTTTTTTAGAAAGACCTACGCCCTTATGGGCGTGAAAAATTACTTATAGAACAAAAATATGATAAAATAATAAAGGAGAAAAAATATGTTTAATAAAAATGGATTTGAGTTGTTGGAAGAACGTGGATTTGTTTTTCAAACCACTCATAGAGAAGAAATAAAAAAAATATTAAGTGAAAAGCCGATTACTTTTTATATTGGCATTGATCCAACTGCTGATGATTTGCACATTGGACACTTTTTTGGACTAAGAATGGCACGAATTTTGCAGGATTGCGGACACAGGTGCATTGTGCTTGTTGGTGGTGCTACCGCTTTAATTGGTGATCCTACAAACAAAAGTGATATGCGAAAAATGCTTTCAAAAGAAGAAGTTGCTCGAAATGCAAATGAAATAAAAAGCATTCTAAATAGATTTGTTAAAACAACAGGTGATAATCCTGCAATAGTTGTAGATAATGCTGATTGGCTAAAGCCTGTGGGCTATATTGATTTTCTACGAAAAGTTGGTGTGCATTTTAACGTAAATGAAATGCTAACAAAAGATCTATACAAAAATCGTCTTGCGAAAGGAGGATTAACTTTTATGGAAATGGGTTATATGCTTATGCAGGCTTTTGATTTTGTTCATCTAAATGATAAGTTTAATTGCATTCTTCAAATTGGTGGATCTGATCAATGGGGAAACATTTGTGCTGGCGTAGATCTTTCGAGAAAAATGAATTTTCAAAATGGAACACCAAGACCTTTAATGATGGGGCTCGTTTGTCCGCTCCTAACAAACGCGGAAGGAATAAAAATGGGTAAAACAGAAAAGGGGACATTATGGGTTTCCAGAAGTAAAACATCTGCTTTTGAGTTTTTCCAACATTTTGTGAATTGTTTAGACGCCGATGTTGAAAGATTGTTAAGATTTTTTACAGACTTGCCAATTGCCGAAATTCAAAAAATGTGTAAAGAAGATATTGTTAAAGCCAAAAAATTTATGGCTTTTAAAACGACCGAGCTTGTTCACGGAACTGCAGAAGCATTGAAAGCACAACAAACCGCTAACAATCTTTTTATAAGCGGGAATGCTGATGATATGCCACGAGAAGTAATTATTTGCGAAAAGCAGATAAACATTTTAGATTTTTTGTCCAAACTTAGCATAATAAAATCCAAATCGGAGGCTCGCAGGCTTATTGAACAAGGTGGTATTTTAATTGAAAATGAAAGAAAAAATAATATAAATGAAGTTTTACAAGTTAAAAATGAAATGGTTGTAAAGAAAGGTAAAAAGACTTTTGTTAAAGTTATAGTAAGAAAATAGTTACTGTTGCAAATTGTTGCAAATATATCAGTTTTAGATAGTTTTATAAAGATTTAGACCGAAAGTAAAATTAGATTACTTTCGGTCTATTTTTTTGCTCAAATTTGTGTCAAAAAACATTTGCAACAAATTTTAGGTATATTTGCAACAGTAAAATGATAGATTTTTTAATGTTTATAAATTTGTATTTTTATGTTTTATGTTTTAAATTCAAAATCGATATAACCCTTTATTCATAAGGCATATAGCGATTTTAGAATAAAAAATGAAAGCAATTTCTGCTCTCAAATTTGGTTGGGATGAGTGGACTTGAACCACCGACCCCCACCTTATCAGGGTGGTGCTCTAACCAACTGAGCTACATCCCATTATTTATTTAGTTGTTTCTTTTTTTGTTAGGTGGGGGAACCCCCACTTAACTTGCCCTATTGGCAAGGGCGTTCGCTTCGCTCGGCTCCACGATGGTGCCAAAGCAACTCAACTAGATTCTATTAATAAAATTTGCCCCGAAAGGCAAGTTTTTTTGGTGGAGAATATCGGAATCGAACCGATGACCTCCTGCTTGCAAGGCAGGCGCTCTAGCCAGCTGAGCTAATCCCCCACGCATAAATGCTTTATTATAATAACAAATATAATTTAAATTGTCAATAAAATTTTTAAAATTTTTATAAATTAATAAAAGCCTAAAATTTATTATTGTAATTTTAGACTTTTATCGTTTTAACTTTTTGTTATAATACTACTATTACGATTTTAATTTTTTATCTGTTATATTATCTAATGCAATAACAAGTGCAATTAAAAATGGAATATCTTCTTCATTTGCTTCTAATTCAAATGCATCATTTATAATTGTAAATTGTCGCCTTATTGTCCCAATAACCTCATCATTCCTTAAAATATTGCAACTTAACCCAAACAATTTCCCTTCAATTTTAATTTCATCTTTATAACCTAAAACAAAATATTCCTGATTCACATTAAACCATTTATCTTTAACTGTGCATATTTTTGTATTGTTTTCATCATAAATATATGCTTTATGAACAAACCAATTAATCCACTTGTTTCTTATTTTATAAAGTTTTTTACCATTCATGTCACAAACCCATTTAACTTTGGTTGGACTAAATACTCGCCCTTTTACCTGATAAACTGGCTCTTTGTTTTCATTCACAACAGATGAACCACCGCCTAACGACCAAAATTTGTTTTTTACATATACTTTCATGCTTTTCTCCTTTTATAATGATTTAGCAATTAACATTGCAATTACTATTGCAAGTGCTATCCAAATCAATAATTTAATTATTAATAATATAATAAATCGTTTTTTAGCAATCTTATCTACATTATATTCATTTTTTATTTCTTCAAATTCATTTTCTGTTTCTATAACTACGGCTTTTCCATTGCTTTTTAAACTATTAAACCTAAGGTTTATATTGTTTTCTGCATTGATCTTCACTTTAAACCTGCAATCTATTGCAATGCATTTTCTATCGTAAAAAGGTTCTAAAATACCAAACAAACTAACTACAAAAGAAATTAAAGCATATAACCACCAAAGTTTTGCCCTTAATTCTAATTTACGGGTAATTATTATTTCAATTTCACTTTTCTCTGTTTCAATTTGTGTTTGATAAGAACCAAATTCATTCTTTTTGCATTTTATCACTTGGCCATCTACAAAAATTTTAGGTAATACTTTTGAATTTATACCCATTACTTTCAAATTAATTTTGTTCATACTTTTACCTCCCTGCTAAAAATACAATAACTGTTATAATAACGACTCCAATAACACAAGAAGATAAAACTATCCTGCCAGTATGTCTAGTTGTTCTATCTAAACTTAATAAAATTAAAGAAACAACCGCACCAATTATTGATACTACAGCAAACCAAGCAAAATTTTGCATAAAAAATGATGATATTTCAACACTAATATTTGAAACTTTCATTAACTTTTCAAAATAATCTGGAATATATAAAAATATTACACCTATAGTTAACAATATTAGTGCTAAACCAATTAATAAAATTATGGCTGTTGAAACAAAAGATAATATTCCAGCTAAACAAAGTAATAATGCTACAATTGATATATTTGAAAATATTTTTCCCAATCTTGTTAAAAAACTTGTTAACTCTTCTTTTGCACTTAATGCACTATAATCTTGCATATAGTCAAATTCTCCTTAACACTACTCTATTATGATTATGATAGCAATTATAAATAAATTAGTCAAATATTCTAACTACTTAAATAAATAAAATAACAAAGCATTACATTAGAGCAATAAAGTGGATAATAAAAAAACCTAGAATAATCTAGGTTTTTATTTTAATTATTTCCAATTAACATATTAATTAATGCTTGTTTTTGCACTTCTGTTAATGTGCTGTTATTGTTAATTGAATTTTCTAAATTTGCCTTTGTGCCACTATCTATTTTTTGAGAGATATTTATTTGCCCAATGGCAGAACCACCATTTTCAATTAAGCCTGTTATAATTGTTGAATTTGCTATTGCATCTATTGTTGCATCGGTATCTTCAATTGTTATGGTTTCGCCTTCACTTTTATTTTGTGCTTGGCTAATAATATCTATTGCTGTTGCAATTCCATTAATTTCTTCTTTCTTTTCAGCCTCTGGTTTACTATTTAGTTTATTGGTTATTTCTGTAACAACTTCACTCACAGCACCAGCTGTTGTTTCGTCTAATCCTGCATTTTGTAAGTTGTCCTTAGACAAAATACTTTCCACCACACCACTGCTTACGCCATCACTAACTATTGTTTCAAGCACATTAGCAATATCATCTTTATTAATGTTTGCACTTGCGTCATTTAATTTTTTAGCAAGTATAACCATTTCATTAAGGCTAGTAAAGGTTGCTTCCATGTTAATAGTTTCCCAACTATCAATTAATTCAGTTCTTGTTGCTTCTGGAATAATGCCAGTTAACATTTCGTTGTTAATTAAACTTTCAAATATTTTCTTGCTTGGTTTACCAAACAAATCACTGCTTTTCATGCTGTCTAGTGCAATTCCAATTTTTGAAAAATCTATAACTTCTATTACTTGCACAGGGCTATCAGGATGGTTTTGATTATATTGAACATAGTTAATTTCGTAATCGGCATAAACACGAGCAATATTACCAAGTATTTTTTGAATTTTAACTGTTTCTTCATCCCACACAACTTCATCTGCTGTTATAGTAATTTTATATTGGTCTTCTTCACCTTCTGGGATAGTTATGTTTAATGCCTCATAAACATAATCTAGACCAATATTTAAAACATCAGGAATTACAACTTTTAATGTTGTGCTTTCAAGCATTGCACTAACAAGGTCCGCAATAGTGTTCTTATTTTCATTTGAAATCGCATCTAAAATATCGGCAGTGCTCGACGAAACCGCATTTATAATGTCATCTTCGGTTAATATTTTTAAAACTGAAACAATTGCTTGTGTATCAGTTTTTATATTTACTGTTGTGTTATGTTGCATATTAGTAAAAACTTTTTCAATAACACCATTTAAAGCATCATTGCCTTCAACTTTTGGCATGTCTAACCCTAAAAATTGTTCTCCATTAACCCATTTACCCGAAGCAGTAGAAACTATTTCTCCAACAATGTTATTAATTATTTCACTTTCAAACGCAGTATCTAAAATTTTATCAAGATTATTAACAAAAGTGGTGTTAATTTCTGTTCCATTATCCATTATGCTATCTATATAAGGCAACATTTTCGACACAGTGGTTAATTCTTTCGTTAAATTAGTTTGAACATTATTGACCTTTTGCGATGAAAGTTCGTTAAAAATTCCCACAGAAAGTTTATTTATTCCAAATGCACTATAAACTTTTACCACCCAAGTGTTATTAAATGCACTAACATATTTATCAACTTCTTTTACTGTTGATTCTATTTGATTATCATTATTTTCAGTTTCATTAACAAAAACAACTTTATCACTTTCATAATAAGCACTTGCAACGCTAACATTTGCATTGTTATATTCATTTGTTATTTGTGTTGAAATGTTTGCAAAACCAAAGAAAGGAACTAACAATATTGCAAGGGCAATTAATGCTTGCAAGCACCCAACACCTGCTCCCACAAGTTTAACCTTGCTTTTACCTTCAAGCCTTTTTTTGCTAAACAATGTTCCAGCAAAAATCCAATAAATTATCATTGAAATCCACTTTAACAAGAAGAACAAAACTGTAAATAAAATAACATTAACAAGCATTGCAGGCAAAGCCGTTACAAATTCCCTTAATGTTGCACTAGATTGCATAAGTTCATCAATTTGTTCTACTTGTGAAATTTGTGCAATAATATAATCTTTAACAGTAGCTACTGCTTGCCCATTAACAGTGACATTATATTTTGCTAAATTAAATTGCAAAACCGACTTAGTTATGGCAGGAGTAATGAAAAAAGCAATAACCGCCACAATTAAAACAATAAGCAATCGAGTTAAAGATTTTTGATATCCTCTTACCCAACCAAACACAAAACCTAAAATTAAAAATGCCAAAGCAATTGAAGCAATAGTTGCAGAAATGCTACTAACACTCATAGTCCACCTTCCTTAATAATAGTTAAAGTTATTATACAATATATTATCCAATTTACCAACAAAAAATATAATCAATACAAAAATAAAACAAAAAAAATTAAATTTTGCCTAAGTCAACAAAATTTAATTAAAAGTTTTAACAAATAGTTATTTATCTAATTGTTCGGGCATACCAGCAACTGCTATACTATAATAACTGTTCCCTATTTGGTCAGTTATATCCTTACCAAACCAATCATAATATAAAAAATCATTATAGTCTTGGTCGTAAGACAAAATTCTTCGTTCTTCTAAATCTTTTGAAAAAACATCTAGGTTTACCACTTTACCATTTTCAAGCGGAATAATATAACGCTCATAGTCTAAAACTTCCCCAACTTTTTCTGCCAATAATTCTTTATATGCCTCAACAGAAATTTCAACTTCTTTAATTTCCCCAGTCTTTTTATTAATATTTTGATAATACCTATGCTTTCCAATTTTTAAAGCACATGTATGATATTCGGCACTAGATGCTTTAAGAAAAAATTGAGTTACATATTGTTTTTTGAATGCAACTAAAAACTTATCTATGAAGTGCGTAGGTTTATAATAACATATCATATAACAAACTCCTTATTGAAATATTATAATTAAATTTGATAATTTGTCAATATTGACTATTAAAACAAACTTTTAGCATAAAATATACCAATGCATTGTTCTACATATTTCGACAAAATATTGTATAGTAGATTCGCTTATGAAAAAAACTATTATTTGTGCAATATGTTTTGGATTTCTGGTTATATTAAGTGTTATGCTATCTTCTCTTTCAAACCTTGATAACAAAAATTCTACTGCAAGCCAAACTAATTATAATTTAAGTCAAAATAATGCTTCACCTAATACCGACTCTCAACCAGGCAATTATGAAGAAGATAGTTTTCCAACAGAAAACGAAGATAATGATAAACTTTCACCAAATAAAGATTATCAATTGTTTTTAACCTTTAATAATGCTTGTAATAATATGTTTGATAAATTGCGATTATTTAACACTTGTCTTTATTTAGAAATCTTTCAAAGTAATTATATTTTTAGAAAAAATCTTGCTACAAACTTAAATAGCAATAATTTGAAAACCGCAATTGATTTAATAAATAAGTTCACCCAAATTTTAATAGATATATCTAATAATAATGAAACATTAAACCAAGATTTAATCTTAAATGACGATAATTGCATAAACACAATGAACCGAGTTTACCAAATTTTAAACATTATTTGCGAATTAGATAAAAAAATAGCAGATGGCACATTAGCAGACTTTTTAATATAATTAATTATAAAATTTTATCAAACGCATATAATATTTTGAATAAAGGCATTAGTTTGATATAATTAATTAAAGGAGAAAAAATATGAAAAATAAAAGAAAAGTTATCGCAGATGCAATTTGCGGGGTGTTAATACTTGTTTCGGTGTTTGTTTACATTGTGTTAGGCCTTGCAATAGGTTGGTGGCACCCTGGCTGGATAATTATTGTTGGTTCTTTAATTGTTTCAGGCATTATTTCAATTATAGTTAACGCAAATGTAAACCTAAATCAAGAAGAGAAACCAGAAGAAAAACCAAAAAAATTTAAAGATTTATAATTATTAAAAAACTCAAACATTTTTGTTTGGGTTTTTTATTTAAAATTATGCAATTATGTTATTTTGTTTGCTTACTAACTAATTTTTTGGTTATACTTTTATTATGGAAAAAATTGAAGAAGTTAAAATTGAAAATTATAACACTAAAACTTGGTTTGTCTCTGCTTTGCTAGGTTTTTTTATAGGCCTTGCAATAATTGTGCCCGGAGTAAGTGGCGCAACAATAGCAATCATATTTGCACTTTATTCTCAGTTAATTTATGCCCTTGCTAATATATTTAAAGAATTTAAAAAATGTTTTCTTTTCTTGCTTCCTATTGGTATTGGTGCAATTATTGGGTTTGTTATTGGATTTTTTGCAATTCAACGCCTATTTGAAATAATGCCTTTTTCAATTATTTGTCTTTTTGCAGGGCTTATGGTAGGCGCATTCCCAGCAGTGTGTGATGAAATTAAGGGCATCAAACCAACCCCTGCAAAAATCACTTTACTTATCATTGGCATATTAATTCCAATAATAATAAGTGTTGGCTCAATCTTTTTAGTTGGTGGCTCAGCAGACACTGTTATAAATCTCACATGGGCAACAGTTCTTCTTTATATTCCTCTTGGGCTTGCAATATCTTTAACCCAAATTATTCCAGGGCTTTCAGCCACAGCATTACTTATGGCATTCGGTCAATTTGGGCCACTGCTTTCTAGTTTTCATTTCAGTTACATTAAGCAAAATCCATTTATTCTTTTGCTTTACCTTGCTTTAATTTTAGGCTTTATTTTAGGAATTGTGTTATTTTCAAAGGCATTAGGGGCACTTTTGCGTCAAAAACGCGCTCATACATTTTTTACAATTGTTGGGCTTTCAGCTGGGTCTATGCTAAGCATGTTTATTAATCCAGATATTTATGCAGTTTATTTATTGTGGCAAGACGGAAGTGATACTATGCTTGCAGATTTACTTATTGGGCTTGGTTTGTTTATATTAGGAGTTGTTGGGGCGTATATGTTAGTGCGATATGAAAGAAATAAACGGAAAAAAGATATAACAGACATTATAGAAACTGCCACTAATAATAACGAAGAAAAATAATTACAACTTGCAAAAGCAATAATTAAATAAACAAAATAAAAATAGTCAAAAGTTGACTATTTTTTATTTCATTAATTTTTATGCCACTTCATCTTTACTTTTTTCTTTCAAAAATTCTTCAAGGCATAATCCGCTTTGTTTAATTTGTCTTGCATATTCTTGCCCAACAAACCTAATGTGCCACCTTTCTGCTGGATATCCAGTTATAATTTGTTTTTCTTGTGTATACCTTTCAATAAATCCAAAATCTGCAAGTTGATTATGAAAAATGGCATACATTTTCGCCTTATCTTCCTTAGCCCCTATTCTAAGTTTTGTTAAAATATTGGGTTTTTCTCTTTCAAGTCTCACATCTATGGCAAGCCCTGTATGATGCTCACTATAATAAGGCAATGCAGTATGCGCTTTAGCATATTCTGTGCCATATTCTTGTTCTAATTCTAAAAACACTCTTGTTTGATCTTCTGGTGTTCTGCGGGCAGAATTAATGCTAACTTTAATTCCAAATTCTTTCATTCTTTCACATAATGCATTAAACGCATTATAAGTTCGTGCTTCCACCTGCGTTTCCACATTATCGTTGGCAATCACATCAATAAATTTGAAACCTTCTACCATCTCATTACTATATCTATTTTGTTTATTAACCAATGCAAGATAATTTCCCATATTTTTCTTCCTTTGTTATTTTTTATTAGTTTACCATATTTTATTTTAAAATTAAAATATTTATTATAATTAGTTTAATTTATTTATAACTTTTGGTATACTAACAATATGAAAAAACTATGTTCTAAAAAAGATTTGTGGATATTCCTTGCATTTTCTTTTGCAAGTCTACTTTCTTTAATTGCTCATTTTATTGCTACTGCTTGTGGTGTAAATACAGGTGTTAACCCACTTGAATATATTATAGTGTTTATTTTAATTTGGTTACCTATGCCTGTTTATTTAATTTTAAAATTCAACGCACCAATTTGGGTAAACATTAGTTATCAAATTTTTATAGTGCTTTCTTACACCTTTTCATCTGTTTGGGGTGGTTATGTGGCAATACCTAATTTTGATTTAGTCGTTCATGCAATATCGGGTGCGCTTATTTCAGTTTATACTTACACTTTATTTGTTCAAAAAACTAAAAACATAATTATTAGTCCTATATGGGTGTTTGTTTTGATATTTACTGTTGGCGTTGCGTGTGGAGCAATTTGGGAAATAGGAGAATTTATAAAAGATGGATTTGGTTTTAATTCTCAATTGCATTCAGCACTAGATGGCACCCCTTATATAGGGCGAAAAGCACTAGAAAACACAATGTTAGACCTAATTGCAGACACTATTGGAGCATTAACAATATCAATAATTTGCTCAATTTTTTATAATAAACACTATGTAAAAGCTAATAAAACAGAGAATTAAAACTTTTGCTCAGCACTTTTTGCATGTTTTTAAACCTAATTTATTTTTAAAATAATTATAAATATAAAAAACAAACACTTAACACAAATAAAAGTGTTTGTTTTTTAATATAAACTTTTAGATTCAAATATTAAAAAATATTAGACATTTTTCGACAAATAAATTTATAATTAGAACAATTATGACACGCACTATAAAAGTTTGGCTGATATTTATTTTTCTTGTGGTTTTAACTATAATATTACCAAATTTAATAAATTTGTCTAAGTCAAACAATAACACCAATTCTGCTTTAAATAATTATTCTATTTCTAATGAAAACATTAACAATAATTTAACCACTAAATACAATAAAAACAAAGAAACTATCAGTAAATTAACGGCACTAGACATAGCAAAAAACGAATTTTTAAAGTCTGCAAATTCTTTTTATTCTAAACTTTATCAGTTTAAAAGTTTATATATTTTTGAATATTTCCAAGAAAATTTAAAATTTAAAAATACATTACTACTTTCTTCTAACATTGAAGATTATAAAACGGCAGTTTTAAAGTTAGAACAAGCAAATTACACAATCAATAAAATAATTAATTCAACTGAAACTGCCGATTATTTAACTATAAACTTATTATTAAATGATGATAATTGCACAAACGCTTTAAATTTAGTTTATCAATGTTTCCTTATAATTAGTAATCAAATTTAAAAGCCACTTTCTAAATTGTGGCTTTATTTGAACATATTTAATATAAGTCTATTTAATTAATTAAAGCATTTTTTAAATTATGCTTTTTGTCAAACTTCTTAATATTTATAAATACTGAATTAACCCATATTCTAGTAAACAAGTCAAATAAATAAGGTGTGAAAACATAATAAATACCTTTTAACACTTTTTCTCTAAACTTCATTTTTTTAGTAAACCATGTTGCGTTAAAATAATGAATATTATAACTATTTTCTGTTAGTTTTATTTTTCTAGTTGTGTAATTAATTGGGCTTAAATAGTCTTTTGGTAACACCGTTATTGTCAATTCATTATCATTTAGTTTTAATATTTGTTTTTTATTATTTAACTTCAAATTATAATATTTATGCAAAAAATAAGTCCAAATTGGTGTACTAGGTGTGTAATCAATTTTCCCATTTTCCTTGAAATATGGTTTTTCTTTATAAAATTCGCACATAAGTTTTGTAAAAGGATGATGAGGAACAGAGGCAAGAGTCGCCGTTCCTAAATGCACATTATTTTCAAACCCAATAACAAAATCATTATCTAATAAATCGTCAAATGGTTTTACCATTTCAACATCTGTATCTAAGTAAATTCCGCCATATTCATAAAGCACTTTTGCCCTAATATAATCAGGCACAAATCCATATTTTTTAACCGAATATGCTTGTTTTGCATAAAGGCTTTCGTCAAAATTAAAATTGTCTTCATTCCACTCACGAATTTCATAATCTGGGCAAAACTTTTTCCAACTAGCAAGGCATCTATAAAATAAATCTGGTTTTTTACCCCTGCCAAGCCAAACATAATGAATAATCTTAGGTATTTTCTGCATAAATTTCTCCAATCAAAATTTAAAAATTAAATATAAAATTTTTACAAAATTATTGTATCAAACTTATCATAAATAAGCAAATAAAAAACACCCTTGCATAATGCAAGAGTATTTATAAATATATTATGGAGTCAACCTATCAGGACCACGGAACAAGAACTCTGTTTCTTTTAAACTTGGCATATTAAGTAATAACATTGTTATTCTATCCACGCCTATTGCAAATCCACCATGAGGTGGTATTCCATATTTAAAAAACTGCAAATAATGTTCAACATCTTTATCTAATCCTTTTTCTTTGGCATTTTTGCATAATTCTTCATATCTATGTTCTCTTTGGGCTCCGGTTGTTATTTCAATGCCTTTCCAAATTAAGTCATACCCTTGCAATGCACCATTTTTTCGCATATGATAAAATGCTCTTTTTTGTGGTGGATAATCGGTTATAAATAAAAATTCGTGATTAAATTTATCTTTTGCAAGGCGTTCACATAATCTTTCTGCTTCGGTGGTTAAATCGTCTTTTTCTTTTTCTGGAATTTTAAAACCATATCTTTCTTCAAGTTCAGCATACACATCTTTTAATTTCATTGTTGGGAAAGGTAATGTTGGAACAATAATATCAACTCCAAAAACTTCCTTTATTTTTTCGCCATATTTGTCTTTTAGTTTTTTTAATGCATAAGCAAGCATTTCGGCTTCAAGATTCATCACATCTAAAAAAGAATTGATATAACTAAACTCAACATCAAAACTTGTAAACTCTGTTGAATGTTTCTTTGTGTGTGATTTTTCAGCCCTAAAACAAGGTGCTATTTCAAATATCCTTTCAAGCCCTCCAGCCATTGCCATTTGTTTATAAAATTGTGGACTTTGTGCAAGATATGCTTTTCTATCAAAATATTTCACTTCAAAAACTTCTGCACCGCTTTCACTTGCTGTGCTAATAAACTTTGGAGTGTGTATTTCCGTGAAATCATGATTTATTAAATACTCTCTCATTGCATTAACAAAATAACTTTGAATGGTAAACAATAAATGATTTTTTTCTGTTCTCAAATCAATCCATCTAAAATCTAATCTTTGATCTATCGAACTTTCAGGTCCTATTGGCAATGCTTCCGCATGGCTTGTTATTTCCACACTATTAGGTATAATTTCAATGCCATTAAGTTTAACAAATTCATTTTTAACTGCTAGTCCTGAAATTTTAACCGTGCTTTCAAGAGTTGCTTTTGAAAATATTTCTGCTATTTGTGGGTTTTCCTCTTTTATAACTGTTACTTGAACTTTGCCAGATAAATCTCTAATTACCACAAATTGCATATTTTTTTTATCTCTTAAATTTTCTATCCATCCTTGAAACTCAACATTTCCAGGTTTTATCTCACTAATTTTCATAACTACTCCTAAACTATTAATATATTTTTAATATATTTTAATATAAATCACTAAATAAATTTTGTCAATGATTAATTCTAAATATAAAAAAATAAGCCGTTTGGCTTATTTTTTTAATTATCATTTTAAACTACTAATGGAATAATTATACCCGCAAGAACTACAAGCAAAAACACAACATATAAAACTTTCCAAACCATTGGTTTATTTCTAACATAGCGCCATGCAAGAACTGCCACAACTGATATAATAAATGCTGTAACAACTCCTTGAATAGCTGATACTACTTTTAAATTTACTCCAACAGCGGAACAAATTAATGCAACAAGATAAAGTATTGCTGCTGCACCAATTAACCAAAATGAAATTTTGTTTATTCCCCAAGCCGAAGTTTTGTTGCTAGATGAACTGCTTGATTTGCGTGAACTAGAAGACTTTGTTTGTGCCATTTTCTTCCCTCCTATTATCTTTTATTATATTCTTTAATTTTATTTTTGTAAAGAATAATCGCTTTTATTTAATATATTTCATTTAAAATTGCAATAACATCTTCTTTATTAAATCTTTTTTGGTTAACTATTGCAGCACCATCAGTTATGGCTGTTTGTGCTATTTTTTCTAAATCTTCTTTTTTCACACCATAGTCACTAAGTTTTAATAAAAGCCCTGTTTTTTCATTTAATTTTAAAATCAAACTTTCAACTTCATCTATAAATTTTTGTGCTCTTTCGTTAGATTTAGTTGTTGCATAAGTGTCTTCATTTGTAAAATACAACAATAGTTGTGAATATTCCACATGGCACACATCTAAATTAAATCTCATGCATGGTGCAATAAGCATTGCCATTGCATTGCCATGCGGAATTGAACAAACTGCACCACATGCATGCCCAATTGCATGCACAATTCCTACCATAGCATTCGAAAATGCTGTGCCTGCCATGTTGCTTGCAAGGGCTAAATTAAGTCTTGCAACACTATCGCTATTATCTATTGCATCAATTAAGTTATTTGCAATTAAACTTATTGCCGTTTTTGCGTAAACATCACTAATTGGGTTCTTTTGTAAACTTGTGTAACTTTCAACCGCATGCACAAGTGCGTCTATTGCAGTGCTTGCTGTAAGTTTTGCAGGTAAATTTTTAGTTAATCTTAAATCTAAAATGGCAACATCTGGAAGCAATTCACTTGAAATAAATTCAAGTTTAATTTTTGTTTTTGCATCTTTTATAACTGCAACTGCCGTGCACTCGCTACCCGTTCCACTGGTTGATGGAATAACGATAAATGGAACATGCTTGCCCTGCCTTACAATTTCATTGCCACTAAGCGACAAAATATTTTCGCAACCTTGCGAAAGAATAAGTCTTACTCCCTTAGCGGTGTCTATTACTGACCCGCCACCCACTGCAACAATTCCATCGCACTTATTGTTTTTGTATAGCCTTGCTATTTGATTAATCGTCATAGTGCTACTATCGGCAGGTATGTTAGTAAATATTGTTTTAAATTCCACTCCCACACTAGCATCTATAACTTTTTTAAGTGTGCCAACTGTTTTTAGACCTTCATCACTTAAAAGCATAGGATTTTTACTACCAAAATAATTTAATTCATACGCAAGGTTTGCAAGAGCATTTTCTCCGCATAAAATTTTAACATTATTATTAAATTCAAAATAGTTATTCATTACTTTTCTCCTTAACTTATTTAGCAACCTTATCATCTTCGGTATTTTCGTTTTTTCTGCTTTTAAGTTTTGGCTTTTTGACTTTTTCTTTTTGTTCTATTTGTTTATTTTTTTTATTTCTTAACACGGGATTAGTAATTTTAATGCTTGATGTTTTCCCAAATAAGCAAAAGAAATATAATGGTATAGAACAAAATTCTTTTTTCATTTTAGGTAAAAATTTATATGTTATGAATCTTGGAAATAAATAATATTCGCATATATCAATAATTCCAACTAAACTTATAGCCGTGTTAATATTTCCTGCAAGCAAAATATCGTGTCTTGCAAAACTTTGGGCTACACTTATTTTTCCCAAAAAAACTAATCTTGCACTTTTTCTGTTTTTAAAATATATTTTTAAATCGCACTCTTTGTTTTTATCACTTTTTTCAACTAAAATTTGATTTTTACTTTTAAAAATAGTTAAATAATCGCCCTCATTTAAAATTCCCAAACTTACTCTTAGTTCTTGTGGTAAGCTTTCAAATATTTCATAAGCCTTGCTATCCTTATTACAAACATAGGGCATTGCTTTACCTAAAAACAAACTTATTATTTTTAATAATGAACTCTTTGCCATTTCTTTCCTCACAAGTTAGTATATCAAACTTATTTTAATTTTTAAAATTAATTTAAAAGATATTTTGTATTTTTTATAATATTGTGTAAAATTAATTAAGGAGGAAAAATATTATGGCACTTTCAATTATTTGTCTTGCTACTTGTTTAGTTTTGACAATTATATTTATTGCTGTTCGCACTATTCGTGGTGGAGTTGCTGGCGTGCTAACTAAAACTTTGGCTTCAGTTGCTTTTGTTAGTGCTGGTATTATAGCAATGTTTTCGGCTTCTGGTGGAATAAATTATGGTTTAATTGTTATAGGGCTTGTGTTTGGACTTGTTGGAGATATTTTACTAGACCTTAAAGTTATTTATAAAGAACACCAAAATGCTTATTTGAATGCTGGCATGCTTTCATTTGGTTTAGGCCATGTGTGCTATGCCACTGGTTTAAGTTTGTTTGCAACCGAAACTAGCACAATTTGGCTATGCGTTGTTATAGCACTTGGCGTTGCAGTTGTTGTTGCCCCACTAATTATGCTTATTAGTAAAGGCATGAAACTAGACTTTGGAAAGTTTTTTGTTCAATCTTTAATTTATGCATTCATTCTTGTTTTTATGGTGGCTTATTCAATAAGTTTATCAGTTAAAACTCCACTAATGTATATTTCAGCGGTTGGCTTATTCTTATTCTTATTAAGCGACCTTGTTTTATCATTGCAATATTTTGGCAACAAACAAGATAATAAACCTTTAATTATTATTAATCACACACTTTATTATCTTGCTCAAATTAGTTTAGTTGCTTTCTTATTCTTTGTGTAAAGTGTAATAAACAATATAAAAACCAACGGTAAATCCGTTGGTTTTTGTTCTAATTTAATTCCATTTTATTAAACATGTGTGCCTTCTAACACTTCATAAATTTTAGATAATGGAACAATTTTTACTCCCATTTTGGATATTTCATCAAGACTATCTGCAATGGCTTTTGCTGTTGAAACTCCGCCTTCTCTTCCAACATGTCCAATAGCAATACTATAACCTTTTTCTTTTGCAATTTTTGCTCCATCAATTAAAAACTTACACGCATTTGCATATCCGCCCATACCATGTGGCTCTAAAAACACATCTCTTGCTAAATATGGTTGCCCGCATGCGATGCTTGCTTGCTCACCAACAGTTTCTATGTGGGTTCGGCTATCACAAAAATACTTATTTTTACTTTTTAAATGTGAAATTATTGTAGTCATTAATTCTTTATTTCTACACACTCCTGAACCAATATGAATGTTTACACCCTTAGCCATTGGCACTTGCGCTAAACAATCATCTAATTTTTTTCTTACAGTTTCAGGGTCGTCATTGTTTTTAATATATGTTGCTCCATACCATTCGTCTGGAAGTTTCACATGCGATTCCATTGGCATGTGCAAAATAACTTCATGACCTTTACTTGAAGCTAATTCGGCATCTGTTTTTGTGTTATCTGCAAATGGAATAACTGCACAAGTAAGCGGAGCGGGAATATTGACTATTTCTTCAACTCCGTTTCTTTCATAGCCACCAAAATCATCAATAATTATTGCCATCATGGGCTCAGAAAATAAACTTGCTGTTTTTGTCTTATCTTCATCTGCATAACTAATATTGCAGTTTGGACAAGCCATATAAGTTGAAAACAATAACATTGCAAAGATTATAAAACAAACTTTTTTCATGTTTTTAATGTGTGCAATGCAAAAAGTTTTATACAATAGTTATTAACAAAATCCAATAATTTGTTAATAATTTACTCTTCTATTTCCACAAACCACCTATATTCATCTAAAAACAAATATCTTGAATTTCCACAAATTGTGCAGGTAAACCTAAGCCCCACACCCCCACCTTTCAGGCTTGCTAATCTTCTGCAATCTGTAACTTTATCTATTGCATATTTATGACCATTATCCCAAATTAAGCAAAGGGGAATAATATTTCCTTCTTTTTTCATTTCGCAAATCACATCAACATATTTTTTCATGCAAAAATTATTGCCCAAAATATTTAATTTATTTATAATTTGCGGATTTTATAATAATTAATATAACATTTTTGACATAATTAGATATTTTATTGCAAAATTTGCTAAATTTTGTTGCACATACCTTTAAATTTTATTTGTTTATAAGGTCTTTCACTTCAACACCTATAAATTTTCCCACTTTAAATAATGTTTCCACATTGTATGTGTTTTTCCCTAAAAGCATATTTTTTAATTGTCTTTTTTCTATCCCACACATTTTACAAAATTGTGTTTGTGTTAATTTTTTACTATTTAAAAATTGAAAAATTTTTTCAACTTTAACTAAATTGTCCATTGCTTCCCCTTTTGCCTTGTGCTAACAGCACTTTTTGTTTTATCCATTAAATAGAGTAAATTTGTTTATGATAATTTTGCATTTCTTCCTTAAATGACGGATTAACCACATGGTCTTCAATAATGTTAATTTCTTTCATCTTCTCGTCTTTTAAAATTATTGCCCTTTGAACCGATTTCCTTCCAAATCGTTCTCTAATTTTTTCCACGGTGTCTTGAAGTTTTTCTATTTTTCTTCTATTTTTTATTTTATCTAAAAACATAAGTTGGTCGTTTTCCACAAAATCACTAACATGAATCCCTAATCCCCTAACTTTTGTTCTGTAAGCAAAATGCTTTTCAAAAAGTTCAAAAGCATAGTCAGCAATCTCTGTTGCAATGTCTGTGGCAGGGTTCATTTTACGCATTCTTATTATGCTTTCCAAATTATTGTCTGTTATGCTAATAACCAAGTTTCTTGCCTTATAAAAGCCATATTTTTTCATTCTTGCCACCACACTTTCACTAAGCAATAAAAGCAATGCATAAATATCTTCTTTTAAAATTATATCTTTATAATATGTCATGCTATTGCCAACACTTTTAATTTCTGCCCTTTCGTCATATTTACGAACACAAGCATTATCTTGCCCATTGGCATAACTAAAAAGCATTTCACCAACTTTCCCTAAATGCTGTTTAATTAGGTTGCTATCAAAATTAGCAAGGTCGCCAATGGTTTCAATAGTAAGCTCTTTTAACCTTTTTGTGGTGGCTTTCCCAACATAAAGCAAATCACTAACAGGCAATCCCCATATTTTTTGTTTAAAATTTTCTGGGGTTATAACCGTTGTGGCATTTGGCTTTTTTAAATCACTTCCTAGTTTTGCAAAAACCTTACAAAAACTAACCCCCACCGAAATGGTTAATCCCACTTCTTTATAAACTCTCTCCCTTAATTCATCAGCAATCTTTTCAGCCTCTGCAAAACTAAACACACTGCCCGTCAAGTCTAACCATGCCTCATCTATTCCAAAAGGCTCAATGTAATCAGTATAATGTAAATATATCTTTCTTACCAACCTAGAATATTTTAAATAAACATTATGCCTTGCTTCCACACTTAAAACATCGGGGCACTTATGCCTTGCTTGCCAAAGTGTGTCACCTGTTTTAATTCCAAATTCTTTTGCCTTATAATTTTTTGCAAGCACAATTCCATGTCTATCTTCCACTCTCCCACACACAACAACTGCTTCTCCCCTTAACTTTGGATTTTCAAGGCACTCAACCGAAGCATAAAAATTATTAAGATCACAATGCAATATATATCTCATACTTAAATTATAACACTTTTTTCTCTATTTTCAAGCATTTTTTGAACATTTGTTTGATATTTTTAAAAAACACTATAACTAATAAAAATAAAATAATAAAAAAGGCGTTATATTACGCCTTTACCAAGTCACAATTTCATCAATTAACAATTGCTGTTCTGTTGCTGTTTTGCGAAGATAAATTCTTGTGGTTTCAATACTTTCATGCCCCATAATATCTGCAAGCAATGCAATATCGTTATATTTTTCTAGAAAATTTTTAGCAAACCTATGCCTAAATGAATGTGGATGCACTACTTTTTCATCTATTCCATAACTAATTGCCAAACTTTTAAGTTGTTGTGCTATTCCCCTTGTGGTAAGTCGTTTTCCAAATTTATTTAAAAAAATATATCCACTTTTTAAATTTATTCTAGAAATCCAAATAAGAGTTTCTTGTTTTAAAGTTTTTGGAATAAATAATCTGCCAATTTTTCCACCCTTAGAATAAATATCAACATAGCCCGCAAAAATATTTTCTGCTTTAATTTGAATTAACTCCCCCACTCTTGCCCCAGTGGCAGTTAAAAACCTAACAACAAAATACCATAAAATTTTGTTTTCGTCTTTAAGTTTATTACAAAAAAATTTGTAATCGGCATCACTTATCACATTATCTATAAAATTTGCATGTTGCAATTTTAAAGGTTTAACTTTTAAATCAGCCTTATTTTTATAAGTTAAATATTTGTTAATAGCCTGTAATCTTAAATTCACAGTTTTTGGCTTGTTGTTTTCTAATAAATATTGCTTATACTTTATTAGACTTATTTTGTCGATTTTACCAAATTTTTTAAAATACTCATTTATAGTCCAAGTATAAGACTGAATTGTGTTATTTGCAAGATTGGACTTTTGCAAATAGGTTTCAAAATTTTCCATTTTTATTTTTCTCCTTAGTAAAATTTTATACAGATCTATTTTACTAAACGAAAAATAAATTTACACGATTGCAGTGTAAAATTTTAAAAATCGCCATTAATAAATTGAACTTTTATGCGTCTGCGGTCTGTTTCGTTTTCATACATTAAAAACTTATCTAACATTTCCATTTCGTCTTTAATTGGTTCTAGGCGTAAATCGGGCTTATTAAAACATTTTTTGTCTTCAAGCATTAAACAGATAGAAAGAGTGTTATATCTCTTTCTTAATGCAATTAAAATTTCAATCAAGGCATAATCTTTGGGCGTTAATGGCTCAATTAAAACCCAAACTTCTTGAAAAACTTTAATATCTTGATGCAAACTAAATAAAAAGTCTTCAATGTTACTGAAAGTTAAATAGGGGGTTATTCTGCATTTTTCTGTTTTATCATAAACATAAACTAACGGCATTGTTTTCTCCTTAAATATAATTAAATAATAAACCTAATTCCAATGCAACGGAGTATAAAATCTTTTAATTGTAATACACTAATTTCAACAGATTGGAGTAATAATATGACATTAATTGATGCTTTAATTTATAGACTTAAATCAAAAATTGAAGAAACTGGCATGACCCAATATGAACTAAGTTTAAAATCGGGTGTTCCACAATCAACAATTAGTGCAATTCTTTTAGGTCAAACTAAAGACATGAAGATTTCCACCCTTCTTGATTTGTGCTATGCACTAGACTTAGAACTTGCTGAATTTTTTGAACCAAGTTATTTCCTTTATAAAAATTTAGATATATAAACTCCTAGGAAACCCTAGGGGTTTAATTTTCGGTTAAAAATTCATCAAACAATTAATAAACAAGATATGTTTACATAGTTTATTTAATATTAAACTAAAAATTTGCAATAGTCAACTTTAAAGCATTAAATTCAATGTATCGTTATTTTGTTTAAATTAATAATTAATAGTGCCTAATTTATGAAATTATAATTAAAAAATACAAATCGCTTTTTATACGATTTGTATTTTATTTATGCAAATAAATTATCTAATTATTAAATTGCTCTTCATCATTTAAAGTTTTTAATTCTTCTTGTTCTCTTAAACTTAAAAATCTCTTCAAACTTCCTTTTAAAATGTTTTCACTTTCACTGCCAAACATTTCATTTAATGTTGTCATCATTAAATATCTGTCTAGTCTTGCAGGGTCTTCACCATTATTAATTTCATTTCTATAAAACTTTTTATTTCTATAAGTAAAACATTTTTTTAAGTTTGCCATTTTTTTTGATTTTACAACGCTGTATTTAGAAATATTTAAACTTTCTTTCATAATTTTGCAATAAACATTTGGACATTTTGATTTAATCTCTTGGTCTAATGCTCTTACCCAAAGAGACATATCTTTAAAACTCACGCCTTCTTCTTTAAGTAATGGCTCAATGGTGTCTATTTGATTAATTGCTGTTATTTGTAAAACATAACTCATAATTTTTATCCTTTAAATTCATAATTGCTCGTGTTGAAGTTTATAGTTTGCGTATTTGCAAAAGTTTCAAAATTTAACATACCATTCAAAGAAATCAAATCTACAAACATCATATCTATTCCAATTTGTTGTATTGTGTGACTTTGGTTGTTAGTTACAATTTTAAAGGTCATGTCGCCTAACATTGATTTTTGAGCAAGTGCTGCACCGCTAATTTTAACACTATAATTAGATTGTGTGCCATTTGTTTGGTTAGAATAATCTTTAATAATATTTTCTATTACATTAGTTGGCGCTTCATTATCTACACTATTAATACTATCTCTAATTTTTCCTGTTATCATATCGGTAAACCCTAAGGCATAGGAAAGCACATCAGCAAGATTTGCAAAGCACCAATCTAGCGAACAAGAATATTTATATTCTTTATCGTTTCTATTAATTAATTGGTTATCAAACCTATAAATGTAAACCTTTCCATTATAATAATAAATTTGTGCATTTCTTCCTCTTGTTGCTGGTTTAAATACAATTCCAGGAAGAATAACAGGAATGCTTGGCAAGTCAATTAATAATTCTAAGTCACCATCTTTTAAATTTGCTATTATATTAACTTGCACATCATCTATGTTGTAAGTGCTACTACCAATTATAAGGCCTGCATTAATCTTTCCGCTTAACTTAAATGATTTATTATTATTTATAGCATTTGAAGCCGATTTTAATATTTCATCTACACCGTTTAAATTTATATAACCAACATCATTAACTTTTGTAACGCTAGATAAAGAAGTATCTATTTTTAAGTTAAAGTCTATAAATTTATTATTAAGGTCTATTCCTAAACCAGTAAGATAATTTGCAATTAAACCGCCATCAAGCCCAACAACACTCACGCTGTTAATGCTATTGTTATAGAATGTTGCCATAATTCGCATATCGCTATTTGCATTAATTGTGTTTGCTGACAAAGTTAAATCAATTCCTGATGCATTTATAGTAATGCCAGATAACAAACTTATAACCTGATTAAAGTCAACATTTTTATCGGTTTGCACCTTACCTTTCAAATTGTTAATTATGTTAATTAAAGACAAACTATTAAGGTCTATAAGAGTTTCAATTCCTGCACCCTCTAAAAAGCCTTGCACATCATCTAGGCTTGAAACTATTGTATCTGTTTGTGTTTGATTTTTAAGGAAAACACTGCAAATTGCAACAATACTTTCATTTATGTTTTCTTTATTAATTTTTACTTTAAGCGGATTATCGCCTAACTCACTCTTATATTCCACATAAAGCACACCCTGTTGATAGTGAATTTTTAAATCTAAATTATTTTCAAGGTTAAAGGTTTCAATTGCTGAATAAAGGTCTAGGGTTCTAGCATTAGGATTACTAATCTTTTCTATTAATGCTTTAAAACTTTCATTATATTGCACACCACCATAGATTAAACTAGGGTTTAGTGTTTCATAAATTCCAATTTCTGCTTCAAGTTTTGCCTCATTTAAACTTAACAAATCTAATAATGTTTGATATCCTTCTGTTAAATTAAAATATTCTTCTTGTGGTTTAACTTTATTAATTTCACTATTAAGTTTTAAATCTAAATTAATGTTAACATATTTATCTGCAATTTTAAGCCCGTTAATTTCAACACTCGAAATTTGATTATCAATAAATCCAACTTTAATTTTTAGTGCCCTATCACTATTTATTAATTTAGAATCTAAAACAATATCTATCATATTACTGTTGCATTCAATTTTAACAAGTTTTAACTTTTCAATAATTTCATCAACAGTTAATGTTTCATTGTTTTTAAATATATCTTTAAGTTGCTCTAATAAATTAAGTCCGGTAAGTTCATTTAAAATATATTCATCAGCATTTTTTGGAAGCCCAATCAATTCATAAAGGTCGGTTCTACTAATTTTTATATACGAATTATTTACATTAATATATAATTCATCTTCATAAAGAACAATCTTGCCATTTACTTGTGCATTTCCACCCAAACTTGCAACAATGCTTAAATAATTGCTGTTAATTAGGCACATAATCTTATCTTCAATAGTGTTAAATCCATAAGAATTTAACTCTGCATTAATGCTTGAAATCAATTCATAAATAGCACTATTGCCATCATAAACCGTTGCAGTTAGATTTGCACTAATTGTTTTAAAATTAAAAATTTCAAGTAAATTGTTGGTAACTTCAACTAGGTTTAAATAAAGATTAGCATTCACTTGTGCAAGGCTTGCATAATCATTAACACTAATATTAAGTTTTGTGTTGGTCCCATAAAGATTTATTATATTTGCCTTTAAATTATCTAACAATTGTTTTTCTTCATTAATGCTTAAATTTAAAGATACTATTGCATCTAAATTTAGTTCACTTAATTTTGATAAATCAATAGAAAAACTAAATTCGTTTGTTCCATAATTATTAATATTTATTGCTTTTAAAAGTTCACCAATGGTTAAAGTTTGTATTTTCTGTTTTAAATTATTTAATTGATTATTTATTTCAATTTCTTTGCCAGTTGCAAAATCTTCAATTTGATTTATTAATTTTTCAATTTGTTCGTTTTCAGCGTCACCAATTAACTTATTAATTAAAGATTTTAATTGTGTTATATCTAATTTAACTTTTATACCTTTTATTTCTGCAAACACATTATTATTTATTATTATGAACTTTGCTGTTAAGTCTTTTACACTTAAATTTAAAACTATCGTTTGCTTTCCGTCTTCTGCCCTTGCAAAAGATAAATCTAGAACAATCGCATTGCCATTAGCAAGCACAATTTCAATTGATGAGTTTATAGTGAAATTAGTTAAACTAAAACTATTTTTAATGCCATCTTCAAGAAGTGATAAGCTTAAATATTCATTATGATTTACCGCAATTTCTTCTGCATAATCTTTAATATTAACATTTGTGTTTAAGTTAATGTTTTGTAAATCAACTATCCACAATTTTAAAGAATTTATTATTTCTTTTTGCTTATCTATATTTATTTCTAGTGTAACTTTTGTTTGAATGTCTAATCCGTTTAATTTAGATAAGTCCATTGAAAAATTAAATTCATTTGTGCCATTATTTTCAATCTTTATTGAATTTATAATTTCACTAATTGTTAAAGTTTGTATTTTTTGTTTTAAATTATTTAAGTATGAATTTAATTCAATTTCTTTGCTAGTTGCAAGTTCTTCAATTTGCTGTGTTAATGCTTCTACTTTTTCATTCTCATTATTTCCAATAAATTCATTAATAAGCGAACTTAACTTATTAATATCTGCTTTTATTTTTAATGAATTAATGTTTGCATAAACTTCATTATTTATAATTATAAAGTTTGCAAAATTGTTTTCATATTTTAAATCAACAATTAAATTTACATAACTTGCATATTTTACTACTTTAAGTTGAACATTTAAAACTTTACCATTATTAAACTCAATATCAAAATCGCTATTTAATGTTAATTC
>CABUZJ010000005.1 GCA_902496015.1 uncultured Eubacteriales bacterium
ATTATATTTTTTTTCTAAATACCATATTCTTCGTGTTTTATCGCTATTAAAATGATAACATCATAATTTGATAATAAATATATATTATTATATTATATATATATATATATTATCATATATAATGCAAAATAAAAGGAGAAAACTGTGAAAATAGTAAAAAAACAAATAATAATAGAATTAAGCGTGTGTATTTTAGTTTTTTTTCTATGTTTTTCTTTTATTTCACCATCAATAAACCCTTTTATATTTTCTTTCATTATTGCATTAACTTTAAATGGCTTTAATATTTATTATTCAAGTATATCACTTTTATTAGGTCTTTTTTTAAAAATGCAATCTATAAGCAGTTTAGTTATATCAATAAATGTTATTGCAATTATTTTGCTTTATAAAATGTTATTATCATTAAAATTTATTAAAATAAAAACTTTACTTGGCTATTTAATGTTATTATTCAGTCAAGTTGCATTTATTTATTTTAATTTATATTCAAAAACTTCAGTAATATCGGTTATTGTATCAGTAGTTGCATCTTTATTATTTTTATATGTTTATAATATTTTCTTTTCTGCTATTAAAATTAAAAATTATAAAGGTGTTTATAGTGTAGATGAAAAAATTTGTATATTTGTAAGTCTTATAACAATATGCATGGGAATATCTAATATATATACTGGTTCATTTTTTATAATATTTCCAATTTGTTTATTATTTTTATATTTAGCAAGTTTAACATTAAAAGAAAGAGATGTGCTAATTATAGCAACATTATTTTCAATTTCAATAGCGTTAACTAATAATTCGGTGTTGCCTTTTGCAATAATTTTCATATGGGCAACTGCGTCAATTGTTTTTGCAAAAATTAACAAATATGCAATGGTTATTGCAACCATAATAACAGATATTATTTTAGGCTGTGTATTTAACGCTTATATTAGTTACACATATATAAATTTGCTAATGATATTTATTCCAAGTTTAGTAATACTAATTATACCAAATTCAAAATTTGAGCAAATTTCAGTGTTTTTTGGGCAAAATCAACAAAATATTGCAAAAAATTTTATAATAAGTCAAAATTACACAACTCTTTCTAAAAAATTAAACTATATGTCTAGTTTATTTTGTGATTTAGAAAATTTATATAAATCTATGCTTGCATTAAGTTTGCCACAAGAAAAATTAGTAGATTTTCTTTATCAACAATTAAAAAATAAACAGTGCAAAAATTGTGGCTATAATAGCGAAGAAACTTGCAAAGCAAAAGATAATTTAAAAGAAATTATATCAATTGCGTTAAGTAAAGGTAAAGTAACACTTGTTGATTTGCCTTCTAATTTTAATTTAAGTTGTCCTTTCATTAATCAAATTATAGCACAAATTAATGATGCTACTAATGAATATTTAAAAGTTAAAGGAAAAATAGACGAACAAAATAGTAATTTAGTTGCATTAAGTGAAAGTTGTGCAGGAATGTCTGAAATTAGTAAAAACTTTGCTCAAAATTTAAACGGTTTAACTGTAAATACAAATATTAAAAGTAGCGATATAATCGCAGAATTTAGTGTTTATAATCTTCAAGTTAAAGAAGTAAGTGTTTTAAAAGATGATAAATCAAACATTAAAAAAATAATATTAATTTTAAGACAAGAATGTGCAAAAAATAGCCAATATTCACAAATATTAAGCAATATTTTTAAAATGAAATTTATTGCAACCTCTAATGAATACACAAACTTTGCAGGATGGAGAGCAGTTACTTTTGAAATTGCACCTAAATTTAATGTGTTTGTAGGATTTTCTCAAAAATCAAAGCAAAATGATTGTGGAGATAATATGTTATATAATAAATTAGATAATGAAAAACATATTTTAGCACTTGCTGATGGAATGGGAACTGGTAAAATTGCAAGTGATAAAAGTAATTTATGCCTTGATTTACTTTTAAGTTTTATTAATCTTGGAATTAATAGAGAATTAATGCTTTCTACAATCAATAATTTAATGTTTAAAGTTAATACTAATTCATTTTCAACGCTAGATTTAGTTGAATTTGATGGATATAGTGGAAGAGCAGATTTTGTTAAGTTAGCAAGTTCTGCAAGTTATGTAAAACAAAAAGAAACAACTATAAAAGTTGTTCCTGAAAGTTTACCTATTGGCATTGTTGATAAAATTAATCCTACAATAGTAACACATTATTTAAGAGCAGGTGATTTTGTTGTTTTATGTAGTGATGGGGTGGTTGATGCTATTGGTGAAGATAATTTACAAGAATTTATAAATGAAGAAAGAACCGCTAATGCTCAAATTTTGGCAGAATCTATTATTGAAGAAGCAAGTTTAAAAAATGCCAACGACGATTTAACTTGCTGTGTTTTAAAAATTAATAATTATAATTAAATAATTTTTTATATTAAATCGTAATTTTTTATAAAAAATTAATTATTTTTTACAAATTGATATTATTTTTTGCGTAAAACTATCTATCTTTAAATCTTCACTTATGTCATAATTTAATACCATAAGAATTCGATTTTTGCTTGCCAAAACAATTATTTTATCTCTATCTTTAAGTGGTATTTTTTTATCAGTAAAATAATCATTTAATTTTTTTGTTCCACTTCCAAGTTTTTTAAATTTATCACCTTCTCTTCTAGTTCTAAATATTGCGTCTTGCGGAATTTTATCATAGTCTAAATATTTTTTATTACTGTCAAAATTAACATCGTTATCGTTTACAAATTTTATTTCATAAGACTGATTTAATAAACAAATATCTCCAAGTTTAAAAGGTATAATGTTTTTATTTAACCAAGATTTGTCTTTTTTAGTAATTATAATATTATTATATTCTACAAAAGCAATTAAATTATTAGGTAAATCAATTTTAGTATTGGTTTTACAATAAGATAAATTTAATATGTCTAAAAGGTTAGTGCTTGAAAAATCTATCAACCAATTTTTTTCATTTAAAGCATATTGTAAAGTTCTTATGCTTATTGGCTTTTGTAATTTAAGTAATGATTTATCTATAACAATTTCATTTTCTTTAATTTTTACTTTATCTTTAGGTAGAATAGAAATAAAATATTCTTCGTCTTCTTTTAATCTTTCAGCAAAAGCACAGAAATTATCTTGCACTTTTGGAAATTTTGTTTCAAGCAGAGGGAAGATTTTTTTTCTAATAAAGTTTCGAGAATAAGCCAAGTCTAAATTTGTGCTATCAAGGCAATAAGGAATATTATTTTCTTTTGCAAACAGTTCAATTTCTGTTTTACTAACATTTAAAAATGGACGCAAAATATTATTAGTTTGTTTTATTCCCATTGCTCCACGAATGCCTGTGCCTCTTGCAAGATTTAATAAAATGGTTTCAGCATTATCGTTTTTATGATGTGCTAAAATTAAATACTTTGCCTTTTGTTTTTTAAGTTCTTGATTAAAACAATCATATCTTAGTCTTCTTGCACATTGCTCGATACTTTCATGACTTTGTTTAGAATTTTTGCAATCTACACTATAAACCGATAAAGCAATTTTATAGTTTTTACAAAAATTTTCAACTAAATGTTGATCGTTTAAACTTTCTTGTTCCCTTAAATTATGGTTTATATGAACAGCAATTAGTTTAAAACCTATTGTTTTTCTGTAATTATTAAGTAACCACAATAAAACCATGCTATCAGCACCACCACTAATTCCTGCTATAACACAATCATTTTTTTTAATTGGCAAGTTATTTAAAATATTTTTCATAGTAAAATTATATCATAGTTTTTTATTCTGTGCAATAGCATTAAATTTTAGTAAATAGTTTTAATACTTATATTATTAAAGTAATAATTTAAAATATCTTCATAAGTTTTGCCTGACTGTGCTAAAATTTGCATTCCCCATTGACTAACGCCTACGCCATGCCCATAACCTAAACCAGTCATAACAATATTATTTCCATCAACTTTAATGCTTGTTAATTTAGTTGATTTCATTTTAGTTGTAGATAAATTTGTTCTAAGAGTGGTTGCTGAAACTTCTTTGCCACCTAAAAATAGTGTTAAATAATGGCCACTTTCGCTAACTTGGCCAAGTGAAGCACTTGAAAGTGTAGCAACGCTTACACCCATTTTAGAAAGAGCATTTAAAACTTCACTTTTAGTAAATGTTGCAGTCCATGAATAGTTTTTACTATTTTGTTCGTTTTCTGGACTGATTACTGATTTAATATAACTTGGCTCTTGATCTAGGTTATTAAAACCTGTTTTGGTTGTTGCAGTTTTTCCACCGCTGTTGCTATGAAAATAGGCGTCAATTAATTCTCCATTACTAGTTATAACCTTACCACGAGTGTCTTTTACCGCTTGTAAAATTCTGTCGTTGATAGTGCTTTCATCATAACTTTGTGCGTCTGTTATGCTTGTGCTAATTCCTTTTTCTTTATATATTTCTGGATTAGACTGAGCAAATTTTAAAGCAAAGGTTCGTGCAAGAATACACTGAGTTTTAAGTGCTTCTTCTTCCCATGTGTTATAAACTTCGCCTGCAACAACGCCTGCTACATATTTTTCTAAATCCATTTCAGTTGTGGTTTTTGTGCTTGTGTTATAAACTCTAATTTTTGGTTCATCGCTATTCACACCAATACCACTTAAAACGCTTGCTTTGTCGTTAGAGCAACCAACAATAAAGGTTACTGGAAGAAAAAGTAGCAATGCAATTAATAATGATAATATTTTTAATTTTAAATTTTTTGTTTCCATAAATTCTCCTTTTTGTTTAGTGTGGCAAAATATATATTTTTTATGTAAATTTAGTAAAATATTCTTAAACTTATAAAAAATTCACAATTAATTAAATTGCATATTTTTTAATAAGAAGAAAATACTAAGCACATGAAACAAAAATTAAAAAAATGCTTTAAAGTTATGATTACTATAAGTTTTTGCTTATGTTTATTTTGCTTACATTATTCTTTATGTTTTAGATTAGATTTGAATAAAATTTCTGCTCCAATTAAAGAAATTAATAGTTTTTCATGGCAATCAGTTGAAGAAAATAATAATGCGAAAAATAATAATAGTAACCAACCTAAAAAAAACGATGCTAATATTAATGTAACTAATAGTGAAAATAATAATTCAAATATCAATATTAACTTAAATAATGCAATAAATACTAGTTTAAATTATCAATCTAAAAAACCTGAAATAACATATAATATAATATTTAATAATGATGATAAGATATTAGATTTTAATTTAGTTATTAGAGAAAACGCAAAAAAATATATAACTGAAAATGATAAAATAAATGAAAATAAGTTGTCTGCATTTTTAGAAGAATGTAATAGACGAAATATTATGGCAGAATATGCATTAGAGTTTTGTTTTAAAAACTTTAAAGAAGTGATAGATAATTTAGTTACTAATATTGATAAAAAAGCAGAAAATGCAATGTTAACCACTGTGAAAAATAGTGGTAAGGCAATTGTAAAATCTGCAAAAAATGGTGTTCAAATTGATAAAAATAACTTAATTTTTGATATTTTTTACAATTTAGTTAATTTTAATAACAAAATTAAAGTAAAAACAAATGAAGTTAAACCAATAATAAGCACAGAGTTTATTGAAAATTGTTCTTCACTTAGAGGAAAATTTTACACCACATATTCTTCAAGCACAGCAGACCGAAAACATAACATAGAATTAGCATTATCAAAATTTGATGGCTTAGTTATAATGCCAAATGAAGTTTTAAGTTTTAATGCAACAACGGGTGTTAGAAATGAAGCAAATGGATATAAAGGGGCAAAAATTATTGTTGCAGGAAAATTTGAAGATGGAATAGGTGGAGGAGTGTGCCAGGCAAGCACAACCATTTATAATGCGTGTATTTTAGCAGGTCTTGATATTGAAGAAGTTAATCAACATAGTTTAAAAGTTGGTTATGTTGCTCCAAGTTTTGATGCAATGGTAAATTATGGTTCTAGTGACTTAAAAATAAAAAATTCAACAAACTATCCTATAATGCTTGCTACAAAATGTGATGGCAATACTTGCGAGGTGTTTGTTTATGGCGAAAAAAATCCTTATAAAATTGTTAGAAGAAGTGAAACCATTAAGGAAATTGAACCAAAAGCAGATAAAATTATTAATATTGATGATTATGATGGAACAATCACAGTGGCAGATGGTCAAGAAGTTTATACACATTATCCTAAAAAAGGTTTAATAAGCGTTGGCTACTTAGATTATTACCAAGGTGATTGCCTTATTGCCACTAAACAAATTAGAAAAAATACTTATGGTGCAACGCAAGGTGTTAAAATTGTTGGCAGACCTTTGCAATAGTAAATTGTAAAAAATGATAAAGTAAAATAAAGTATTAATCAAAATTAAATTTATTTTTTTATCAACTTGTAGTTGTAATATTTTATTTATTAAAAACAAAAATATGCAAATTATTGGCACAATTAGTAAAAAACACATAAAAAATTTAATATTTTTACAAAATGATAAAATTATATAGTTTAAATAGAAATTTTTTAAACATTATTAACTTTGTGTTTTACATTTTATTATTAAATTGATTAAAATATTAAAAAAAATAAGTAAATTGTAATAAATTTGATTAAAATTTGCGTTTTTTACAATTTGATTAATTATGATTAATTATAATATTATTGATAAAAGGAATAAATTAAATATAGTTGCAAGTGGTTATCAAAACTGATATAATTTTATTATGAAACTAATAGACAACAAACCGTTAATTAATTTTGCAAAATTTATGCAAAGTAATGGCATAAATATTTATGTTGTGGGCGGATATGTTAGGAATAAGTTACAAGGTTTAAATGATAAAGAGTGTGGTGACATTGATATATGTTCTGCCTGCAAATTAGATGATTTAATAAAATTAAGCACTATTGGAAATTTTGGAGTTAGAATTATAAATTCAAAATTAGGAGTTTGTGAAATTGATTTAGGTGAACTAAAAGTTGAGCATGTAACTTTTAGAAAAGAAATTTGTGATAATTTAGGCAAGCATTATCCATTAAAAGTTGAGTTTATTAACAGCTTAAAAGAAGATGCGTTAAGAAGAGATTTTTCAATTAATGCAATTTATTATGATTTAATTAATGAAAGAATAATAGACCCTGTAAGTGGAGTAAAAGATTTAGATAATTTTTGTTTAAAATGTATTGGTGATGCTAAAACAAGGTTTGAAGAAGATGCTGAGCGAATGCTTAGGGCAGTTAGGATTGCATGCTCTTATGGATTTGATATTGAACAGCATTGTAAAGATGCAATTATAAAAGAAGCAAAATTAATTTCAAACATAAATCCTGCAAGAAGAAATAGGGAATTTTTTAAAATGTTACATTGCGATATGGTGTGCCCAACACTTACTAAAAATAGTTATCCGCAAATGCGTGCAATTTTGTTACTTGAAGAGTTAGGGCTTTTAAAATATGTTTTGCCTGAGCTTTATAACTTAAATTCAAGAAAATCTAAAAAAGATTATTTTAAGGATATAATTGTTAGATTAAGATATTCTAGTTATAAGTCAAGAATTGTTACATTATTTAGTGGCATTATTGAAGCATTTAATTATTTTCACTTGCTGGAAAATGAAGATTTATTTTTAGATTACTTAATATCAACTTATATTGCCACCGATATTGCCAATAGTGAAAACTGCACTTTTTTGCAAAAAAGCATTAAATTTAGCCTTAATTTTACAAAACACGGCGTAAATAGAAAAACTTTTGACTTGATTAAAGGAGAAAGCCCTGTTATAATGTCGTTGGTTTTAGAAAATTTGATGGCAATAGGTTTTGCTAATTCTGCGGGAAAAAATGAAGGAAAATTAGCAAAAAAACTTAAACAATTTTTGGGTAAAACATAAATAAAAAATAAAACTATTTACCAAAGAAGATAAGGAGGGAGGTAAATGGTTTTTTATTTGGTTTTATGTTTTACAATTATTAATTTAACTATTCTTATGGTATTACTTGTTAAATTTGCAAGGAAAAAGGTTAAATATGTAGACATTATTAATCCTAAAATGGAAAGTGCTAAGAAAAGAGAATTAAGTTTGTTTTTAGATGGTGAATGCAAAAAGAAAAAGGGTTAATATTCCCTTTCTTCATTTTGTTTATCTGTTTTTGTGCTTTCAATTTCATTAACCAAACAAAATGCAATTTCTGCAAAAAACATATTTTCTTTTAATTCTTGGTTTTCATAATCATGAATTGCTGTGCTTAATCTATCTTTTTGATTAATAATATTTAACATAATATTATCAGTTTCTTTTGAATTTACCTTATAATTAAAAGATAATATAATTTTATCTTTTTGTATAATATAGCCCATAGCAGTTAAGTTTATATTATCAGTTTCAGCCATATTTAAAATTTCTTCTAACGCGTTTTCAATTAAACTAAGGCTAAAATAATTTTTATTTTCTAAATTGATTTCTTTTTGAGGGATTAAGTTTTCGCTTGTGCTAATATTTGAAAAATAGGTTGTGGTTTCATAACTTTCGTTATTTACAAAATATGAAATTTCAACAGGCGATTTATTAACATAATTTGAACAACCAAATAAAGTAGAAATAATAGTTGATGCCATGGTGCCGGCTATTAATTTTTTTATTTTATTTTTCATAACTGCTCCTTTTAATAATCTGCAAAATTATATAAAGTTTTGTAAAAATTTTATAAAATTTTGTTAATTTTATCAATTTGCTGAATTTATTTTTCTTTTCTTCTTCATTTTATTTGTTTAAAACTAGTTGATTATGGCTTATTGATTATTAGGTGAAATATGGAGAAAAGGTTAAAGTTTCTTTTTTAGTGTGAAGGGCATAGTTAAAGATTTTTATTTTCATTTGTTTAGAATAGACTTTCCAAAAAAAATTATTTTTAAGAAAGATTTTTATTTTGCCAAATATTACATGAAGATAACAATAAATAAAGATAGTGCCAAATGCTTGATAAAAGTTTTATAATTTATGTTATTTCATTTTATTCTCCATTCACTATAAGTTTATTATAATGAACAAAATAAAGTTTGTAAATATTTACAAAAAATTTTATTTTAAAATTTTATGAAAAATTATTTAATTAGATATAGGCTATTACAATAATTAATAACAATGCTGTGTTAAAGCATTTTAAATGGTATTTTTATTTTATTGTAAAACGGAAAAATAAAAACACTTTTGTTTTAAAAGTGTTTTTAAGTTTTTTATGAAAGTTTATTAAAATTTAAACTTTTTTATTAAACGATAATATTTAGTATTCTTCCTGGCACAAATATTACTTTTTTAATTTGAGTGTTTGATAAATATTTTTCAAGGTCTGCACAGTTTTTTGCAATTTCTAATGCTTGTTCTTGGGTGGCTGTTTGGCTTAATTTTATAGTTGTGCGAACTTTGCCATTAATTTGAACAGGCATATCTATTTCTTCTTGAATTAATGCATCTTTATTTACTTGTGGCCAAGTGGCATTTTGCATATCTTTTCCAAATCCACAACTGCTGTAAAGTTCTTCGGCAACATGCGGTGCAAAAGGACTAATTAAAATTATAAGCGTTTTGTATTCTGCTTTATTAATTTTACCTACTTTATAAATTTCATTAACAAGTGTCATTATTGCTGAAATTGCGGTGTTGAATTTAATATTGTCTATATCGGTTGTTACTTTATTTATTGCATAATTTAATGCATAGTTTAACTCTTTTGAATAGGTGTTGCCTTCAATTAAAAATTCTTGCATATTCCAAATTCTGTTTATTAAACGATTACATGCACGAACACCATCATCATTCCAGTTAACTGTGTCGAAATAGTCGCCCATAAAGGCTTCCCACACCCTAAGACTGTCTGCACCAAATTCGGCTATTACATCTAATGGGTCTACAACATTTCCTAAACTTTTACTCATTTTAACGCCATTAGAACCTAAAATTATACCTTGCGAAATGCGGGTTTTAAATGGTTCGCTAACTGGACTTAGCCCTAAATCATACAAAAATTTATTCCAAAATCTTGCGTAGAGCAAATGTCTACATGTGTGTTCATTTCCACCATTATAAATTTCAACTGGTAGCCATGCTTTTAATGCATCTATATTTGCAAATTCCTTATCGTTGTGTGGGTCGCAATAGCGCATGAAATACCAACTAGAACCTGCCCAACCAGGCATAGTGTCTGTTTCTCTTTTTGCAGGTTTGCCACAGTGTGGGCAAGTGGTGTTTACAAAACTTTCTATTGCAGATAAAGGACTTTCGCCGTCTTTATTTGGTTCGTAACTTTCCACTTTTGGAAGTGTTACTGGTAAATCTTTTTCATCAACTGGCACCCAACCGCAATGATTACAATATACCATTGGAATTGGTTCACCCCAATAGCGTTGCCTTGAAAAAATCCAATCACGCATTTTAAAGTTTACTTGTTTGTGCGCTACACCCATTTTTACTAGTTTTTCTGTGATTTTTTCTTTTGCTTGTTCAACTGTTAATCCATTAAATTCAGCACTATTAATTAGCGTGCAACCTTTACCCAAATAGTCTTGTTTTTCAAAAGCCTTTTCACTTGTGTTGCCACCGCTAATAACTTCTATCATGTCAATGTTATGGGCTTTTGCATAATCGTAATCTCTTTGGTCGTGGCTTGGCACAGCCATTACAGCCCCAGTTCCATAGTTTGCAAGAACAAAATCGCCGATAAACACGGGCACTTTTTTGTTATTTACGGGGTTTATTGCATAAATACCCTCTAAGATGCAACCTGTTTTTGTTTTTACAAGTTCAGTGCGTTCAAACTCACTTTTTTTGCTTGTAGATTTTATATATTCTTCAACTTCGCTCCAATTTTTTATTCTTGGTTTTAAGGTTTGAACAAGTTTACTATCGGGTGCTAAAACCATAAAGGTGATTCCATAAATAGTTTCAATACAAGTGGTATAAATTTCAAATTCGCCACCACCAACAATTTCAAATTTAACTTGCACACCAGTAGATTTTCCAATCCAATTAATTTGGCTTGTTTTAATGTGTTCCATATAATTGGTGTCTTTAAGGTCGTCTGCAAGTCTTTCTGCATATTTGGTCATTTTAATAACCCATTGTTGTTTAGACTTTTGAACAGTTTCACTTCCGCATTGGCAACATTTTCCGTCTTCCACTTCTTCGTTTGCTAAAACGCCACAAGAAGGGCAAAAGTTTACAGTGGTTTCTTGTTTTTCAGCAAGACCATGCTTGAAAAATTGAATAAACATCCATTGTGTCCATTTGTAAAATTTTGGGTCGCAAGTAGAGATTTCCCTGCTCCAATCAAAACTTAGGCCAACCATTTCTAGTTGTTTTTTAAATGTGGCAATGTTTCTTGCCACTATTTCTTGTGGTAATTTATGCTCTTTTATTGCTGTTCTTTCGGCTTCAAGGCCAAAACTATCACAACCCATTGGGAAAAGCACATTATATCCTTGCATACGCTTTTTGCGGGCAACGGCATCTAGTGCTGAATAACTTCTTATGTGACCAACATGTAAACCTTTTCCGCTTGGATAAGGAAATTCAATTAAAATATAGGCATTCTTTTTACCATCACAGTGGTTACTAACTTCAAAACGATGTTCTTTTTCCCAGATGGTTTGCCATTTTTTTTCTATTTCAGTGTGATTATATGGTTTCATTTTTTCTCCTTTTTTGTGATTATAGCACAGCGAAAAAAACTTGTCTAGTGATAGGCAAAAATTGAACGCAATAATTTGTGTGTAAAAGTAATTAAAATTCATAAATTATAAAAGGTTTGATTGTGCTATTAGTTAATTAATAACATTTAAAATTTTTATTGAGCTTGAAATTATTTATTGCGTTTTAGGGTTTTGATAAATAAATTTTAGTTAAAATTTTCAATAGGTTATTTTGGCAAAAATTGGTGTTTTTTATTAAAAATTATTAAATTCTTTGCTTTTTATTTGACACTTTTTTTCTATGCTGTTATATTTATTATATATTATTTATATCGCACGCACGCATTATTCCACTTGGTTTTGTTTACACTAACACCAAGGATTATAGGGAAAACAATAAGGGGAAAACTTTGGCAAGAGATTATACAGGTAGGCAAACCACCGATAAACGTTCTATGGACTTGGCAACAAAAGTTAGTTTACTTTTGCTTGGCATTCTTTTTTTGCTTGCCGCTATTATTACTCCGCTTGTGGTTCTTATGAGTAAAACTAGCCATGGCACTATTTCTTATGGTGATTTTATTTATCAATACAACATAAAAGATGGCAATGTTTATTATGACATAAAAAAATATATTGGGCAAAAAACCGAAAATGTTATTATTCCAAGTGAATATAATGGTGCACCAGTGGTGGGCATTTTAAAAGATGCTTTTAATGGAAATTCTAGCAATGTTTGTAGAAACATCAAGCAAATAACTTTTGACTATTCAGGATTAGGCGGAATTTCAAGAATTGATAGCAATGCATTTGTGGGTCTTGAAAGTTTAAGAGAATTCTATTTACCAAATGAAATAACTACTATTGCTGATGATGCTTTTAAAAATTGTATAATTGGTGGCGATTTTGTTGTTGAAGATTTGGGGGCTTATCATGAAAATAATAATGGCATTGTGGGCGACCATGTGTCTATTTCTCAGGGTGCGTTTGACAACTGCGTTGTTGGCGGTAAACTTATTATTAGTAATGCCAGTGAAGGTATTGTTCCTGGTGAAGTTCTTAATGCTTTTGGTTATTTAGGAGCTAGCGAATGTGAACTAAGACCTAATGTTGATGTGTTTAATCTTGGAACTGATTCTTTTGCTAGTTTTGCTGACCTTACCACACTTACCATTTACACTTCGGGCGCAAAGAATATTGACAATGTGTATACCAAAGCAAATTTTAATATGGTGAATTGTAAAAAGCTTAAAAACTTGAATGTGCTTTATGGAACAGCAGAAAAAGTTGTTTATAATCTAACTCAAAAGTTTGTTGAAGCGCCAATTGAAAATGTTTATTTTGGTAAAAGTATTACAGAACTTGGGGCAAGAACTTTTGAAGATTTTAATAATTTAACGCATATAACAGTAAATAATAATCAGGTTACAGACATTAATGGAAATGTTACTGCTACTCTTGGCATGACCATAGATAGAAACATTATGAAAAATGCTAGTTATAATAATTTAACTATTGAATTTGAAAATGAAAATAATTCTGTTTCTAATGTGATAAAAATTGCGTATGATAACCAAACTGTAACAAACCCATCTTATAATGGTTACAGTTCTATTGTTGACCAAACATTTATGCGTGTTTTCAATAGAAAAGCCATTAGAGAATTAACAATTGGAAGCAATATCACGGGTGTTGTTGATGGGGCATTTAATGATGTGTTTACTTCAACTTTACCAACTGGTGAAAGCTATAAACTTAATTTTGAAGTTGTTGGAGAAAATGATTACAGTGCAATTGAAAGTGGTTCACTTAGTGCAAGAATATTTAATAGCATACCTGAAAGGCAAAACGCAATAATTGCAAACATTGATGTTACTGGTCCAAGAACAGCAGGTGGAAGTAACGCAATTATTTACCAAATGTTTAATACCACAGAAGGAACATATAATAATCGAAAATCTTATAATGGGCAAATTGATTGGGGCGATGCAAAATATGTTATAACTTTTGATTATAATTTACCAGATTTAAGACCAGAAGGGTTTAATGGGCAATTATCTTTTCTTAGCACAACAGTTACAAATATGCAAGTTATAACTTTGCCAATTGATGTGAATGCAACAACTAATGAATTTGCTTTAATTGGTTGGGCACAAAACGGCAATGGCGATGGCACAGGAACAGGAACAAGGTATACTGCTGGGAATATGCAAAATGGCACATTTGTGTTTAAGGCAGAAGAATGGACTGTGGAAACTGGTAGCGATGGCAAGAGCAAGCGAGTTACCATGTTTGCACTTTGGGAAGAAAAAACTTATTACACTTTTAACTACTATCCACAATTTAATCAGTTTGAAATTGACGGCATTAACCCTTATGTAACTGCTTCTAATAGAAGTGAATATTATAAGCAGAACATTAGTTATGAAACAGGTAGAGTGTTTGAAGGTTCCACTTTGGGATTAGGGGCCATTGTTTATTTCCATGAAGATGGCACACCATTTAAACCTGGTGAAATTTTTGACAGAGATAATGGGGATTATAGTGAGTTTATTGTTTCTATGCCTGTGGTTTATCAATCGGGTTACACATTTATGGGCTGGAATACATTACCAGATGGCAGTGGGCAAGTTATAAATGAAAACACTGTTTGCACACAAAGTTTAGTTGAAGGGGAATCTATTGATGTTTATGGACAGTGGGAAAAAATAGCCTATAACATTATTTATCACGCAACTACACAAGATTTTGTAATGGCAAATACTGCAACGGTTAGCGAAAGCCTTGGTTATAATGATGCACTTGTGCTAAAAACTGGGGTTGAACTTGGAGCAATTAACAATGCATTTAATATTGCAGGTTATAGTTTTGTTGGTTGGAGTTTAAACGATAGTATTACTGAAAATAGCCAAATTAAATTTTCTGTTAATGAAATTATTAATAATTGGCAAACTGATAAATTAACAAGCGACTTGTTATATTCTCTTTATGGTGAAAGTTATGCTAATAAAGATGGGACAATTAACCTTAATAGCACCATGTTTAACGCAAAAGATGTGCATCTTTATGGAATTTATGAAGAAAATAGTTACACAATTAGTTATAACTTAAATCTTACTGAACATGATGCACCTGCAAGCATAGAAAATGCAGTTATTAAATATGCAGGAAATGAAGATAGTTTGACTCTTGCCCTTGGCAGTGGCATTTTAAAAATTGGTTATACTTTTGCTGGCTGGGGGGTTAAACTTGAAGATGGTAGCATTAGCCCTGCACTTTACAACTTAATGGATGAAAATGGCGACGAAATTGCGTCTACTGTTTCAGCCATTGAATTAATAAGAGTGAAATATAATCTTGGCGAAAGCGGATTAATTGAATATGAACATGCTTTAAGCCAAACTATTGAAATTGTGGCAATTTGGAAAGCCAACGAACTTAATGTTACTTTTAATGCAAACGGTGGAACAGGATCTGAAAGCATTTTATTTACATTTAATGGAGAACTTGCTTTAAGTGATGGAAGTGCATTTAGTCGTGCTGGGCATAGCATTATTGGTTGGGGCATTAACGCAAGCGACAAAGCATTTGATGTTAGTGCGATTGTTACGGGCGAGCAACTTTTAAAGGTAAGATATAATGTTCAAGCAGATGGTGCGCTTACTTATGAACAAGCACAAACTAATTCTTTAAACCTTTATGCAATTTGGGAAACACATTCCTACACCTTAATTATTGATTTTGGTGATGGAACACAACCAATTGAAATGGAAGTTACTTATGGTTTGCCTTATGATTCTCTTTCAAGCGAAGAACTTAGTAAACATGAAAAAACTGGTTATTATTTTGAAGGAGTTTACACAGGTGAAAATGGCACTGGCACCAAACTTTGGAATGAAGATGGTAGTCCTTCTTCTAATTCTTTTGGTTTTGATTTTGCTAGTGATGATGAACCAATTAATGTGTTTGTAAACTGGGCAAGAGTAACTTATGAATTTAATTATAATGTAAACACTCGTGTGGGTGGCGAAGAAATAACTAATAACGCATTAGGTTGTGCAATTAATGTGCTTGCAAATGAAACTGAATTGGTTTCTAGTTCGGGCGTGGCAGTGGGCGATATCATTAAAATAACTTATTTGCCAAATTCGGCTTTTGTGTTTGCAGGTCTTTATGCGGTGACTTCTGGAACTAACCTTAATGATTTGGGAGCAGAAGGCACAACCAGTGTTAACCTTGGAGATGCGGGCATTAATATTAATGAATTTACAATAACAGATACTTTTATTGAAAATTATTTATTTAATAATGCCTTCCACTTAATTGCATTGTTTAGAGCAAAAGAATTCGTGGCTGAATTTAAAGTTGATGATGTTAACTTTACAGTTGCAGATTGGGGAATTGATGACAATTCGGGTTATGAATATTTATATGATGAAGATAATAATATAATTGGTATTAAATCTATTATTGTTTATGGCAAAAACTTTGCCTATGTTAAATTTATTGATGGTGACAATTATGGCGAATTGCCACTTCCTGTTTTAACACTTTCAAATGGTCACTTTAATAACTGGGTTATAAAAACTGGTTCAGTTAATCAGTTAATTAATGCTGAAACCTTAGTTAATGATTCTACAATTTCAGGACTAAGCAATTTTGAAGATGGTGCTGTGATTAGCCTTTATGCAACATGCAGTGAATATGAAGTTTATAATATCACAATTAAAACCCCATCACTTTATAGCGACGCTTACAATGGGTTTAGCCTAGTTCAAAATTATGCCGAAGGTGGTAGTCAATCTTTTGAAGGCATGCAAACCTATATTGAAAACCTAAGAAAAGATGCAACTATTAGTTTAACTTTAAAGGTTAAAGATGGTTACATTATAACAAACATTAGGCAAGATGGTTCTACCATTGCGGTTACGGGTGCAGATAACGAAAAAACCGTTGAATTTGTTATGCCAGCAAAAGATGTTGAATTTGAAATTATTGCAAGACCAATTACTTATACAGTTAGATTTGATAATAATAACATTAATGCACAGGGTTCAATGACCACACAATCGTTCACTTTTGGTGAAACAAAGGCATTAAACGCAAACAGATTTACACTTATTGGACACGACTTTTTAGGTTGGGCAAAAGATAACAGTGCAATAACCCCAGAATTTGCTGACCAAGAAGAAGTTTCAAATCTTTCTGTTACTGATGGTGAAACCGTTGTTCTTTATGCTGTTTGGAAAGAAAAAGTTTACACCGTGGTTTATAACAGCAATGGTGGCGAAGGCGAAATGGAAAGTCAAACTGGGTTAACCTATGGGGGTTCGGTTGTCCTTGTGCCATTCAACTTTACAAAAACAGGTTATACCATTGTTGCAGATGTTTGGTATTTTAGTGAAAATAAAACCACAGATAGTGGCATAAATTCATCTAATCCATTAATAAGTGAATTAGTATCACTAGCAATTTCAGCAGGTCAAGATACCGAAAGCACCAATACTATTACCCTTTATGCACGCTGGACAGCAAATGAACACACAGTAACTCTTGATGCTTTGGGCGGAGAGTTTAGCGGAGATATGCATGGTTGGGTTGCGTCTGGAAGTGATGGGCAAGTTGCAACTAAAACCATTGCTTATGATAGTGAATTTGGAACTTTACCAACACCAATAAAAACAGTTACAGGCAAAAATGTTGTGTTTGTTGGGTGGTTTAAAGAGCAAACTTTTGAAAATCAAGTTAATTCTTCAACTAAATTCGATGTTGATAGCGATATTACCCTTTATGCACAATATATTGAAGAAGAATATTCTTACACATTAAACATTAATCCAAATGGTGGTAAATATAATGGTAACTCTGGCATTACCCAAGTTGGTTATCATTATGACGACACATTAGAGGCTCTTGCAACTGAGGCTGTTCGTGAAGGATACATTTTTACAGGTTGGTGGGATAATTCAAACGGCACTGGCACTAAATATGACAGCACAAGCACAATGCCAGATAAAGAATTAAATGTTTTTGCTGGTTGGACTGCAATAACCTATTATGTAAATTACAACAAAGTTAATGATAATGCTACGGGTTCAACTGCACAAAGCACTCATGTTTATGATACTGCTAGTAATCTTTCACCAAATGGATTTACTTTAATAGGCTATACTTTTGCAGGTTGGGCAATTAGCAACGAAAATGCACTTTTAGGGATTATTGAATACACTGATGGGGAAAGTGTTTTAAATCTTGCTAATACACAAGATGCACAAGTAGAGTTATTTGCAGTTTATAGTTCTAATATTTACACTTTATGGTTTAATAATAATTATGGCGATGGTTATAATAATGGTCAATTAGATAAAACAAGTATTCAAGTAAATTATGGTGAAGCATTGCCAGACTTAGCAGTATTTACTTCGCTACCAACAAAATTAGGATACAATTTAACATTCGATGGTTGGTTTGCAGAGGAAAATAAAACTAATAAAATAGAAGCGGGCATGGTGTTTACTGATGAATTGGTAACAAACATAGACCATGAAACTCGCCAGGCAAATATTTATGCTGGGTGGAGTGAAGAGGCTTTACCATTTGGATTAACCCTTAATGCAAATGGTGGGCAATTTGAAGAACTTACAAATTGGGTTCTTTCTCCAGATAAAACTACTGCCACTAACACCACAACAATTTTCTATGGTGAACTTATTGGGGCATTGCCTTCTGTTAGCAAAACTGTGGTTGGTTATGATGTTAACCTTGCTGGCTGGTTTATTGATTTTAACGGAAATGGTGCACAAGACGCAGGCGAGACCTTTACAAATGATGCATTAATGGCAACAAGGTTTAATTGGACAACTGCCTTAACTGCACAAGCCATTTGGACAGAAACTCCAAGAGCAGATACACCTTTTGTGGTTTATCATTATTTACAAAACCTAGATGGTAGTTACAGTTTGCATCAAACTCAAATGCAACAGGGTGTGACAGGGGCAACTTTAATACTTTCTAACTTTGCGTTAACTGATAGTGATTATGTTCTTTCGGGTGGTAAATTTATTTATTCTTATGGTGCGCTTAGCGAAAATGGTGCACAAGTTACTCAAACAACAATTAGTGCCGTTAATGCTGATGCAACTGAAACAACAGATGGTATTACAAAACTTTATTTATATTACAGCAGACAAACGCATGAGTTAGTGTTACAACTTACCACTGGAATAGATAGGATTACAACTAATCCAAGTGCAACTAAGCAAAATAATTATTACACAATAACATTAAAATATGAACAGACAATCGATATTGAAGCAGTTGCTGTTCAGGGTTACACATTTACAAATTGGCAACTTGTTAGCGGAAACATTAATTTTAATGCTAATCTTGCAAGCCAAACATTAACAATGGGCACTACTGATGCAACACTTAAAGCAAATGCCCAAGCAAGTGAATTTACACTTACTCTTTATGCTAATGGTGGAGCGATAACAGAAAATGCAGGTGTTTGGACGGGTTCAGGAAATGTGGTTACTAAAACAATAAAATATGGTAGCCAAATTGGCACATTGCCAAGTGAATCAGCAGGAACAATTTCTCGCACAGGGAAAACACTTTCAGGCTGGACAACATCTGCTGATGGTGGTGGCACGGCTTACACTGAAAGTTCAACTATGCCAGCCCAAAATTTAGCACTTTATGCAATTTGGGAAGACATTGAATATACTATTACTTTAAATAAAACAAGTGAACATTACTCTAACATAACTGCGTCGGGTGCAGAAGTTAATGGCAATAGAACTGCTTTAACTGTAAAATATGGTTCAAGTGTTACCCTTAATATCACACTTGTAGAAGGTGTGTGGATTAGTGCTACATCATTTAACAACCCATTAATTACCGACTTAAATTATAATTCTGCTGGTAGAAATGTAACTGTTACATTCACATATTCATTAACAAGCAATTCAACATTAACTTTAACTACCCAAATGGTAAGTTATAATATTGTTTATATTGGTAATGGTGGATTACTTAATGGCAGTGCTAAGGTAGAACAAACTGGCATTATTTATAACAACACCATAACCATTAATTCAAGAATAACATCTAAAACTTATGCTAACCATACCTTTACTAATTGGCAGGTATCTTATAATGGTGAAAGTGGAACTTATACTGAATACACTGGTTCAAACCTACCAAAACCACAAGTTAGTGGAGTGGAAGATATAAGTAAACTTAACAACACCACAGTTTATTTAAAAGCAATATGGCGAGTTAATGAATATACTATTAATTTTGCAATTCCAGAAGAAGATGAAAATGGAAATACTATTGGCAGAGAAATAGCAACGCTTTCTAATTTATCAAGTAAAGTTGCCTATGGAAATTCATATAAATTAATTGATTTAACTAAAATAACCTTATATGGTTCTAATAACGCAAAATACACCATGAAGGGTTGGAAAGTTTATGTTTCAAATAATTTAATTGAAAATGCTTACCTTGATGAAAATCCAGACTTTACTGCTGGTGGCACACAAAGCAATACTCTTACATTAAACTTTAATTCAAATGATGCATGGTTTAATTATTTATCTCTTGAAGATGGTGATGTTATAACTATTGAAGCAGATATAGTTATAACCGAAGTTACGGTTACACTGAACTTAGTGTTTGAAGGTATTGCAAATTTACAAAACAGCACATTGTCCACAGAACTTGACTATTGGGAAAAAGCAATGCAATTATCTGGCGAGACATTTAGTGTGCAGGTTGAAAAAACTGTTAGACAGTTAGTTGAAGATTATATTGCAAGTGTTGGTTCAAAAATGTTCACAGTCACCGGCAATTTAGGTGAAGAACAAATTTCATTTGCTGGATTTAAACTAGATACAAAGAGAACATTAGGACTTGATAATATTATAAGTTACACTGGTGATGAACAACAGTTTACGGTTTACTTTACAAGAAATATTTATGATATTGTAATTACCACATTTAGTGATAAATACACTCATGTGGGCGCAACTGCAAAATTATATAATAATGAGAGTGGATTTGTAAGTCTTTTATTGCCAAGCACCTACACTGGAAGTGATTTGATTTGTCTTGCACCTGTTTCTATTGCGGATAATACTTTGGTATTTGAAATGTCTTATAATTCAGGTTTGAATTTAACTTCAAATAACTTCACAAGAACAGGATTTAACTTTAAAACATTTAGTGTTGCAGGACAAGAATCAAATGCCGTAGACTTTACAATTGATGAGAATTTTATAAATAATAATTTCTCAACAATAACCACACTAAATATCGAAATAGAATGGACAATAATTCCAATAACAATAACCTTTGAAGAAGTAGACGGAACATTTGCAAGTTCTAATGCAGACCCTAATAGCAGTTCACTTTCTGGTTTTGCAAGCACTGGAACAGCCAATGTGTTATATAATGAAGAAAAAGACCTATATTACAATAGGTCAACAGGTAAATTTTATAGAATAATTCCTAAGGGCACCAGAGTGGGTGGCATTAACTCATTCATGCCAACACCAATAAGAGACTATAACGGAGATTTCCGTGGCTGGTTCTTAGGAAGCATTGAAAGTGTGCCAATAACTGAAAATGGTGCAGCACTAGATACATCTAAAATTTTTAATATTTATGACATTCAATTAAATGATAGTTTAAGTATGGGAGACCCTGATTATGTTCAATATGCTTTAAATGCAGGAGAATATACAAGTCAGGAAATGGTAATTACTGGGGACTCATATGGTGTATCTGAAGGTTCAGATACTACACAAACTGAAGATTATGTTTATCGCAAAACTGAAGGTTATAGTGAAGATTATTTATTTGCTGATAGCAGATTAGAGATGTTTATGTTTACCACAGCAGGAAAAGTTGACGCAACAGTTAGTGCAACTATTTCTGCTTGGGGTATGACAACAGTTGAACAATTCAATAATTATTATGACTTTAATGGAAACTCATTTAGTGCATCTATCATGGTTTACTTATATAAGAAAACTAGCACTGGTTGGGAAATAATGGGAGATATACAAGATGGTTTTATATCTCCATCAGCAAGTGCAGATGCATATGTTAGTTCAATAACTGCAAATGTTAAAGATACATCAACACTAAGTATTCCAGAAGCAGGAACTTATGTAATTTGGGCACAAGCATCTGCTGCTGGACCTTATCAATTAGCAACAGCAGGAGTGTCTTTACCAGCTTCTGCTGAAAAAGTTACAATGGTTGAGCAATGTGTGCCATCTTCAAGTCAAATAATGTCTTATACCAAAGCAACGGACAATACTACTTTATATGGAGCTTATAAAACACCAATAATATTTAATGCTAATCCTAATGGTTTAAGTTTACCAGATTTTAGAGCAACAAGCGGGGATTATCAATTTGATAGCGATTATAAGTGCGTTGAACTTGTTAATTCGGGTTCATATATACCAAATATAAGTGTTACAGCGCGTGGATTTGCTTTCCTTGGTTGGTTCACAAAACCTAATGGTGAAGGGACGAAACTTACAAGCACAACTAAAGCCTTATATAGTGAAGTAAATTACTATGGGCATTGGCAACAAGCAATAATTGTTGAATTTTGGGCTGACGGAACAAGTGCTGTTTCGGGGCAAAATAACAGCGTTTCAGTTAGCGATATGAATTTAGGGGCAAATTATACTTTATCGGTTCAAACTACTGGCGGATACATAAGAACTCCTGCATTATCTAACTTTAATAGATTGGGTTATGTTGCAAGCGGATGGGTTATGCGAACAAGTTCAGGAGCTGAAAAAACAGTATCTTCAACTTCTCAAACATATATTAACCCAACTGAATTAGCCGATTATATGGAAGGTGATGTGCTTAAAATTTGGCTTAAATGGACAGCATCAAATGATTTTGTTACTACAACCTTTGTTCAACCTAATGCAAATGGTAACTTTACAACTCTTGTTACTTATACAATTAATAATGGAGATACTTTTGCATTAGCACAAACCTATTCTAATGTGAGAACGGCTATAACATTCCCACAAACACCAGATATTGAAACTATTACAAATGGTAATTATAGATTAAGGGCTAACAGCAGTGTTTGGGTAACAAGCAGTTATATTTGTTCTTCAGTTGACGATTTAGATGCAAGCACACGAACAGACTTTAACATAAACACAAGTGTTACTAGTAGTGGTAGAGTTTATCTAAATGCAGTAGGAAATTACACTATTCATTTTATTCAAAATAGTAGTTTATCAGATAACACTGAAATTTTGATATTAGATAATGTTTACCAAGGTTTATCTATAACATTGCCTACTAATTTAAGCAATTATGGTTATAGATATGTTGGGTGGAATAGTGTTAGACAAGATTTAATTAGTGGAGCAACAAAACCATCAAGTAAAGCACAAATTATTTATCAAGGTAATTATAATTCAATAAATAAAACTTGGACTCCAACCGAGTCGCAGTTATCTAGTTTTGCAAATGAAAGTCATGAAATTTACCTTTATGCAGTATGGGGCAAGTTATATAACCTTGTGTTTACTGCTTCAAATGGAACTATTAGCGGTTCAAATGTGGTTACAAGTGTGTGCCACGGAGATACGCAAGGAAATGGTGGATTTACTGCACCAAGTATTTCAAGACCAGGGCAATATGATAATACTTGGGTTTATTCTAAAAACACTAATGTTGCTTTAAGTTCAGTAGATACTTCTTATGTTGAAAGTGATAACCTTACAATTAATATTGAGGATAAATGGCAAGCATATTTTCTTGCAACATATTATAAGTGGAGTGATTCAACTAATGATTATACAGTTTGGGAAATAGTTAAATTTTACGAGCAAACTTATCATTATGTAAAAGATGGTTCAAGTTTAACAAGAAAAGGTACTAATGGTGTTTATCCTGATGTTCAAGCATCTTGTGTTGGCTGGGATACTAGTTCAAGTGGTTCAAATGTTGTATATGAATTTGGTGACACAGTGCGTAATAATAATTATAATTTCTATGCAGTGTATATGAACGATATTAGAGTGTCATTTGTATATTCAACTTCTTCTGGCACTTCAACTTATGCAACAAGATTTGCAAAACCAAACACAACATTAAATGAAAGTGCATCTTATGGTGGAGATTATGGCATGCCAAGCGGGGGACCAGTTGTTGAAGGTTACAACTTTTTAGGCTGGACAACTAAATTTATGGGCCAAGGTTCACCAAACTTTAATGGTAGCACAGTTATTACTTCTAGCATGGTATCAAGCGGACACATTCAAGTTTGGGCAGTGCTTGAAATAAAAACATATACTGTTAATATAAATCGAAATAATGGTGATAAATTCTTGGCTGATATTAACGGCAGTGAATTAAATTCCATTTCTTTAAACCATGGTGATGGATTTACTATTGAAATTAGTTTATTTAATGACCCTAATTATTATATTTCTGTTACAGGCTCTAATTGTTCAATTTCACCTTCTAATATTTATTACACTGATTCTAATAGGAGTGTGTCAGTAACTAATGTAACTAGTAATACTACAATTTCAATTACAGCAAGAACAGCAACATATAATTACAATATCTTTACATCAAATGCTAATTTAAAAGGTAGTTATTCAGGAACAATAACATCTAATGATTTTCCTACAACTTCAATTTCAGTTACTAATTATGAATGGTCGGGCGTTTTAGGCAATACTCATTTATTCACAGTAAGCGGAAAATATTTTGGCTCAGATGCTTACTTTAATGTTTCAGGTATGTCTAACACGGGTGCATCACTTTATAGTATTAGAGGAAGATATTCAATATCATATAATGGATTAGAAGGGAATATAAGCGGTGTGGCAGTTAGTAGCACAAATGCAAGTTTTGTTGTTCAGTCTGGAGGTAAATATACTAATTATTCAACACTTCAAGAAGCATATAATGCAGTAGGCTCTTCTGCAACTATAATGGCTTATCAAAGTGGAACTGTTAGCATCGGTAACGGGTCTATAAGCATTTCTGCAAAAGCAGTAGATGGCAGTGGTTCAATGGCATTTAATGTATCTATGAGTCTTGGCGGTTCTGTAAATATAAGTAAAGATGCTACTACTCAAGTGGGGGTTACTGTTAGCGGATTAACTGTTTCGGGTGTTGGGCAAAGGATAAGCATTTATGGTGCGAACACAATTAGTATACAAAGCCCAATTGGTAGTCCGGGTAGTGAATTCTATTTGTATTACACTAGTGGGGCAAGTGTTTCAATAGGTAGTGGATGGACTAAAGTAAGCGACAGCGGTGGAACAGCAAGATTTAGATATGGTAATTAAAAGCAACCAAAAGGTTGCTTTTAATTTTGTTTTTTTATTTTGTGTGTGATGTAGATAATATAATTTTATTGCGCTGTATAATATTTTAAAAAATATTATTTTAAATTTATTATAAAAAACATTAAATGGATTTCCAACATTAAAATTAATTAGTAAATAAAAAAACCGCTAAAATAGCGGTTTAATTTTTAATAAACTATTGCTCTAATTCGTTAGATGGTTGTTTAATATAAACATTGGTGTTGTTTTCGTCCATAAGGGTCATAACTTTTTTTGCATCTTCATAGTTATTAACATTGTTTGCATCTTTAATAACAAGGTCTCTATCGTAAGGTATATATAATTCAAAGTTATAATTATTAACTAAGTTTTGAACTGTTGAATAAAATTCTTCGGTAAAGGCTTCGCCCCCACAAATTATGCCATACCACCAGCCTTCGACACCAGAATCCCCTTTAGAATCTATATCTTGTTGCAATAATTCATAAGGGTCGAAATATGCATGGTCTAATGCCAAGGCTTTCATTTTGTCATACATTTCTTGTGGAATGCTTGCTGATCTGTTACAAGAAGTGGTTATTAACTTTTTATCCCCCGTTTCTGGGTTATATGCAAGGCTTACAAAATTAAAACTAAAATATGCGTCGATTCCCCATGGTTGTTTACAAAAATAAGTTGATATTGTTGGAGTATGATAAATAAAATAATCATAACCATTTTCTCTTAAATCGGCAGTCGTTTGAGTGCTACTTCTTAATCCTTCAACAGTTGTTATAATTTCATAGCCATCGTTTAAATATTGTTGAATGAAATCTTGGTTATAATAATCGTTCAAAAGGTCTTCGGTTAAAACCATGTTCATTAATCTATCGGTAATAACGCTTTGCCTAGTGGTAACATCGTCTTGTTCGGTTGCCTGTTCGCCTGTTGCTTCAATTTCTTCTAACTTTTCTTCGGTGGCAGTGTTTACTGCGGTTGCAAGCGTAACATAATCTACTTCTTCTTGATTTGCAAGGCTTGCAACTTCTGCATTATTAACAACATAACTAATTGTGTTTGTTATTGTGCTTTTTTCGGCAGTTTGTTTGTTAATAACATCTGCATCATAAGTAATTGTTACTTTTGCTAAATTACTTGGTGCATAATCTGTGCTAACATCTTCTTCTGCGTTATATGCTTCTATTGCAATGTTTGTTATGGTTAGTCTTTCAACTAAATGATCAAAATTATTGCCATAATATTTATTTTCGTTAATCATTTTTTTAATTGTTGAATTTAACTGATTATTTGCTTCAATCATTTCTGGTTCAACAACATTTTGGTTATAAACTGGTTTAATATCTTCAATATCTTCAATTGTAACTTTATCTGTTACTATTGGTTGTGTTGCTATTGGTTCTGTGGTTTCTGTAATGCTTGAACTTGTTGAGTTTAATGTGCTTTCTTCTGGTGGAACATAAGTGCAACTTGTTCCAAGGGCAATAACTGCCACAGCAAGGGCACCTGCACTTGCCCTTTTAAATTTTTTTATTATTTCTTTATCCATTTAAACAACCCTCCTAAATTTAATGAATAAACATAAAAATCATAACTAGTAATAATAGTTTAACACCTAATGCAAAATTTGTCAATATAAGAAATTTAAAACTTTTTGGTTTCAATTTATAATAAACATATATCGACTTTATTTGCTTAATAAATAAAAAATATAAATTTTATAAAATTGACAATTGGTCTTTTTTATATTAAAATTTAACTAGAAATAAAAACTTTTGCTACTTTTGTATTAAAATATTTAATTAGCAATTTTGTAGTTCAAATAAAAATTTACTTAATATGTAAAAACATTTTATTCTGCATGCTTTTTAAACTATATGTATTTTATGTTGAGGCTGTTTAGGAGAATTTATGAAAATTGTTGATTGGGAAAAGAAAGTTTCTAAAAATTATAGTTTTATTAAAACGAAGAATATTGAAGATTTAGAAAAATGCATTAAAGATTATGATAAAAGCCAAGCAAGGGTTTTTTGTGCGTTACAGCAAGAAGATTTAATATTTTATTTATTAACAAATGACAATATTCATTATGCTGGCATGGGGTATATTTGTGGGGATAGTTTTAAGGTTATAGATTTGGTTTCTAATTATTTAAGAACGATGGAAAAGTATGAACCAATTTTGTTAGCAGATTTTGTAGCCTTTTGTGAAAATTCGGGGTTTAAAAAATTGAATTATGAAGAACTTACAGACGAGCAAAAAAAATTAATTAATAAGCAATTAGAATTTTCTGTTGAATTTGTTAGTGAAGGTGCTGTTTTAAACGAAGATTTTTATGCGTTATATATTTTTAATAATTTAGAAGAAGAAAAAGAATATTTAACAAATACGGGATATTGTAAAAATTTTGTTATAATAGGTTCTGCAGACGGGGTGAATATTTGCTCTTACTTTATTATGGATAATGGAAGACTTAAAAAAGATGGTCTTAATAAATTTATAAAAACTGTTTATATTAAAGATTTAGATAAAACTATATAAAAAGTTTAATTTTTATGCAAATTATACAAAAATTTTTATTTATAATGGTTTGATTTTATTATTCTAAAAATATAATAATTTGTGCTTTTGTTAGGCTTTTTCTAGCATTAATCATGCTTGTTTTTTTAAATTTAATTTTGTTCAAAATTATACAAAAAACACAATATATTCTGTTTGCTAAATTTGTTTGACACTATATATTGTGTGGTGTTATTCTAGCAGTGTTTAAAAAAGGAGAACAATTATGGATAAAATTATTAAGCGTGATGGCAGAGTGGTTGACTATGATATTTCTAAAATTGAAAATGCAATAGTTAAAGCCATGATGAGTTTGGGTGAAGGTGATGTTAGAGATTGCAAAAAACTTGCAAAGATTACCGAACTTGAACTTTTAGATAAGTTTGAAGACAAAATTCCAACAGTTGAAGATATTCAAGACATTGTGGAAAAAGTTTTAATGAAAAATGGATATGAAAATGTGGCTAAATGCTATATTCTTTATAGAAAAAATCATGAAAAGATTAGAAATATAAGCAATACTCTTATGGACTATAAAAACACCATAGATAAATATTTAAACCTTGCAGATTGGCGAGTTAAAGAAAATTCTACGGTTACTTATTCGGTTGGTGGGTTAATTCTTAGTAACTCTGGTGCAATGACCGCTAACTATTGGCTTAATGATGTTTATGATAAAGAAATTGGAAATGCACATAAAAATTGTGACATTCATATTCACGACCTTTCAATGCTAACTGGATATTGTGCAGGGTGGTCTTTAAAACAACTTATAAGAGAAGGATTAGGTGGCATTCCTGGTAAAATTTCTTCTAGTCCAGCATCTCATCTTTCAACACTTTGCAACCAAATGGTAAACTTTTTAGGCATTATGCAAAACGAATGGGCAGGAGCACAAGCATTTTCTTCATTTGATACTTATCTTGCTCCGTTTGTTAAAAAAGACAATTTAACATATAAAGAAGTTAAGCAATGCATTCAATCATTTGTTTATGGGGTAAACACTCCATCTAGGTGGGGCACACAAGCACCATTTACTAACATTACTCTAGATTGGGTTGTTCCAAAAGACCTTGCCGAACTTCCTGCAATTGTGGGAGGAAAAGACCAAGACTTTAAATATAAAGATTGCGAACGCGAAATGGCAATGGTAAATAAAGCATTTATTGAAATTATGCTTGAAGGTGATGCAAATGGAAGAGGCTTCCAATATCCAATCCCTACATATTCAATAACAAGAGATTTTGATTGGAGTGACACAGAAAACAACCGCTTACTTTTTGAAATGACTACAAAATATGGCACACCATATTTCTCAAACTATATTAACAGCGATATGGAACCAAGCGATGTTAGAAGTATGTGTTGTAGATTAAGACTAGATTTAAGAGAATTAAGAAAAAAATCTGGTGGGTATTTTGGTAGTGGAGAAAGCACAGGCTCGATTGGCGTAGTAACCATTAATATGCCAAAAATTGCCTATCAGTCGGCTAATGAAGACGAATTTATGGATAGGCTAGATAAATTAATGGATATTTCTGCAAGGTCACTTAAAGTTAAAAGAGAAACAATAACTAAATTATTAGAAGCAGGATTATATCCATATACAAAAAGATATCTTGGCAATTTTAACAACCATTTTTCAACCATTGGGCTTGTTGGCATGAATGAGGCATGCTTAAATGCAAACTGGTTAAGATGTGATATGACCGACAAAAAAGCACAAGAATTTACAAAAAAAGTGCTTAATCATATGAGAGAAAGGCTTTCAGACTATCAAGAAAAATATGGCGATTTATATAATCTTGAAGCAACACCAGCAGAATCTACATCATATAGGTTTGCAAAACACGATAAAGAGCGCTTCCCAGACATTATAACTGCTAATGAAGGGAAAACTCCATATTATACTAATAGTTCGCATCTACCAGTAGGTTACACGGCCGATATTTTTGAAGCATTAGACATTCAAGACGACCTTCAAACCCTTTACACATCTGGAACGGTATTCCATGCATTTTTAGGACAAAAGTTAAGCGATTGGAAAGCAACAGCAAAACTTGTGCGAACCATTGCTGAAAATTATCGTTTACCTTATTACACAATTAGCCCAACTTATTCTATATGTAAGAATCATGGTTATATTGCAGGCGAAGTTTATACTTGCCCAGATTGTGGAGAGGCAACTGAAGTTTATAGCAGGATTACTGGGTATTATCGTCCAATAGCAAATTGGAATGATGGTAAAACTCAAGAATTTAAAGATAGAAAAACCTATGACATTGCTAACTCTCATATTGAAGGTCATTCACATGCAGACACAACACAAGAAAAAAATTGTGAGTGTAGCACTGAAAAAGGGAAAAAAGATTTATTGTTATTTACCACTAAAACTTGTCCAAATTGCAAAATGGCAAAGATGCTTTTAGATAAGGCAGGTATAAAATATGTTGCAATAGATGCCGAAGACGACAAAGAAATTACTTTAAAATTTAAAGTTCAAAAAGCGCCAACTCTTCTTGTTCCTAACGGAAAAAGTTTCGATAGATACGATAATGCAAGTGAAATTAATAGGTATATTGAGGAGAAGAAAATCAAATAATGACAGACATAATTGTTATAGGGGGTGGAGTGGCAGGAATGACCTCTGCCCTTTATGCTTTAAGGCAAAATAAAAGCGTAACTTTAATTGAAAAAGATAGCATTGGCGGGCAAATAGCACAATCGCCAAGAGTAGAGAATTTTCCAACTATTAAAAGCGTAAGTGGAAGCGAGTTAGCAGATAGATTGTTTTCGCAGATTGTTGATTTAGGGGTGAACTTTGAGTTTGGTAAAGTTTTAAAAATTAAAAAGCAAGAAGGCATTTTTAAAGTTGAAACTGAATTTAACACATTTGAATCAAAAGCGGTGATACTTGCAACGGGTGTTGTGCATAGAAAATTAAATCTTGAAAACGAAGAAAAATTTATTGGAAGTGGAATAAGTTATTGCGCTTTATGTGATGGGGCATTTTATAAAGGCGAAGACATTGTGTTAATTGGCGATGGTAACACCGCTTTGCAATATGCATTATTGCTTTCTGGGTATGCTAGAACAGTGCAGGTAGTGACAATGTTTGATAAATTTTTTGGAGATAAATATTTAGTTGAAGCCCTTAAAAACAAAGATAATATTAAAGTCATTCACAATGCAAAAACCATAAAACTAAACGGAGATGAAAAGTTAAGCAGTGTGGAGTTTGAAAGGCCAGATAAATCTGTTTTTGAAATAAAAACACCAGCATTGTTTGTTGCAATTGGGCAAGTGCCTAATAATAAATTATTTGAAGATTTAGCAGATTTAGATAAAAATGGTTATTTTGTAGTTGATGAAAGTTTACAAACAAAAACAAAAGGTTTATTTGTGGCAGGAGATTGCAGAGCAAAAAATGTAAGACAACTTACTACGGCTGTAAGTGATGGTGCAATAGCAGCAATAAGTGCATGTAATTATTTATTTAATGAATAATTAAATAACCAAATAAATATAAATTCCCATAAAAATAATTTTAAAATTAACCGATTAAAGCACAAAGTCCGCAGAACTAAAATCTGCGGACTTTATGTTAGTATGTAAAGTTTTAGATGAATGTAAAGCTAAACATTTGTATGTTAAAATTAAAAATTTAAGTGTCACTATTAATAGGTAAAATTGTAGCTTAATGTTGTTGTTAAATAATAAACACTTTTTAACAAATTTTTGACCTCATTATCTAGTGCACCTTTGCACTTCAACACAGCTTAGGTGTGTGCCTAATGATATTTTTATAATTATTGATTTACCAAGATTTGTGCTAGAAAAATTTCTGTTACTAATTGTGAATTTTTGTGAAATTTAAACAACTTTATAGCAACAGCCAGTTGCTTGACTTGCAATACAACCAATGTTAAAATATCTTCGAGGTGTTAAATTATATGGAAACAAAGGATATTATACTTGAATTGCGAACAAAAAATGGATTAACTCAAGATGAACTTGCAGAAAAAATTTATGTTACACGGCAGGCAGTATCTCGATGGGAAAAAGGTGAAACAATACCAAATACAGAGACTTTGAAAATGCTATCGAAGTTGTTTGATGTTTCAATCAACACCCTTTTGGGTTCTCCACGCAAACTGATTTGCCAATGCTGTGGCATGCCTTTAGACGATTCTTCAACTAGTAAAGAAACTGACGGTACATATAATGAGGAATATTGTAAGTGGTGTTATACTGATGGGAAATATGTTTACAAAAATATTGAAGAATTGATAGATTTTCTTGTGGGACATTTGTCTAACGAAAAATGGCCACCGCAACAGGCACGAGCTTTCTTTGAAGCACAGTTGCCAAAACTTAATTACTGGAAGCATTCAAAAAAGTAAATCTTAAAAATTGCCTTGGTAAGTTATAGAAAAATACTAGCTTAATTTTCTATTGTGATTTCATATCATAATTAAGTTTCCAAATATAAATCCCGCAGATTGATAATTCTGCGGAATTTATGTATTTACATATTTTTATAAAAATACTACGATTATTTTGAGTTATTTTTATTCATCTTCATTTAACTGATTATTGTTATTTTCAAGTGTGTTTTGTGTTTGGTTTCTTTGTCTTCCATTTTTGTATAGTTTTTCACAACCGTTATAAAATTTGTCAATAATTAAACCATAAAGTGGCATGTCTTTGTCTAATAAATAGAAAATTAAACCAAGTATCACAAATACAATTAAATAGTAATTTAAAATTATTGACACCCATTTCATAAATTCCTGATAAAAGTCATAATAAGAACTACCATAATCACTTGCAAAACCACCTAATATTAAGATAAATAATTGTTTTACAACTAAAACACTTAGTAGTAATGCCAAGCACTGTGCTATTCGTTTTATTGATTTTTCTTCTAATCCCAAAACTAATGCCACAACAAGTAAGCCGATTGAAACCCAAATTAAGTTTTGAATTAATGCAAGCACTAATGAAACAGCAACTAAAATTGAACCAACTGCTTTTTTATTCATAATTTTCTCCTTTTCTTTAATTTATGCTAAACCTTTATTTTTTGATAATTGAAATGATTAATTTGAATTGTTTAACATATTATTATTTTAATATAAGGCGGTAAAATTTTCAATAATTTTTGTATTTTTTATAAAAAATTAGTATTTAGAAATATATTTTATTAACTTAAATATTAGAAAAATCTAACCATCTTAAATATGTTTGTTAAATTGTTTTAAATTTGATATAATAATTAAGATATGACAGAATTAGAATTTATGATTTGGATGGATAATAATTTGCATGTAAATAGCGTAATTACACAGATTATTAAACTAATAACACAACTCGGTGATAGTGGAATTGTGTGGATTGTTTTGGGGCTTGTTATGCTTTGTTTCAAACGCACAAGAACGCCAGGGCTAATTATGCTTGCAAGTTTGGCATTAGGTTTTGTTTTAAATGATTTTATTTTAAAAAATTTATTTGCAAGAGAAAGACCAATTTATCAAAGTGAACAACTTTATAATTGGCTTGCAGGCACTGGCTATAAAATGCCCGATGGTTTTTCTTTTCCATCGGGACATTCTATGGGAAGTTTTGCATGTGCTATTGTGTTGGTTTATTTTTATAAATGGCGAGCAACGCCTGCTGTGGTTATAGCAAGTTTGATTGCTATAAGCAGAGTTTATATGTGTGCCCACTTTCCAACAGATGTTCTTGCAGGTGCCTTATTTGGAACCATAATTGCAATTATAGCAATAATATATTACAAATTATTTTGGCAAAAGTTTACTAGATTTTTCTATAAATTAAAAAATAAAATTAAGGTAAAATTTTCAAAAAAGAATAGTTAACTATTTAAGTAAATTAACATAAAAATAAAAAGTTCGTTATGAACTTTTTATTTTTCAATTTCTACATCGTTTATTTTTGAAAATTCATCAGCATCAACAAGTTTACATTCTTCATTTAATCCATTTACTATATCATAAATATAAGGTGAAGTTTCATTAACTTGCGAAGCTACACTACCATAAGAAGATGCAGAAATATATATATCTTTTGAATTTATAAAGTTTTTAATTTCAGTTTCTAATAATTTACGGTATTTATTATTTAATTGATATAAATAAGAATAATTATTATTTAAATTACTTTGCCATTTTGATAGTTCTGCAAGTCCTGCCTTATCTTTTTCAATTTCATCATATTCTTTTACCTTATAACTTTCATAAAGATGTTCAATGGTAGTATAAGATATTAAAGCACCAAAAGTTTTAATATCGCCTGTTTTATCATTAACACAAATAAATCTGCATTGTTGATATAGTTCTAGTTTTTTTCTTACATCTTTTAAATATTGATCTTCATCATTATATATAATTGAACCGGTTTCAGTGTCAACGGGATGTGTGCCATCATAAATAACCCCGAATTGAAAACTTCTAGGCAAAATGTAAACAATTGAGGCATAAGCATTGTTTTCCAAGTAAAAAGTGTCGATAGAATTATTTAACATTGCTCCTAGTTCTGTTCCTGTATTTTTATCAATAACATAAATATCATATCCATTTTTAGCATAGTCTAAAAGACCTAGCCACTCTAAATAAGTTGTATCATTTGTTGTTGAATTATATAATAAATTTTTTGTCTTTTCAAATAGCTCATTTTCAGCACTTGAAGAAGATGCTATTACTTCTAAGTTACTACTATTAATATTGTTTTGTTTAATAAAATTTTCAAGTTCTTCTAATGTTAAATTTCCATTACCAAAAGAATATGCAGTGTCTATACATTTCTCATCTTGCGCTAAGTTTTTATTCATAATATTATAAATTGTTTGTCTTCCATCTTTTCTAGTGTAAACACACAATAAAAGTTTATTATCATCAAACTTATATGGATAAACTTTCACAATTTCGTCGTAATCTTTAATTAAGCCCCCAAAATAGTTAGGGTCAGAAAACCATTTATTATAAATTTCTCTTTCTTTTTCTATGTTTTCAAAATATTTTTCATTAAAAATTTTGCTTGAAGATGTAATATTATCATAAAGTTCTTCGTTAAATTCTGGTTCTGGCAATTTTTCAAGTTTTGAACCTGGGTTACAACCAGCAAATAATCCAGCGCCTAAGCCTAAAACAAGAGCAGAAGCAATTGCTTTTTTGCCTGCACTTTTAAATCTTTTTAATTTTTCCATAACAACCTTCCTTTATTTAATTTTATAGCACAAATAAAATTATGTCAATATCAATTCAAAATAAAAATTAATTTAAGCATATTTTAAAAAAGAAGGTTTTATTAAAAATAACAACTAATTAATAATAATTTGTAGCCAAATATGAAATAATTTTTTAATTTACTTTAATTAATCATGAATAACATACTTTAAGTCTTGTTTTTCTTTATAATTTGCAATAACACTTGGAATGTTGTTTATCACTTCCTCTTTCATGCCATTTATTAAATTTAACTCTGCAAAACTGCTTGCACTGTTTCTTGCAATTATAACATGATCTAAAATATCTATATCATTAAGCAAACAACTTAACATAACGGTTTTTGTGAAAATTAAATCGTCGTTACTAGGCATACATTTTTCATTAGTATGGCTATGAGTTATAATAATTCTTTGACATTTATTTGCAAAAGCAAAGGCCGTTATTTCTCTTATATTAATTTCAATGCCATTAATTGTGCCTTTACCAATTTTTTTACTGGAAATTATTTTCCCTGCTGAGTTTATACAAACAACAAAAAATTGCTCTACATTAAATTCTGTGTAAAGTTTATTACAATAAGCTTTTGCAATGTTGGCAGAAACAATCTTGGTTTTTAAATTTGTGCTAAGATTATATTTATGAAAAATTTTAAAAATTAAACTAATTAAAATTGCAGAATTTTTACCCAATCCATCAACTTGCATAAGGGCATCTATATCTGCTTCAATAACAGAATTAAAAGAACCAAAATGAGATAAAAGTTTGTGTGCCAAAGGATTAACATTTTTTCTTGGGATTGAATAAAAAAGTAATAATTCTAAAATTTCGTGATCAGCCAAACCATTAATTCCAAAATTAATATATTTTTCTTTCATTCTATTTCTATGGTCGGCATGAATATTTTGTGGCAACTTATTGTTACTCATAAATTTCCCTTTTGTTAAAATAATAATCATTATTATTTTAAAAGAAAAGATATATTAATTCAAATAAAATTAAATAAATTTAGATATCTTTTATAAAAGTTTTATATTTTTATTAATCTCTAATTAATATATAGTTTAATTCAGTTATCTATAAGCTTTATATTTTCATTTTATTTTATATGATTTATTTTTTGTAAAGTGAAGGATTTATTAATAATTTATAAATTTAAAAATTTGTTAGAAAATAAAAATACCTTAAAATTTGAAATATTTTAAAAATATTTTTAATAACCACGAAGGTAAACTTGGTCTATTGAATTGTTTAAAATATTTTTATAAAATAAAGCGGTTTCTTTATCTACTTTGCTAAGGCCAGAGACTAAGTTAGATGGGTGGTCTACAAAACATTGTAAATATAGTTTTTTTGCACCCTTTAATAGTTGTGCCATGTCTTCAATTGCGTTTTTTGTGTGCAATTCGTTTACTAAAGTGGTGCGAAATTCATAATTTACTGCATTTTTCTTTAAAATTTCAATACTTTGCTTAACATTTTGAAGATTTTCGGGGCTACAAGCGAAATTTTCTAGATATCCCAATTCGTTCGATTTAATATCCATTGCAACATAATCAATTTTTTTATTGTCTATTAATTTTTGTAAAAGAGCGGGATTAGTTCCATTGGTGTCTAATTTTACGAGAAGATTTAAGTCTTTTATTTTTGAAATAAAGTTATAAAGTTGTGGATAAAGTGTTGGTTCTCCTCCTGAAATGCACACAGAATCTATTATGCCTTTGCGCTTAGACAAATAATCAAAAATTTCTGCCTCGGGGATAGATGAGATATTTTTTAAGTAAACAAGGTCGCTATTTTGACAATAAGGACATCTAAAATTACAACCACCTAAAAACAATGTGGTGCATAAATGTCCATCAAAATCTACCATGCTTAATTTTTCCATTCCATAAATATTCATAAAAATCACCTAAAATTATTTTAGCACTTATTTTTTAGTTTTGCAATTTTTTATTTAATGTAATTAAATTGACTTTATTTAATTTAATATGCTAATCTTTAATTAATAAAAAGGTAATAAAAATGCAACAAAAAGTTAAAAAAATAAAGCAAGAAAAAGATAGTTTAAAAGATAAAAAACAATATAGACTTTATTGTTTGAAAAAATTTGAAGAATTTAATAATAATGGCAAATTAACTGTTGCCATATTTTGTGACACTTTTTTCCCTATTGTTGATGGAGTTATAAATGTTCTAGATAATTATGCAAAAAGGCTTAATAAAATTTGTAATGTTGCTGTGTTTGTGCCTGAACATAAAGGGTTAACTGTTAAAAAAGATTATTTGGTTTATGGTGTTAAAAGCTTATATTTTAAATTTGTAAATTATGATTTGGCGTTTCCAGAGATGGATACAGATTTTAAAAAAATTATTAAAAATTTAAGAATAGATATTATTCATTCACATAGTCCTTTTAACATGGGTGCTTTTGCTGTGAAACTTGCAAGAAGAAGGAAAATTCCTATAGTTAGCCATTTTCATAGTCAGTATAAAAAAGATTTTTATAAGAACACAAGAAGTGAAGCAATAACTAAAATGCTGTTATCTAACATTATGAAAGTTTTTAATGCAAGCACAGAAGTGTGGACTATGCATAGTGAAAGTTTAAAAACATTAATTAGTTATGGTTTTCATGGGCAAAGTTATTTAATTCCAAATGCAACAGATTTCGTGTGCCCAGACAATATTGGTGAATATATAACAAAAGTTAAACAAACATATAAAATTTGGGAAAATGAAAAGGAGCCAAAAGGTTACACATTTCTTTTTGTTGGAAGGCTTGTTGAAACGAAAAACATTTTATTTATAGTTGATGTGATGAATTATTTAAAACAAAAAGGATTGCATTTTAAAATGATTTTTGTTGGTGATGGGCCAGACGAAGCAAAACTTAAAGCAAAAATTAAAAAATTAAAATTGCAAAATGAAATCATTTTAACTGGAAGGGTTATTGATAAGAATTTATTAAGTGGTTTTTACGCATTGGCAGACTTATTTGTTTTCCCAAGCCTTTATGATGTTTCTAGCATTGTTCAAATTGAAGCGGCTTGTTTTAAAACACCAGTTATTTTTGCACGAGATAGTGTTACTAGTTGCACAATTACTGAAGATGAAAATGGATTTATTGCTTCTGCTGAAGTTGAACCTTTTGCAAATAAGATACTTGAAATTGTGAAGGATAAAAATAATCTTAAATTGGTGGGAGAAAATGCAAGAAAAGAACTTTATGTTGATTGGCAAGATGTAGTTAGCACAGCATTTTCGCGATATGAATATTTAATAGATAAAAATAATCGTAGGCTGAAATATTTACAAGCCATTAAAGCATCAAAAAATTCTTAGGCATATTGTTATTTTATTAAACTGTTAAAATGTGAAAATAAAGTTATATTTGAATTTATTCAACTTTTACTTATTATTTTGGGTTGGGTCATTTTTAAAATATTATATTCATAAAAAATTTTAGCAATTTTAATAAAAATAATAATCAAAAAATTAGAAAAATTTATATATTTCAAAATTGGTTTAATTGTTATAAAAAATAAGTAATAATTATACTCAATATTGACAGATTATTTTATGTTGTGTTAAACTTAGGTAATTAAAACTAAGGAATTTTTAATTTAATGAAAGAATTTTTTTTGGCAATTAAGCAGGAATATTTAAGTTATAGGGTGGCTGTAAATATTGTCATTTTAGCAACACTTTGTCTTTGCTCAATGATAACGCAGTTTATGAATATTGCCTTGTTAGTTGTTGTGGCAATAATATTTGTTTTAACTCCATTTAAAGAAGAGATATTTTATTATTTAATGTTTTTAGCTCCATTTGCATCTAGTTTAAGATTATTTGATTTGGAACTTGTGTATATCACATTATTAGCTTTTGGGAATGTTTGTTTATTTATTAAATTGGTTTTTGAAAAAAAAGTTAGAATTAATTGGTTTATATTAATTTCTTTCATTTTGCTTTTTGTTTATATGTTTATGCCAATCGGTGAATATAACTTTAAGAAATTTGGATATATTGGTTTGATTGCTGTTATTATTTTAAGCAGTTATAACATTTATTCTTATAGAGATAAATTAAGTGTTTCTAAGTTAGCCAAATTTGGTTTATTTGGATTGATTTATGCAAGCTTACTTACAATATTTTTACCTTACTTTCCTGAAATAAATAAATTTATAATTTTAACTTATAGTGGAGAGTTTAAAAGGTTTAATGCGTTGTTTACAAATCCTAATCACTTATCTGAATTTTGCGTTGTTTTGATTTCATTGTTTGCAAGTGTTATTATTTGTGATAATCATAAAAGAAAAAACATTTTGTTTTTTATAATTTCATTGATAATTGGCTATTTGTCATATAGTAAATCGTTTATGCTTTTATGTGGCTTAGTTTTGTTTATTTTATTAGTTTATTCAATTATTTTTTGTTATAAAAATGCAAATTATAAAAAGCACTTATTATGGGTGTTACCAATTTTTGTTGTGATTATTGCAGTTACTGGGTATGTGTTTTTACAGCGAAGTGGTATTTTATCGGGTGAGTTTAATTTAGATAGCATAACAACAGATAGGGTGGATATTTGGATTAACGCATTAAAAGAGGTTGCAAAAAGTCCTATAAGTTTAATTTTTGGTTTAGGCATGGCAAGCGAACTAATAACTTCGGGTGGTTATTTATCTACTCATAATATATACATTGAATTTTTTCAAAGACTTGGGATTGTTGGGACATTAATTTTATTAGTAATTATTGTTTATTGTTTTGTAACTGCGTTGAAAAAAAATAAAGTTCATTTTTCTAGTTTTATTCCACTTTTTATAGTGATGTGTTATGGATTAGCAGAGTCACTTATTCTTAATATGTGCATGATTTATTTAATTCCAATAAGTATTGGCATTTGCTTTATAGATTGCAATAAAAAATTAAGGGTTAAAAATGAATAAGTTCAATATTAAAAAAATGATAAAAAAAGGATTTACATTGTTTGAGGAAGCAATGTATCCTGAATACAAATGCATTTCTTGTGGAGAAGAGTTGCAAGATTTAAGTGATAGAATTTGCCCTGAATGTTTAAGTGAAATTGATTTTCATGAAGGAAAAGTTTGTAAAATCTGTGGAGCAGAAATTTCACCGCAACAAGTTGTGTGTTCGTCTTGCAAGAATGTGCAATATAATTTCGATTGTGCAATTTCTGTTTGTGAATATGGAAATATTAGTGGCAAAATTGTTAAATCGTTAAAATATAATGGTAAAAAATATGTTGCTAAGTATATGGCAAAATATATGGCAGACACATATTTTAAAAGTAGTGAAGTGGCAGACATTATTACTTTTGTTCCACAAAATCCAATTAAAGGCAAGTTTAGAGGTTTTGACCATGCTGAACTTATAGCAAATGATTTGGCAAAAATATTAAATTTGCCAATTAAAAACATGTTAATGAGAGTGAAGGACACACCTAATCAAGCATCTTTACCAAGGTCAATGAGAATGACAAATCTAGATGGAGCATTTGACATTATAAAAGATTTAGATTTACGCACTAAAACTGTGTTGTTAGTTGATGATGTTTACACGACTGGGGCTACTGCTAATGAATGCAGTTTAATGTTAAAAAAGGCAAACCCTAGAAGGATTGTAACTCTAACTTTTGCAAAAACCACTGATCCAAATTTATTGGGAGCATAATGTTTAAGATTTTACAATAATTTTCAAAATTTGCAAAAATTGTTTTAAAAGGCATTGACAACAACTTGTCCGTGTGTTAAAATAACACTGCACCAAAAAAGCGGTGTTAATTTTTTAGGAGAAAAAGTTATGAGAACTAAGATTACCCTTGAATGCACTGAATGCAAACAAAGAAATTATGACGATTATAAAAATAAGAAGAACGACCCAGATAGAATTCAATTAAACAAATATTGCCCTTTCTGCAAAAAACACACTCTTCATAAAGAAGCAAAATAAGTTTTTATAAGGAGACCTTATGGCAAAAAATAATAAATTAAAGCCACAAACATTAGACAATGTGGCAACGCCAACAGAAAACACGGTTAAGCCTAAAAAGGCAGAAGGTAAAAAAGTAGATAAAACCAACAAAAAGGTTAAGGCTAAAAAAGACAATCAGCCAAAAAGGAGCAGAACCAAAGAAACTTTTGGTGAGCTTAAAAAAGTAACTTGGCCAACCTTTGGTAAAACCATGGCACAAACAGGCATGGTTATTGCAGTTGTGGCAATTTTTGCTGTTTTAGTGCTTGGGGTAGACTTGCTTTTAGGTTGGTTATTTGGACTAATTTCGGGTTAAAAGGAGAAAGAGTATGGCAGATGAAATTTTAGAAGAACCAAAATGGTATGTTGTTCACACTTTCTCGGGCTATGAAAACATGGTTTATGATAATCTTATTAAAACCATTGAAAAAAATGACCTTGGCGACCGAATTTTAGAAGTTAAAATTCCTATGGAAGATGTTATTGAAGAAAAGAACGGTAAAAAAGTTGTTGTTTCAAGAAAAATGTTCCCTTGCTATGTTCTTTTAAAAATGCGTTACCAAGACAACCTTTGGCACACAATTGTTAATACTCGTGGGGTAACTGGCTTTGTTGGCCCACAGGGCAGACCTCTTCCACTTACAGATGATGAAATTAGAAAAATGCGTCTTGAAAAAATTAATGTGGATATTAAGGTTGAAGTGGGTAATAACATAAAAATTATTTCAGGACCACTTGAAGGCTTTGTTGGGCAAGTTTTAAGTGTGGATAACGATAATCAAAAATGCAGGGTTAATGTTGAGATGTTTGGGCGTCTTACCCCTGTTGATGTAGATTTTGACCAAATCGAAATTATTTAGGTTTATTCTGGCAGTCAAGCCAGTTTAAATATTAGTGGGAGAGGTAAATTTGTTCATGCCTCATTAAAACCACATTTGTTTTAAAAACAAAAGGAGAAAATTATGGCACCTGTTAAAAAGATAACCGCAGTTGTTAAACTTCAATTGCCAGCAGGCAAAGCAACAGCTGCACCTCCTGTTGGTTCAATGCTAGGACCATACGGGATTCAACTTCCTGCTTTCGTTAAAGATTTTAACGATAGAACAGCAAGTCAAGTGGGCATGACCATTCCTGTGGTTATAACCATTTATGCAGACCGTTCGTTCACTTTTATTACAAAAACTCCACCTGTTGCCGTTTTAATTAAAAAGGCAATTGGAATTGAAAGTGGAAGTGCGAAACCAAACAAAGAAAAAGTCGGAAAAATTACAATGGCTCAGGTAACTGAAATTGCAAAAACTAAAATGCCAGACCTTAATGCAGCAAGTCTTGAAGCCGCAATTAGCATGGTTCGTGGAACTGCACGAAGCATGGGCGTTACTGTGGAGGAATAGACAATGAAACACGGAAAGAAATATACATTAAGTGCTCAAAAAGTTGAAAAGCAAAAGACTTATGATGTACGCGAAGCATTAGAACTTGCAATTGCCACAGCACCTGCAAAATTTGATGAAACAATTGAACTTCATGTTAAACTTGGGGTAGACCCAAAGAATGCAGACCAACAAGTTCGTGGAACAGTTGTTTTACCACATGGAACTGGTAAATCTGTTAAGGTGTTAGTTATTGCTAAGGGCGACAAGGCAGACCAAGCAAAAGTTGCTGGTGCAGATTATGTTGGCGCAGAAGAAATGATTGATAAAATTATGAAAGAAAATTGGTTAGATTTTGATGCCTGCATTACAACACCAGATATGATGGGATTAGTTGGTAGAATTGCTAGGGTGTTAGGGCCAAGAGGATTAATGCCTAACCCTAAAAGTGGAACAGTTACTACTGATGTTACTAAGGCTATAAAAGATATCAAGGCTGGTAAAGTTGAATATAGGCTAGATAAGTTTGGAATTATTCATGTTGCAATTGGTAAAAAGAGTTTTGGAGTTGATAAACTTGAAGAAAACTTTGCAAGCGTTATGGATGCTATTGTTAAAGCAAAACCACAAGCAGCAAAAGGAACTTATTTAAAATCAATTTTTGTTGCTAGCACAATGGGACCATCTGTTAAAACAACTTACAGAATGGCATAGTAAAACAAAGCATATTTATTTAGTTAAATATGCTTTTTTATTTTTAATTGAACATAAATTTGTTAATCATTATAAATTGGATTTATAAACAAAATACTTGTTTATAGTTTAGAATATTTGTATAATTTCAATTAGAAATTAGAAATTTAGTTTAAATGATAAAGGAGGACATTATGACTGCAAAAAAGATAAAGGTTGATGATGTTGGTGAACTTGCGAATAAAAAGCAATCAACTAATGAATCTGCTAATAATTTTAGGGAAAAGATGTTTAAGGCAGAATATTCAACATTAATTAAATATTATCATGACAACACATATAAAATGATTGATGAAAGTATAAGAAGTTATAAAAAACGAGTAATTAAGTCACAAAGCCCTGAAATAGCACTTGCATATATTATGGCAACACAAATTCCATTAATAAGTTATTTGGATTTAAGGTCTAAGAAAGAACAAAGTAAGTTATTTGAACACCCTGAAAGATTATTTGAAAATAAAGACTATGCACCATTTGAAGAAGTAATAATAAAAAATGGCAACTATAACCAGATTAAACATGCATTGAATTGTTTGGGAACAAATGCAGTTAATATGGGTTTTGCAACATATGTTAAAGGGAAAAAATCAGGTAAAACTGATGAGCAAATAAAACAAGATATAAATGAAATTCTTGAATTTAGGAAAAAACAAGAAGTTAAAATTATTAATTTTACTAACTATCCTAATATTGAAAGATTAGAAGAAAATTGTGAAAAAATTAAACTTCAAATTGAAGAAGCAATTATAAAGTTTAATAAAAATAATGAAAGTGATAATAAAGAACAATTAGAAAAATAAAAAGCAATAATGATAAAAATCTTTATTGCTTTCATAAAATTTTGATTTTCTATTGACAAACTGAAATTTATTGCTTATAATAATTGAGCAATTAAATATTTAATCTTTACAGCCAAAGACAGCAAGTGGAAATCTTCCTTAATTTCTTGCCGAGGTGAACAGAATGGTTATAACACCCTTATGTTTTTGACTGCATAAGGGTTTTTTATTTAATTTATTTCACACTTAATTAAAAGGGAGGAAAATATGTCAGCAAATTTTGAGAATAAAAAAGTTATAGTTGAAGAAATTAAAAACTATGCAAAAGATGCTAAGTCTATTGTGCTTGTTGACTATAAAGGTCTAACTGTGGAACAAGTTACAGAGTTAAGAAAGGCTTTTCGTTCGGCTGGCTGTGTTTATAAAGTTTATAAAAACAGACTTATGAAAAGGGCATTTGAAGAACTTTCTATTAACTTTGAACCAAGCCTTTTAGAAGGAACAACCGCAGTTGCTTTTAGCAAAGATGATGTTGTTGCTCCTGCCAAGATTGCAGTTGATGGTGAAACAAAGTATAAAGTTATGAAGGTGAAAGCTGGATATGTTGAAGGTAAACTTTGTAACGAAAAAGAAATTAAAGCTTTGGCTTCAATCCCTTCAAAAGAAGTTTTGGTGGCACAATTACTTGGTATGCTTACACACCCAATGCGTTCACTTGCTGTTGCAATTAATGAGATTGCAAAAAAGAGTGCATAATTAAAATTTTAATTTAAGGAGAAAATAAAATGGCAGATATTAAAAAAATGTTAGAAGAAATTAAAGGCATGACAGTTGTTGAATTAAACGATTTTGTTCATGCAATTGAAGAAGAATTTGGCGTTAGCGCTGCTGCAATGGCAGTTGCAGCTCCTGCTGGTGGGGCTGCTAGTGCACCAGCTGAAGAAGAAAAAACTGAATTTAATGTTGTATTAAAAGAAGTTGGTGCAAATAAGATTGCTGTTATAAAAGTTGTTCGTGAAATTACTGGTCTTGGCCTTGCTGAATCTAAGGCAATGGTTGAAACACCAAATGCAACTATTAAAGAGAATGTTGCAAAAGATGCAGCTAATGAAATGGTAGCTAAGTTTAAAGAAGCAGGCGCCGTTGCTGAACTTAAATAAATTAATGCAATCAAATAGTAAGTGTGAAATTTAAGTACACCTAAATTTAGGTGTATTTTTTATTGCTTTTGTTAAATTTTATCTTATTTTAACGAATTATGCATAAATTTTTTTATTTTGCAAATATTAAGTATAGCTATGATAAACTAACATATATTATCAAGCATAATAAAAAGGAGATAAACATGAAACATTTTAGCAAAAGGTTTTTCATATTTTTAGTATTGCCTATAATATTATTTGTTGCGTTTGTTTTCACGGCTTGTGGTGATGACCCTAAAAAAGAAACAACTTATTTAACAGATGTGACTACTATGGATTTCATTGATCAAGTTATAGTTACAGAACAAGAAAATAAATTAAATTTAATAGGCGTTATTTTTAATAAAGATATTCCACAGACTAATATAGAAGCAGAATATTTAGATAATGATATAATATTACAAAGAACAGTTATTGAAGATTATAATGGCCCTGATAGCGGTGTGTTTGGATATCAATATTCTTATTCATTTGCCAATCCGCCAGAAAAATTGGTATATGACAAAAAACCAATTGAGATAAAAGTTAAAGTTAGTGATAAATATTATAAGTTTGGATTAACAACCGATTTAATAGACAAAATTATAGGTATGTAAAAAATAAAAAGCACTTAAACATTAAGTGCTTTTTATTTTGGAAGATAAGTTGCGCAAGCGGGACAAGTGCCTTTTTTTGTGGTGCAAATATTTAAGTTTTCAACAGTTATTCCATTAGCAATACACATTTGGTCGTTTTCAAATAAACATGGGGCTGTGCATCTAACATTTGTGTTGTGACGAACTAGCATTTGAGGAATTTTATCTTCTTCGTGTTTATTTGGTTGGCTAGACTTAGTGTAAGTTGTGCATTCAGTTACTTTACTAATGTCTATTCCCTTTGCCATGCAATTACATGCTTTATTATAAACACAATCTTCTTTATTACATTTTAAATCTACCATTATTATTACCTCTTAATTTTAAATTATTAACCGCATTTTAGTTTTTATTCGCATAATTAAATTATTGACAAAATGTTAAGAAGTTGTTAAAATTTTTGCAAGGAGAATATTATGAAAGTTATTTTACTTAAAGATGTTAAAGCACAAGGCAAAAAGGGCGATGTTATTAATGTTAGCGATGGTTATGCAAATAATTTTTTATTAAAAAATGGGCTTGCTGTTCCTGCAAGTGCAAACAATGTTAGCATTAATAATCAGCAAAAAGCAAAAGAAGAAAAATTAAAAGCAGAGCAAAAAGCACAAGCACAAGAACTTGCAAAAGAGATAGAAAAAACCAGTGTTAGCATTTCTATTGCCTGTGGTGAAAATGGAAAACTATTTGGCTCGGTTACAAATAAAGAAGTGGAAGCAGAACTTGCAAAACAAGGGATAAGTGTTGACCGCAAAAAAATTGTTATAGAAACCCCAATAAAAAGCTTAGGCAATTTTATAGTTTCTGTTAAATTGCACCCCGATGTAACTGCTAAGTTAAAACTTGTGGTGGTTAAAGCGTGATGAATAAAAAATAATCACTTGATAATAATTAAATCGAGTGATTATTTTATTTTAAAAAAATGAATAACAAAATACTACTTAACAAAAAATATAACTTTTATTTTAATGCTAGTAAAAAAATACAAAAAAACAAAAACTTTTAAAAAAGTATTGACTTTATTTTGTTAGTTGTGTTAATATATTGTGAGTTTATGATGACATATTGTCCACTTTTTAATGTTTAATGCTGTTTTTGCTCGTTATTTAATTCGCAAAAATTTGGCTTTTCCCTTTAATTTGGCAATTTGTTATCTGGCACGCGATAACCGCAAGTTTTATTATTAAGGAGATGAAAACGCATTTTTGCGACAAAAAATTATAATTTATTTTATTTATTTTGTGTCACAAAAGTGCGTTTTTTCTAATCTGGTTAAAAAGGAGTATTTTAATGAGCGTAAAAAATCTTAATGTGTCTAAAGTTAAATATGGTAAAACTGAAAGATACAAGTTTGGTAAAATTGATGAAGTGCTTGACATTCCTTACCTTATGGATGTTCAAAGGTCAAGTTATAACGACTTTATTACCAATGGAATAAGGAATGTGTTAAGAGATTTTTCTCCAATTGTGGACACTGAAAACCTTAACCGTGATGTTCGTGACCCTGATAGAGATTGTAGGGTTGAACTTTATTTTTTAGACCACAGTTTACAAGGCACTCCTAAATATACCGAAGCAGAATGTAAAACCCGAGATGCTACTTACAGTTTGCCACTTAAAGTTAAAATTAGATTGGTTTATAAAGAAACCGGTGAAGTGGTGGACCAAGAAGTTTTCTTTGGTGACATTCCACTTATGACTGAAAATGGTTCTTTTATTATTAATGGTGCTGAAAGGGCTATTGTTAGCCAATTAGTTAGAAGTCCGGGTGTTTATTGTAAACAAGGTATTAATAAAACAGGTAATTTTGTTACTGAAACTTCAATTATGCCAGCACGTGGTGCGTGGATTGAACTTGAAGAAGATAGTTCTGGTGTAATTTGGGTTCATATTGATAGAAATCGTAAACTTGTGGGCACTATCTTACTTCGTGGCTTGGGGCTTTCAAGTGATGAAGATATTATTGCTGTTTTAGGAAATCATCCAAGCATTTTAAAAACTCTTGAAAAAGATGTAACTAAAACCGAAGAAGAAGCCTTAGTTGAAATTAGTAAAAGATTAAGACCTGGCGAAGTATTAAATCTTAAAGCAATTAAAAGAAACCTTGAAAAGATGTTCTATTCAACAAGAAGATATGATGTTAGTCTTGTTGGTAGATATAAGTTTAACCAAAAACTTTCTATTGCAAATAGAATTACTGGGAAAACTTTGGCAGAAGATGTTGTTTTAGGTAAAAAAGTGTTTGCTACTGCTGGGGAAGTTGTTAGTCGTGAAGTTGCAGAAGCAATTCAAACGGCAGGAATTAATCGCGTTACAGTTGTTGGAAAAAATGGTCCATTTACTATTATTGGCAACAATATGGTAGATTTAAAGGCTTATACTGGTTTTAATCCAGATGAATTTGAAATTGATCGTTTTGTTCATCTTCCAACTTACATTGAACTTACAAAAGATTGCAAAACTGTTGAAGAGAAAAAGGAAGTATTAAGAAACGAAAGAGATAGTTTAATTGGTAGGCATTTGTTATTTGATGATATTATTGCAACATACAATTATCATCTTTCTATTGGTGAAGGATTAGGAGCACTAGATGATGTTGACCATTTAGGGAATAGAAGAGTTAAAGCAGTTGGTGAACTTTTAACAAACCAATTTTTCACTGGCATGGCAAAACTTGAAAGAGTTATTAGTGAAAGAATGCAGGTGCAAAATGTTAACGAAGTTAGCCCAAGTTCTTTAATTAATGTTAGAAGCATAAGTTCAACAATTCGTGAGTTCTTTGGTTCAAGCCAAATGAGCCAATTTATGGAACAAACTAACCCAATTGCTTCACTTACTCATAAAAGAAGAATTTCTTCATTAGGACCAGGAGCCCTTACAAGAGAAAGAGCAGGCTTTGAAGTGCGTGATGTGCACTACACACATTATGGAAGACTTTGCCCAAATGAAACACCAGAAGGTCAAAATATTGGACTTATTAATTCACTTGCAACTTATGCAAAAATTAATAAATATGGATTTTTGGAAGCACCATATAGAAAAATTGATAAAGCAACTGGTAAAGTTACAAATGAAGTTGTTTACATGAGTGCTGATGTAGAAGAAAATTATGTTATTGCACAGGCAAATGAACCACTTACAAGTGAAGGAAAATTGGCAAATGACCGCATTATTTGCAGAAAGAAAGGTGAAATTGTGGAATTGCCAAAAGATCAAATTGACTATATTGATGTTAGTCCAAAAGAACTAATATCGATTGCAACAACTCTTGTTCCATTTATTGAAAATGATGATGCAACGCGTGCGATGATGGCATCTAACATGCAAAGACAAGCAGTGCCACTTTTAAAAACTGAAGCACCAATTATTGCTACTGGCACAGAACACAAAATTGCAGTTGATAGCGGTGTTATGGTTGTTGCTAAGAATGCAGGTAAAGTTAAATATGCAAGTGCAGATAAAATTATTGTTGAATGTGATAATGGAAGTGAAGATGTTTACACATTAACTAAGTTTGTTCGTTCTAACAACGGAACTTGCATGATTCAAAAGCCAATTGTTAAAACTGGTGAAAAAGTTAAGGCTGGTGATGTGCTAGCAGATGGACCATCAACAAACAATGGTGAATTATCAATTGGTAAAAACATTCTTGTTGCATTCATGCCATGGGAAGGATATAACTTTGAAGACGCAATTTTGATTAGTGAAGAACTAGTTCAAGATGATGTTTTAACATCTATTCATATTGAAGAATATGAGCAAGATGCAAGAGATACAAAACTTGGTCCTGAAGAGATTACAAGAGATATTCCTAATGTTGGTGAAGATGCCCTTGCTAATCTTGATGAAAATGGCATTGTTATGATTGGGGCAGAAGTTGTGCCTGGCGACATTTTGGTTGGTAAAGTTACCCCTAAGGGTGAAACAGAACTAACACCAGAAGAAAGATTACTTCGTGCAATTTTTGGTGAAAAGGCAAGAGAAGTAAGAGATACAAGCCTTCGTGTTCAACATGGTGAAGGCGGGGTTGTTGTTGATGTTAAAGTGTTTACTCGTGAAAATAAAGATGAACTTCCAACTGGGGTTAGCAAACTTGTTAGGGTTTACATTGCTCAAAAAAGGAAAATGAGCGTTGGTGATAAAATGTCTGGACGACATGGTAATAAGGGTGTTGTTTCAAGAATATTGCCTAAGGCAGATATGCCATTCCTTCCAGATGGAACACCTATACAAATTTTATTAAATCCACTTGGCGTTCCAAGTCGTATGAACATTGGGCAATTGCTTGAAGTGCATTTGGCACTTGCTTGCAAGGCAATGGATTGGAAAATTGCCACACCTGTTTTTGATGGTGCAAAAGAAGAAGAAATTCAACAACTATTGGTTGAAAATGGATTCCCTGCAGATGGTAAACTTCAACTTTATGATGGAAGAACAGGTGAACCTTTTGAAAACAGAGCAACAGTTGGATATATGTATATGTTAAAATTGCATCACCTTGTTGATGATAAAATGCATGCTAGAAGCATAGGACCTTATTCACTTGTTACTCAACAACCACTTGGTGGTAAAGCACAGTTTGGTGGGCAAAGATTTGGTGAAATGGAAGTTTGGGCACTTGAAGCTTATGGTGCAGCAAATATTTTACAAGAAATGCTTACCGTTAAAAGTGATGATATTGTGGGTCGTGTTAAAACCTATGAATCTATTGTTAAAGGTGAAAATATTGCTGAACCTGGTATTCCAGAATCATTTAAAGTATTAAATAAAGAACTTCAAGGCTTGGCACTTGATGTTAAAGTTTTAACAGAAGATAAGCAAGAAATAACCTTAAAAGAATTGGCAGACGAAAGCAAGGACAATATAGATAGCCGTGCAGATAAGAAGAAATCACAACAAGAGGTTGAAATTAACCTAGACAGCGATTATCTTGGCACAGACGATATTGAAGGCGATTTAATGGGTGCAACCCAAGTAGCAACTGATGATGATGTTGATTCGCTTTTTGACTTAGATGATGATATTTAACGAAATATTGACTTTATAAATAATTAAAGTTAATTATAAAAAATAAAATGCGGGAAACCGCTAAATAAGGAGAGAATATGTTTGAATTAAACAACTTCGATTCCATGCAAATTGGGCTTGCCAGCCCTGAGAAAATTCGTGAATGGTCTCATGGGGAAGTAACAAAACCTGAAACCATTAATTACAGAACTCAAAAACCAGAAAGAGATGGTTTGTTCTGTGAGCGAATTTTTGGACCAACTAAGGACTGGGAATGTCATTGTGGAAAATATAAAAGAGTTAGATATAAAGGAGTTATCTGCGATAAATGTGGAGTAGAGGTAACAAGTTCTAAGGTTCGTCGTGAAAGAATGGGGCACATTGAACTTGTTAGCCCAGTTTCACATATGTGGTATTTTAAAGGTGTGCCTTCTAGAATTGGTTTGCTTTTGGAATTACCAGTTAAACAACTTGAACAAGTATTATATTTCACTTCATTTATAGTTACAGATCCTGGTAGCACTAATTTTGAATATAAACAAGTTATTAATGACCGTGAATATAGAGAAGCAGTTGAGCAATTTGGTCCTAAATCTTTTAAGGCTGGCATGGGTGCTGAAATAATAAAAGAACTATTAAGCAAGATTGACATTGAAGAAGAAACAAAATTAACTCGTGAAATTGTTAATACTTCTAAGGGACAAAAGAAGCTTAAAGCTGCGAAAAGACTAGGGATATTAGAAGCCTTCCGTCAAAGCGGTGCAAGACCTGAATGGATGATTTTAGATGTGCTTCCAGTAATTCCACCAGAATTAAGACCAATGGTTCCACTAGATGGTGGAAGGTTTGCAACAAGCGACTTAAACGATTTATATAGAAGAGTTATTAACCGTAATAACAGACTTAAAAAATTAATTGAACTTGGGGCTCCTGATATTATTATTAGAAATGAAAAGAGAATGCTTCAAGAAGCAGTTGATGCACTTATAGATAATGGTAGACGCGGTAAAGCAATTTCTGGTGCGGGCAATCGTGAATTAAAATCTTTATCAGGATTACTTAGAGGTAAACAAGGTAGATTCCGTCAAAACTTACTTGGTAAGCGTGTAGACTATTCTGGGCGTTCAGTTATTGTTGTTGGGCCTAGCCTTAAAATTTATCAATGTGGACTACCAAAAGAAATGGCACTTGAACTATTTAAGCCATTTGTTATGAAAAGGCTTGTTGACCTTAATCAAAGCCATAATATTAAGAGTGCAAAGCGTATAGTAGAGCGTGCAAGACCAATAGTTTGGGATGTTTTGGAAGATGTTATTAAAGACCACCCTGTTCTTTTAAACCGTGCACCAACATTACACAGACTTGGTATTCAAGCATTTGAACCAGTGTTAGTTGAAGGTAGAGCAATTAAACTTCACCCATTAACATGTACTGCGTTTAACGCAGACTTTGATGGTGACCAAATGCCAGTGCATGTGCCACTTTCACTTGAAGCACAAGCCGAAGCAAGATTTTTAATGATTGCTTCTAATAATATTTTAAAACCTAGTGATGGTGAACCTATAACTGTTCCAACTCAAGACATGATTTTGGGTAACTATTATTTAACATTTGAAAAACCAAATGCAAAAGGTGAAGGGAAAACCTTTGCAGATGCAGATGAAGCAATTTTAGCATATAACAATGGCGATATTGAACTTCAAAGTAAAATTAATGTTCGTGTTCAAAAAGTAATAGACGGGAAGATGTATAGCACAAGACTTAACACTACAGTTGGAAGAATTATATTTAACCGTGAAATTCCACAAAATTTAGGTCTTTGTGAAAGAAAAACACCAGAAGATATGCTTAAACTTGAAGTTGACTATGCATGCGGTAAAAAACAAATTAAGAAAATCATTAAAGCTTGTTACGATCATCTTGGTTCAACAGAAACAGCAAAAATGCTAGATAGAATTAAAGACATGGGGTATAAATATTCAACAAAAGCATGTATTACTGCTTGCTTGTTTGATGTTAAAACTACACCAAAGCGTGACGAAATTATTGAAAAGGCAAACCAAGCAGGGCTTCAAATTGAAAAGCAATTTAAGCGTGGTCTTATAACTCAATATGAAAAATCTGAAAAATTAACGGATACTTGGAACACCGCAATGGGAGAGATGGAAAAAGCTGTTATGGCAGAATTTGAACCAACTAACCCACTTAAAATGATGGTAGATTCACAAGCGCGTGGTAACGCAGGTAATATGTGCCAACTTGCAGGACTAAGAGGAATAATGGTTTCAACATCTGGAAAGGTTATTGAAGTTCCAATTAGGTCTTGCTTTAAATCTGGGTTAAGCGTTATTGAATACTTTATTGCCACTCGTGGTGGGCGTAAAGGTATGGTTGATAAAGCACTTAAAACAGCCGATGCAGGTTATTTAACAAGAAGACTTGTTGATGTTGCACAAGAAGTGGTTGTTGATGATGATGACTGTTTTGCAACACTTGGTGAAAAAGTGCGCGGAATGGAAGTTAGCGCAATTTATGATAGCGGGCGTGAAATTGAAAGTCTAAAAGATAGAATTTATGGTAGGTTCCCAGTTAAAGATGTAATTCATCCAGAAACGGGAGAAGTGCTTGCAAAGGCAAATGAAATGATTACCTTAAAACAAGCATCAGCTATTGAAGAAGCAGGAATTAAGAGCGTTGAAATAAGAACAGTATTTACTTGTAAATCTAAGCATGGCGTTTGTGCTAAATGTTATGGAAGAAACATGGCAAGCCGTGAACCTGTTCAAGTTGGAGAGGCAGTTGGTATTATTGCTGCACAATCAATTGGTGAACCAGGAACACAGTTAACAATGAAAGTCTTCCAAGCAGGTGGAACAGCATCTGCGGCAGATATTACGCAAGGTCTTCCAAGGGTTGAAGAAATCTTTGAAGCCAAGAAACCAAAGGGTGTTGCCGTTATTAGTGAAGTTAGTGGTAAAGTTAAAACCGTTAACGAAGCAAAACAACTTGTTGAAGTTGAAATGGCAGATGGGAATGTTATTAGTTATGCTATTCCTTATGGTGTTAAATACTTAGTTCGTGAAGGTGATATGGTTGAACCAGGCTCAATGTTCACCGAAGGTCCACTTAATCCTCATGACATCTTAAAAACCAAAGGTATTAAAGGTGTTCAAGATTACATTATGCGTGAAGTATTAAAAGTTTATAAACTTTATAGCGTAGATGTTAACGATAAACACATTGAAATAATTATTAGGCAAATGTTGAGAAAGGTTAGAATAGACGATAGTGGCGACACAACACTTCTTCCTGGTGATTTAGTTGATATATTTAAGTATGAAGAAGAGAACGAAAAAGTTCTTGCCGAAGGTGGCGAACCAGCAATGGCACACAGAGTGCTTCTTTCAATAACAAAAGCAGCACTTGCAACTGATGGCTTCCTTGCAGCAGCATCTTTCCAAGAAACAATTAGAGTGTTAACTGATGCCGCAATTAAAGGTAAAATTGACCCATTAATTGGATTAAAGGAAAATGTTATAATTGGTAAACTAATTCCAGCAGGAACAGGGCTTAGAAGATATCGTGATGTTGTTCCAAGCGAACAAGGCATTATGGCGAAATATAAAGCACCTGTAAACGAAGAAGCAGTTGAAGAAAATTAATTTATAAAAAAGGCATTAAATTAAATAATTAATGCCTTTTATTTGTATATTGAGGTAAATTTATTATGGAAATAGAAAAAGTGAAAGTAGTTACTATTTGTGGTAGCATGAAATTTAAACAAAAAATGAGAGAAGTTGCTTTTAATCTAGAAAAAGAAAATGGCTGGGCAGTTATTCAATGCGTTTATAATGATAATAATTTAATTTTAACAGATAACGAAATAAATAAGCTGATTTTAGCGCATTATAAAAAAATATTAATTAGTGATGTAATTTTTGTTGTTAATGAGAACAATTATATTGGAGAACAAGTAAAAAAAGAAATTGAATTTGCAAAACAACATAATAAAGAAATTATGTATTTAACAGACTATAATTACTAAATATTAATTAAGAAATAAAAAATCGTGATAATCTATCACGATTTTTTGTTCTGCTTTAATTAATAATTATTTAAGTTAATAAAAATTAACAAAATTGTTTAAGGCGAGCCTTAACTTCATTTTCACCTAAAATTTGCATAATTGTGTAAAGGTCGGGCGTTTGGTTTTTGCCTGTTAGTGCCACCCTTATAATTGCACAAGCATCACTAATATTGCCCACAAAAGCAGTTGGATTTTGTTTGTATTCTTTATTGTCAGCAAAGCCAAAATTTTTTGCAATTTGTTTAATTTGTTCAAACCATTCTTCTTTTGAACAGTTATGGTTATATTTATTTAGATAGGCAAAAATTAATGATTTTATTGTTTTTTCATTAATTTTTGGGTCAAAATCACTTAATTTTGCACTTTTGTATGTTTCATTGAACATATAACCATATAGGCTTTTTATTTCACTAAACTTAGCAATGTCTTTTCTTGGTCGATCAGTACCCCTTTCAATAGAAAATAATTTTAGCGCTTTTTCTTTATTATTTATTAATACTTGTTGAAATTCTTGGTCGTTATCTTTTGCCCATTTTAAAGCATAGTTATAAACTTCATCTGCACTAAAATAGGCAATAACATTTTTTGAAATATTATCTAATTTATCAATATCTAACATTGGGTTATTGCTACCGACTTTATCAAGTTTAAATTCAAAATCTTTATAACTTGCTTTTGGGTTTTTAGCACGCCATAATTCGTAATTGCTGTTTAAAAGATTTAATATGTAATCTATAAGGCTTTCTATTGGGTAACCACATTCTAAAAAATAACGAACATCTGCTTCAGGATCTTTACGCTTACTAAGTTTTCTTTTGTTTCCTTGTTCATCAATTTTACAAATTACAGGAGTATGAGCATATTTTGGTGGTTTAAAGCCAAAGGCCTTAAAAATTTCAAGGTGAGCAGATAAAGATGACCACCATTCTTCACCACGAACAATTAAAGTAGTTCCCATCAATGTGTCGTCTACCACATGGGCAAGGCTATAAGGAGGAATTCCATTAGACTTAACCAAAACTATATCTTTTGCATTTTCATGAAGAAGACGAGTGCCTTTTATTTCATCTTTAAATTCAAATTCATGATTTGGATTGCCCTGACTTTTAAGTCTTATTGCAAACTTTTCACCCCTTTTAATTTTTTCTTCAATTTGCTCGTAAGTTAAATTTCTGCAAATATCTTTCTCTTCAATAGTTTCAGTATTCTCTAATTGATTTTCTCTTCTTTCTAATATGTCATCTAAACTTTCATTTTCTCCACAAAAACAAGGAAAAGCCAATCCTTTTGCAACTAAATGTTTTGCAAAAGTATGGTAAATTTCTAATCTTTTAGATTGAACATAAGGGCCATAATCTCCAATCTCTAAAATGCTGTCGCCCCTATATCCTTCATCAGGAGCAACATTAAATTTACAAAGCATGTTGTAAGCAATATCACCCGCTCCTTTGATATATCTTTTGTTGTCTGTGTCTTCTAACCTTAAATAAAAAATTCCATCAGTTTGTTCTGCTATTCGTTTGCTGATTAATGCACTATAAAGATGTCCAATATGTAAATAACCCGTTGGGCTAGGGGCTAATCTTGTTACTTGTGCATTATCTTTTAAATCTCTTTTTTTATAAAACTCTAAATAATAATCTATATCTTTATCTATGTTAGGATAAAGTAGATTTGCTAATTTTATATTATCCATAATCTTCCTTCTTGATTAAAAATTTTTAAATAAGCAAAATATTTCTTAAAACTGCCTAATATCATTATTTTTTGCCTGAATTAATCTTGTTTTTCGTCTAAAAATGTGGCTTGCATATCTGCAAGATGAGTGAGTAGAGCAAGAGGATATTTATTATATGCTTTATTATAGTCATAACTACCACCTTGAACACGCAAATCAAAACCACCCATGTGCCAGTTTATTGCCATGGCTTCTTCACGATTTAATTTTAAAAAGCCAGAAAGCATATAAACACTTTTTTCGCCATGTCCGTATGGCAAGTTATCGTCAACCGAATAGTAAGGCTTTTGAACCCACACCCCGTCTTCTTTCACATTTCGCATCTCTGTTTTATAAATGTTCGTTTTACAAAGATCATGAAAAAGTGCAACAATTGCTACGCTTTCTTTATTATAACCATCTTCACCATATTCGGCATCGCAAAGTCTTACTAAGCGTTCGTAAACATTTAAACTGTGTGCACAAAGCCCGCCCGCTTCGCTTAAATGAAATTTAGAACTAGCAGGAGCAGTAAAAAAGTCAGTATTTTCTAGCCAAGCAAGCAATGAATCAATTCCTTCTCGTTTAATGTCGTCTTTTGCAAGCATAATAAAAGTATTTTTATTTTGTTCAATCAATTCTTGTTCCATAATTAAAATTATAAAATAAAAAAGCCTTTTTTGCAAGGCTTTTTAAAATGTAATAAAACATTTTACTTGTATTTCAATATATTAAATATAATATAAAGTGGAATGGTCATAAATACAGGAAATAAAATAAAATTAAATGCAAACAATTAAAATATATAATTTAACTAGAAATATGTTAATTAAAAAACCAATTTTATAACTTTAAGAACTAAGTAAAAATATCTATGTTTCTTTAATATATATTGCATTTTTAATTTTCAAAAATAACTTTAATCTAAATTTAAAAAATTCATAACACCTTTAAAAATGCAGTTGGCTACTTTATCTTGGTAAGTTTCATCTAAAAGTAATTTTTCATCTTCTGGATTAGATAAAAAACCACATTCGGCTATAACTGATGGTGCTTCGGTGCATTTAAGCATAAAGTAATCGCCAACGCTTACACCCTTATCGCTAGATGGGAGTTCGGTAGTAAAAAATTTTTGAATAGATAATGCAAGTTCTCGGCTTATTTCACTTGCTTTATCGTAGAATACTTGTGCACCACGAAGTTTATTGTTTGTAAAACTATTCATGTGAACTGAAATTACCATGTTGGGTTTTACTTGTTCAATTATTTCTTTCCTTTTTGCCATATCTCGCTTTTTATAATTAGCACTGTAAAGTCCATATAGTCCGTTTTCATTAGTTCGAGTTAATACTACCGTTATTCCAATGCTTTTAAGATAATTAGCGAGCTTATTAGAAATGCTTAAATTAATTTCGGCTTCTTTTACTTTGCTAGTTCTGCCTATGCTTCCAGGATCTAGTCCACCATGACCAGGATCAATAACTACTGTGTAGCCGATACTTGGTGCTTCTTCGCTTGTAGATGCGCTTGCACTAACAACATTAACTACTGCACTAGAAGAAATTAAAAGTGCAATGCAAAAGAATATTGCTAAAAAGCCTTTTAATTTTTTTATTTTTGGTTTTTTGATTTTGTTTAGATGTTTTTTCATAGTAAAGTTTATTTGGTATTTAAGTTAAATATTCAACTTTTTAAATTTATTAGTAAGAGTAAATTAAGTTAAGTAAATTGTAACGCAAAACTAAAAAATGTAAAATAAAACTTATAAATTAATAAACAAGCATTGATGCAATAATAGAATAATTGGTATTTTACAATATTTATATTTTTATTTTAACATTAATTAATTTTATAATGGAATTCTTGATTAGAGGTTGATTTAGTGATATAATAAATTTATGAATTTAGATGATAAAAATATTAAACCTTTAGTTGGTGATAACCCAAAAAAAGAATTAAACATATTAAATGTTTCATCTTTAAATATGGCGCTTGTTGGTGATGCAGTGGAAGCATTATATTTGCGAACATGGTTTGCAACAAATACCACTTTAAATGTTAATTCAGTAACAAAAAAAATTAATAAAATTGTTAATGCAGGCGCACAAGCACAGTCTTTAAAATTAATTGAGCCATTTTTAATTGGCCAAGAGTTAGAAGTTTGTAGGCGTGCTAGAAATACTCATACTAATTCAACTGCGAAAAATTATTCAGTAATAGAATATAGATATGCCACAGCTTTTGAAGCATTATTAGGTTATTTATATTTAACAAATAATATTGAAAGAATACAATTTATTATGAAAAAAGTGCTAAATATATTTAATTTAGAATAAAAAGTGCGTATTTTATTGATAAAAAAGAAAAAATAATTTGATAAGTTGTTAAAAATTGCAAAAATGGGAGAAAGTAAATGAATTTTGAAGGCAAAAATGCGGTTTTTGAATTGCTAAATTCTTCTAAAACAATTGAAAAAATTATGATAGAAGATAAGACAAACGATATAAAGTTAAGAGAAATTTTTAAACAAGCAAAAGAGAATGGAATAAAAGTAGAGTTTGTTATGAAAAAGGCATTAGATAAAATTAGTGAAACAGGGAAACATCAAGGTGTTATTGCAATTGCAACTGATTTTGTTTATGCTGATTTAAGCGAAGTTTTAAAGAATAAAAAAGACAAACAAATGCTATTTGTTTTGCTTGATGGTGTTTTAGATCCACATAATTTAGGAAGCGTAATAAGAGTTGCTGAATGTGTGGGTGCAACTGCAGTAATTATACCTAAAAATCGTTCTGTTGTCGTTAACGAAACGGTTATTAGGGTTAGTGCAGGTGCGTGTGCGCATATTCCTGTTTGTAAAGTTGGCAATTTGGTTAATACAATTAATTTGCTAAAAAAACAAAACATTTGGGTTTATGCTTGCGATATGGACGGACAAAATATTTATTCTACTAATTTTGATGGAAATGTTGCCTTGGTTATTGGCGGAGAAGGACAAGGCGTTTCTAATTTGGTTAGAAAAGAGTGTGACCAAATTATAAGTTTGCCGTTATATGGTAAAGTTAATTCTTTAAATGCTTCTGTTAGTGCAGGTATTGCTATGTATGAGGTAATTAGACAAAGAAATTTTAAAAACTAAACCTTGTAAAAAGTGCAGATTAAATTTAAAAATGCTTAAAATTTATTGAAAAATGGCAAAAAACATTGAATTTTATTAATTTATGGTGAAGTGTTATGAAAGAAATTGACCTTGAAAATTTAATAGATGCTTATAGTGATACCATTCGAGCAATTTGCAGAAGGTATTATTTAGTTGGTGGAAGCCAAGAAGACCTTTATCAAGAAGGAATGATTGGGTTTTTAGAGGCATGCAAAAATTTTGACACCACAAAGGGAGATTATCATAGTAAGGCTTTTAAGAAATTTGCGGTATTATGCATTAAGCGCCAAATATTAGACGCAATAAAACACGCTAACGCAAAGAAAAATCAGCCACTTAATAACTATATTTCATTTAATCAAAAAAATGATGAGAATCAAGAGTTTGAATTAGAATTTAATAGCTCTTTTATTAATTATCAAGATTTTGATCCTGAAACTATAATAATGAATCAAGAAACAACAGATGAACAATTAAAAATTTTAGCAGAGAATTTAAGCGAGAGCGAAAAACAAGTTTTAAAACTTTATTTAGCAGGATTACCACAATCAAAAATTGCTGTAAAATTAAATAAAAGTGTGAAGCAAATTGATAATGCTATTCAGCGCATAAAAAAGAAAGCTAAATTTTAATTAAAAATTTATACCTTGTTTAAATTTGCAAAAAACAACTTAGAGTTTAGTAAAAATGGCTAAAATATTGTGTTTTTTAATATTTTTATTTATAAAATCTATACTTGTAATTAATTAAAGGAGAAATAATATGTATTTAGCGTTATATAGAAAATATCGTCCTCAAACATTTGATGAAGTGATTGGGCAGGACCATATTATTAAAACATTGCAAAATCAAATTAAAACAGACCAAATTGGTCATGCGTATTTATTTTGTGGCAGTAGGGGGACAGGGAAAACAAGCACTGCTAAAATATTTGCACGCGCTATTAATTGTAAAAACCCTAAAAATGGTTCTCCTTGTGGTGAATGTGAATGTTGTAAACTTAATGCAAACAATATAGATATTTTAGAAATTGATGCGGCTAGCAATAATGGGGTTGATGAAATTAGAGATTTAAGAGAAAAAGTTAAATACCCGCCTGTTAATGGTAAATATAAAGTTTATATTATTGATGAAGTTCACATGTTAAGTGTAAATGCTTTTAACGCTTTGTTAAAAACATTGGAAGAACCACCAAGTTCTGTTGTTTTTATTTTAGCAACTACCGAAGTGCATAAATTGCCTGCAACGATACTTTCTAGATGCATGAGATTCGATTTTAGGCTTGTTGCACTTGACAAACTAATTACTCATTTAGAAAAAATTTGCAAAGAAAATAATATTAAATATGAAATTTCAGCATTAAACTTAATAGCGCGTGCAGGAGAAGGAAGTGTGCGTGATACTTTGTCTGTTGCTGATAGATGTATTTCATTTTGTGGTAACAATTTGACACTGTCAGGTGTTAGTGAAGTTTTAGGTGTGGCTAGCAAGGAAAGCTTGAGTGAGGTTTGCACTAATCTTTTATCGGGAGACATTGCTAAAACTTTAATTTCAACTGACGCAATTTTAAGCCAAGGTAAAAGTCCATTGGTTTTATCACGAGATTTAATTTCTTATTTTATTGATTTGCTTTATGTTGAAACTTTAAAAGACGAAGCGAGAAAGTACATTGTAATAAGTGATGAGCTATTTGTAAAAATGAAAAGCCAAGCGACCCAAGAAAATTATGAAAAAATAATTTCTGCAATAGAGTTGTTAAGTGGGGTTGAGAGTGAATTAAGGTATAGCGTTCAACCAAGGGTGGTTTTAGAGTGTGCGTTGCTTAAAGTTATTAGTAATCAAACTGTGGAATTAAGGCTTAAAGCAGTTGAACAAAATTGGCAAAATATCATAAAAAATTATGAAAATATGCAGAAAAACACGCAATTTTTGCCAAATTACAGTAAACAAGAAGATCAAAACAGTCAATCTTTAAATAATGAAAAAGCAATAAATTATTCAACAGTTAATAATTTTGAAAATATTGATGAACCGACCAACAAATCTACTATTCAGCATAATTTGGCAGAAGGACAAATTTTAGGAGACCTTCTGCAAGAACTAAGAAAAGAAAAAGCACTTAGTTTGGTCGCTGCAATTGGTCAAGTTAAAAGTGTGACTGTTTTGGGTTCAGTGGTTGAACTTGTGTTTGAAGATGAAATAACGGTAGACATGATTTCTGCTAGCAAAAATAAGAGGCTAATAGATAAGTTTTTTGAAGAACGAGGGCTTACTTTTAAATTTGTGCCTATGGAAAAAGCCACTGTTAAGGGGAAAGATATTGCGGATTTAAGTAAGTTATTAGGTGGAAAACTTAAAATAGATAAGTAATAGTTAGAATTACTAGACAAAAAGCTTAAAATATTATATTATTAACCATAAAAGGAGAAGATTAAAATGGCTAAATTTGGTGGATTTGGGGGCGGGAACCCAATGCAAATGCAAAACTTAATGAAACAAGCACAAAAAATGCAACAAGAAGCAATTGAAGCACAACAACAAATAGATGAGGCAATTCTTGAAGGAACGGCAGGCGGTGGAATGGTTAAGGTGCAAATCTATGGTACAAAAAAGCCAATTTCTGTGAAAATTGAACCCAGTGTAGTTGACCCAGAAGATGTGGAAATGCTTGAAGATTTAATTGTTGCTGCATTAAATGATGCCTGTGAAAAGGCAGATAAATTAAAACAAGATAAATTAGGGAAGTTTGGAAGCCTTGGGGGGTTAATGTAAAGTGTCAAGCATTGAAATTGAAAGTGTGAATAGGCTTGCAAATGAATTTTCAAAGCTTCCTGGTGTGGGCAAAAAAACAGCACAAAGATATGCTTATTATATAATTGGGCTTTCAAAAGAAGGTGCAAAAAATTTTGCTGAAGCAATATTAGATGTTAAAGAAAAAGTTAAATTTTGTGAAGAGTGCGGGAACTATACAGAGGTTAGTCCTTGTTCTATTTGTTCTAATCGATCTCATGATATTATTTGTGTGGTTAAAGAACCAAAAGATGTGATTGCACTTGAAAAAGTTAAAAATTTTAATGGGGTTTATCATGTGTTACATGGCACAATTAGCCCAATGGCTCATGTTGGACCTAATGATATTAGAATTAAAGAATTACTAAAAAGAGTTAATGATTATGACACTAAAGAAGTTATAATGGCAACTAATCCAGATGTTGAGGGTGATGCCACAGCAATGTATATTGCAAAACTTTTAAAACCACTTGGTGTTAAAGTGTCAAGAATTGCACAGGGAATAGCAATGGGAAGTGAACTTGAATATGCCGATGAAGTTACTTTAATTAAAGCATTAGAAAATAGAAAAGAATTATAGAATTGCCTTAAATTTGGTTAAAATTAAAATGAAAACATGAAATTTTGCCAATTTTATGGCATTTTTTATTATTAAATTAATTGTTTTTGCAAAAAATAAATATAATAATTATCTTAAAATTTCTTTAAATTTAATTGCACAAAATTATTATTTAAGTTAAAATAAAATAAGGAGAATGTTATGAATTTTAAAAATAGTCCATGGCAAGCCGAAATTATTTTAGAAGATAATTTATTAGATGATGAAGGGAATTTGTTACACACTGGTTTTTCAAGGCATCCCTTTTTGAAATATGATAGAAAACGAGTTAAGGCAAAACCAAGCAGAATTAAGGAGTGGGATTATTATTTAATTTATAATAAAAATTTTGGGTTAGCGCTAACAGTTGCTGATAATGGCTATATGGGTATGCTTAGTGCGACAATTTTAGATTTTAAAAAACCATGCGAAAAGACAAAAAGTGTTATAACCTGGTTTCCTATGGGTAAATTTAATATGCCTTCTAGTTCATTAGTGGGTGATGTGGTGTATTCAAATAATAAGGTTTCTGCAAAATTTGAAATTGTTGGCAAAAAAAGAAATTTACAATTTGTTTTTAAAAATTTTAAAGATAAAAAAGATTTAATAGCAAAAATAGAATTAAGTTGTGAACCAAAAGAAAGCATGGTTATTGCAACACCTTTTGATAAACCTAAGCATTTTTATTATAATCAAAAGATTATAGGGTTTAAAGCCCAAGGGAAAGTTTGCCTTGGAGAAGATGAAATTATGCAATTTAATGAAGACAATTCAAGAGGTATTTTAGATTGGGGCAGAGGCGTGTGGCCGTATAAAAACACATGGTATTGGGGTGCAGCATGTGGCGACTATGATGGACATGAGTTAGGGTTTAATATTGGTTATGGATTTGGGAATACAAAATCTGGCACCGAAAATATGATATTTTATGATGGCGTGGCACATAAGTTAGAGCATATAAACATTGAAATATCTAGTTTAAATAAGAAAAATGAAAGATATATGTTGCCATGGAAAATTACATCAAGTGATGGAAGGTTTGAAATGGATTTCATACCAATTATAGACAGATTTTCTAATACTGACATTGGAATAATTGGCAGTAATCAACATCAGGTTTTTGGTGTGTATACTGGGAAACTTGTTTTAGATAATGGCAAGGAAATTAACATTAAGAACTTTTTAGGGTTTGCCGAAAAAGTTGTTAACAAATGGTAAATAAAGAAATAAACTTGTTTTGGTTAGCATTAACAGCAATATTTAACAAACTTTAAAAATTGCAAATTAACAATTAAATTGTAAAAATTGTTATTAAAAGTAGTGTTTTTTACATATTATTTGCATATTTACACAAATTGTAAATCAAAAGTTAAATGAATTAAGAATTTAAGTTCATCCATGCTTTCATAGTCTTTGGTTTCAACATAGATGTAATTTTCGTTATCATATTCATAGGCTTTAATGGTTTCTTGGTCAGCAGATAAATTAAGCCACTTAAAATTCATATAATAGTAATTATTGATAACTCTATTTTTGTTTAAAGATAAAAAGGGTTCACTTTTATTAAATCTTATGGTTTTTGTGATGTCTGTTATTTTAAATGCAAATTGAAAATAGTCTGTGTAACAAAAAAGGTCTTCGGGATTGTCTTGTTCTGTCCAAATTGAGCCATCTTCTTTTATTGGTGTGGCTGATAATTTTGCTTGTTCTTTACTAACAATACCCGATAAACAAATATTAATTAAATTATAGGTTTCGCCACCGAACACTTCGTGCAAGTTTGGTGTTGTTTCTTGTGAAAATTGAATAAGGGCAGGCTCACTGTTAAAAGAAAGTGAAAGACTTTCATTAGAAACTTTAGTGGTAGATAAACTTGCTATAAATTTAGGTTTATCTTGGTTTTCGCATGCACAAAATAAAAATATAAATGAAAAACAAAATATAATTATAAAACCATAATTTATTACTCGTTTTAATTTCATACTTTAATTATTACATTGCGATTTAAAAATATACTTTAACATTTAATTTTATTATTTTATCTTATTTTAAAAAATTTTAATAAATAGTATTTTATTTTATAAAAAAATGTGTTAAAATATAAAATTGTAACTTTGGAGAAAAATATATGGAAAATAATAATATTAGAAATGTTGCTATAATTGCACATGTAGACCATGGTAAAACAAGCCTTGTTAATGAGCTTTTAAAACAAGGTGGGGTTTTTCGTGAGAATCAGGAAGTAACCGATAGGGTTATGGATAGTAATGCACTTGAAAAAGAACGAGGCATAACCATTTTAAGTAAAAATGCTTCTTTTATGCATAATGGGGTTAAAATTAATGTTGTTGACACTCCTGGGCATGCAGATTTTGGTGGGGAAGTTGAGAGAGTTTTGAAGATGGTTGATGGCGTGCTTTTGGTAGTTGATGCATATGAAGGAACTATGCCACAAACCAGATTTGTGCTTTCAAAGGCTTTGGAACTTGACCTTAAAATTATAGTGGTTATTAATAAAATAGATAGAAAAGATGCAAGAATTAGTGAAGTTATAGATGAAGTATTAGAACTTTTAATTGAACTTAATGCCAATGATGAACAACTTGACTGTCCGTTTGTTTTTTGTTCCGCAAGACTAGGTACATCAAGCCTTAATCAAAACGAACAAGGAACTAATATGCAACCTTTAATGGACACTATAATAAAATATATACCAGCACCAAAAGGTGATGCAAATAAACCATTTTCAATGCTTGTTTCTTCTTGTGAACAAAATGATTATCTTGGCAAACTTGCTGTTGGCAAAGTTGAAAACGGAACTGTGAAAATTAATGAACAAGTAGCATTAGTTAATTTTCATGATTCAACTAAAAATAAGCAGTTTAAAATTAGTAATATTTTTACTTATGAAGGCTTAAAAAGAATACCCGTAACTAATGTTAAAGTTGGGGATATTATATGCATTGCAGGAACTGACGAGGTTACAATTGGTGATACTATTTGCGACAAGAATAATCCTGTTGCTCTTCCGTTTGTTAAGATTAGCGAACCAAGTGTTGAAATGGAATTTAGTGTAAATAACTCGCCTTTTGCAGGCACCGATGGAAAATATTGCACAAGCAGGCATTTAAGAGATAGGCTAATGAAAGAAGCAGTGAAAGACCTTAGCCTAAAAGTGCAAGAAACTAACAGCGCTGACACATTTAAAGTGTTGGGTAGGGGAGAAATGCATATTTCAATATTAATTGAAAATATGAGAAGAGATGGGTATGAATTTCAAGTTAGTATGCCTAAAGTTTTAATGAAAGAAATTAATGGTGTAATGAATGAACCTATTGACAGGTTAGTAATAGATGTTCCTAGTGACTGTGTGGGGGCGATTATTAATGCAATGGGCGAAAGAAAAGGTGATTTAATTAACATGACAAATCATGTTAACCGCACAAAGTTAGAATTTAATATTCCAAGTAGGGGTTTATTTGGTTATAAAAATCAATTTTTAACAGATACCAAAGGCGAAGGGGTAATGAGTTCAATATTTTTAGGATATGAGCCATATAAGGGCGTAATTAAAAATAGGAACTTTGGCACACTTATAGCCTATGAAGCTGGGGAAGCCGTGCAATATGGGTTATTTAACAGTCAAGAACGAGGAAGGTTATTAATAACACCAGGGACAAAAGTTTATGGTGGCATGATTGTTGGTATCAATCCAAAACAAGAAGATATTGTGGTTAATGTATGTAAAACTAAACATCTATCTAATATGCGTAGTTCGGGTGCTGATGAGGCTTTAAGATTGGATCCTGTTAAACCTTTGACGCTTGAAGAATGTTTGGAATTTTTAAGTGAAGATGAACTACTGGAAGTTACACCAATTTCATTAAGGCTAAGGAAAAAGATTTTAGACCATACACAAAGAGGCAGACAAGAATTTAAAAAGAAAAATAATCAGTAAATTGAATTTGTAAAATAAAAAGTAAAAAGATATGGAAAAATATATCTTTTTATTTTTTATATTTATTATAAAGAATAAATCACCAGCATTTAACTTTAAATTATTTTTTTGTTAATTTATTAAAGTTTATTATGTTAAATAAAATCATATTGCAAATATTAATTATATGTTTAATTATGTTTAACAATAATTTATTAATTAACTTTTTTGTTTTATTTATTTGTAAAAATTTAATTTGTAATTGTGGTTAAATATTTTTATAATATTATTAACTAAATAAGAATGGAGAAAAATATGTTACCAAAAGAATTTGAAAACAATATGAAAAGTATTTTAAAAAATGATTATGATGCTTACATAAAGGCGTTAGAGTTGCCTTCAAAAAGAGGGTTAATAGTAAATACTAATTTTAATAATTCAACTGAAACTATTAAAAAATATTTAAAGTTAAATAAAATAGATTTTACACCCAATGGTTATACTTTTAATGAAGAAGATAAGTTGGGTAATACTTGGTTTCATCATGCTGGACTAATTTATTTGCAAGAGCCTTCTAGCATGGCACCACCACTTTGTTTTGAAACCTTAAAAGGTAAGAAGGTTTTAGACCTTTGCGCAAGCCCTGGTGGGAAAACTATTGCTTTATCTTTGCAAATTGGCGATGACGGACTTTTAGTTTCAAATGAAATAGTGCCACAACGAGCAAAAATTTTATTTTCTAATGTTGAACGGTTAGCGCTTACTAATGTTGTGGTAACGAACAATAGTCCGCAAGAGTTGGCAGATGTTTTTAATGATTTTTTTGATGCTATTTTAGTAGACGCGCCATGTAGTGGTGAAGGTATGTTTAGAAAAGATAAAAATGCAATTAATGAATGGTATGTGGGTTGCAATAAAATGTGTGCAGACAGACAAAAAGAAATTTTAAATAATGCTACGCGCATGCTAAAACTAGGTGGACAGTTAGTTTACTCAACCTGTACTTTTAATAAACAAGAAAATGAGGATATTGTTGAATATATTATTTCGTTAGGTTTTGAAATACTAAGAGTTAACAGCAGTATTAAAAACTGTTCAAGAGATGGAATAAAAAACTTAAAAAAAGATAATTTACAAGAATGTAGAAGATTTTATCCAATGGATAATGTTGGCGAAGGTCAATTTATGGCATTGCTTAAAAAGTGCAAAAATAATGATGAAGTTCAGCAAATATTGCCAAAAAACTGCAAAATTAAACAAAATAAAGCAAATAATATTGTAAATCTAAATAGAACAGAGCAAAAAATTGTAACTGAATTTTTAAATGATACACTTCAAAATTTAGATTGTATTAAAAATTACAAGATTTTTAACATTGGGGAAAATGTATTTTTAGTTAAAAATATTGATTTGATTAATTTGCCTTTAAAATTTTTAAGTGTTGGAGTAAACCTTGGAAAACTTGAAAAAATTAGAATAGAACCACATCATTATTTTTTCAAAGTTTTTGGAAAAAATTTTAAAAGACAATTAAAATTAAATGAACAACAAGTTAAAGATTTTATTGCGGGTAAAGAATTAGAATCAGAAAATTGTAACAATGGTTATGCTAGTGTGCTTTATTGCGGATTTATTTTAGGCGGTGGAAAGATAGCAAATGGGAAACTTAAAAATTATTATCCAAAAGGTTTAAGAGCAATCATTTAAAAATTAAGTGCCATGACAATTTTAATTTTAAAACTTATTGACAATTTCTTTTAGTTTGATATAATAATTGCACTTAGGAGAATTATGATGTTAATAGTGGAGTTAAAAACAAGTCCCGTATTAGAAATATTGCCGAAAAAGGCAGTTGATGCTTTACATAAGGTTATTGAAAATAACAGTAATCGAATTTATTTATTGAATAGTTTTTTCAATGAATTTATAAATTTAGATATTAAAAAATTAAATTTTAGTGAATGTAAAACTGCTAATACTAAATTTATTAACTATCAAACTGTTGAAAAAGTTAATAAATCAATTTTTTTAACTGATTTAATGGTAACTTGCAATGAAACTGATGATGTAATTTGCTTATTAAAAAGAAAAATGCCTATTGACTGCAAAATAGAATTACCTAAAACAGAGTGTAGTGAATTAGTATTTGATTTTAATAGAAATTTATGCTTTATAAAAGACGATAAGCAAGGCTTAACTTCTACTTTTTCTATTGAAAAAAGAATAAAACCAAAAGATGAAGAGGAATTAGAAAGATAAATTAGGAAATGAAACTAGCAAAAACGTTAGTTTTATTTTTTTCTTGTATTTTTTATTGTGTGACTTAAAAAGCATAATTAAAATTTAAAGAAATTATCATAAAATATGTTGTAAAAACTTATTTTTAAGTTAATATAAATTTATTAATTACTTTAAGTTTAAAGGAAAATTATAGAGAGAAAATTAACAAGGTTTTCTATCATTATTATTGCTTGACAAACAAGGTTAAAGACTTTAAAATTAAAACCATGAACAATGAAAAAGATAAGTGGACAATAATAACAGGTGCTTGCGGTGGATTAGGCAAAGCATTTTGTTTGGCTCTTGCAAAAAAAGGTTGCAACCTTTTTATAACAGGCACTAATGAACAAAGAACAAATGTCTGGGCAAACGAACTTGCAAAAAAATTTCCACAGATTAAAGTAGATTATGCGGTTTGTAATTTGTCAAATGAAGACCATCGCAAGAGAGTATTTGAAATTTTAAAAGAAAAAAATATTATTTTAAATAGGTTAATAAATAATGCCGGCTATATTGCAGAAGGCGGGCTTTTAGATTTTAGTGACGAACAGGTGCTTGAAATAATAAAAGTTAACTGTGAAGGCACAGTGGATATGACACAAAAATTTATTAAGGCATTTGGTGGCGGAACGGAAATTCTTTCTGTTTCAAGTTTAGGTGCATTTTATCCAATGCCTTATATGTCGGTTTATTCAGCAACAAAAAGAATGATTGTTAATTTAATGGTTGCATTAAGAGAAGAAGTAAAAGAACAAAAAATTAAGGTTAGCACACTTTGCCCTGGTGGCATTCCTACAACCGAAGCAATGAAACAAGCAATAAAATCGCAAGGGCTGGGAGGAAAACTTTCTAGTGCAAGTCCTGAATATATTGCTGAATATGCATTGAAAAAGTTAAGTAAGAACAAGGCAATTATAATTCCTAAGATGTTCAATAGGTTTTTAAAGGTAGCGGGTAAACCATTAAGTGAAGTTATGATTGCAAAAGCAATTGGCAATAGATGGAAGAAAGCCAATAGTAAAAGAAAATTAGCAGATTAAGAAAAAGAATTGACAACATTTATTTATATTTTTATAATAAATTTGGAGAGAAATATTATGAGTTACTCATTTGCTGAAAATGTTATAAGGTTAAAGTTATTATCTGATAGGTTATGTGAAGGGAAGAACAAGAAAAATGGCTTATTTTTGGTAACCTATCAAATTTTATTTGTGTTAAGCGAACAAGACAGAGTGTCGCCAAAACAGTTGGTATATGAACTAGGACTTGCAAAAAGCAATCTTGCTATTATTGCAAAAAAAATGATAAAAGAAGGGTTGATTTTACAAAATAAAGATTTGGCAAATAGAAAAGAAATTTACTATTGCATAACTAAAAAGGGTAAAGATATGATTATTGAAAAAGTTAGCCAAATTGAAGAACAATGCACCCCAGAAGTAAGTAAAGATGTTAGTTTACTTGAAAAAGTTGTTAAAATATTAAAATCTGTTAGAGTTTAAGAATAAAATAATTATAGTATTAAAAAAGACCCATAAAGGTCTTATTTTTTGCAGATTTTTTATTATTTAATTATTAAAAACAGATTAAATTATTAAAAAAATTGCAAAATTTCATTTATTTTATTGTAAAAAATTAATATTTATTACTTTTCGTGAGTTTCTATTAAATCTTCCTCTTGCTTTTTAGAATTTGTTTCTTTTATTATGTGTGGGAAAGAGTTGTAAAAAAGCCTAAAATTGTTTTGTTTTAAATTTAAGTCTATATAAGTTGAAAATCCAAGTTTTTTATAAAATGGCAAACTGCTTGGAAGAGATGTAAGGGAAATAAAATTTATTTCTTTTTCTTTTGCTATTTCTTTAACAAAATTTACTAAATTACTTCCAATGTTTATGTTTTTATGTTTTGCGTATAAGTTAGAAATATATAAACAAGAGCCAAGTTTGCCATTAATAATGTCTGTTCCTTCACATGCTTGAAGAGAACCAATATTATGTTTAATCAAAGTTCCATCTTTATTTTCAATAGTGTATGCGTCAAGATTTAAGTAGTATTCTCGATCACACAACAATAAAAAGAAATAATTTCCATATTTATCTTGGCAATTTTTAAAAATAACTTTTTTCGTTCCAAATTTACCAGAATAAATTTCTTCTAATGGCTTTATTATTTGCTTTTTTATTTGATTTTCATTAATTTCATTTAAGTAAACACTGCTTAACATAAATAAGATTATAGCACTTATATTTTTAGTAGTCAATATAGATATTTGCACATATGTTTATTTATTTGACTAATAATTGGCTTTATTTTATTATATAATTATGGTTACTGGCGAAATTAATGAAATTATTTATTCTAATAGTGAAAATGGCTACACCATTTTAACTTTGATAACCCGTGATGGAATTATTACTGCCACAGGAAAATTTCCTCCTCTTGGTTCAGGTGAGCAAGTGGAACTTGAAGGCGAATTTAAGATTAATCCAAAATATGGCAAGCAATTTGTTGCAACTAGTATAAAAATAAAAAAACCTACAAATCTAGTGGCTATAAAAAAATATTTAGGAAGTGGTCTTATTAGTGGTGTTGGTGAAGTAACAGCGTCAAATATTGTTAATATGTTTGGTGAAAAAACGCTTGAAGTTATTGAATTTTATCCAACCGAACTTGCAAAGGTTAAAGGGATTTCATTAAAAAAAGCAGCTGATATTGCACTTGCATATAAAGAAATTAAGAAAATGCAAGAAGCGGTTATGTTTTTGCAACAATATGATATTTCAATTAATTTAGCCGTTAAAATTTATAATAAATATAAAGCAAGCACACAAGCAATTTTAAATGAAAATCCTTATATTCTAATTGAAGATATTGATGGTATTGGATTTAAAACAGCAGATAAAATAGCTTTCAAAATGGGTATTGGGCAAACAAGTCCGTTTAGGTTAAGAGCAGGAGTTTTATATACTTTAAACCAAATTGCTGAAACTAAGGGAAGTACTGTGGCTTTTCGTAATGAATTGATTAGTGAAGCTAAAAAATTGTTGAATCTTGATGATATAGACGAAGCCTTAGATTCGGTTATTGTTTCGTTAATGATTAGTGGGCAGATTAAACAAGTACAATATAACGATGAGCAAGCCTTAGCAGTGACTAGTTATTATATTATGGAAAAAACTATTGCGTCTAAGTTAAAATTGTTGGCAGATAATACTTCAAATATCGGGATAGATTTTGACAGAGAGATTGAAGATTACCAATTAAGTAATAATATAAAACTACATGAAAATCAGGTTAAAGCAATAAAAGTGGGGGTTACAAATGGGGTAGCCGTTATTACTGGTGGCCCAGGAACAGGGAAAACAACCATTATTAAAGGTATGCTTAAAATATTTAAAAACTGTAAATTAAAATGTGGTTTAATGGCTCCAACGGGAAGGGCAAGCAAACGACTTGAAGAACAAACCAAAGAAAGTTCTAGCACCATTCATAGGGCATTAGAGATGCAGGGTAGAGGCGAAGGAATGTTTGCTAGAAATGAGCGAAACCCATTAGATTATGATGTGATTATTGTTGATGAAGTTAGTATGATAGATGATTTTGTTATGAGTAGTTTATTAAAAGCTACTCCGTTGGGCACAAGATTAATTTTGGTGGGAGATAAAGACCAGTTGCCAAGTGTGGGGCCAGGAAATGTGCTTGCTGATTTGATTGCAAGCAATCAATTTAATGTGGTTAATTTAACGCAAATTTTTAGGCAGAGTGATGATAGTAGCATTATAACTAATGCACATAAAATTAATATGGGTGAGATGATAAATTTAAATGAAAAATCTAGTGATTTCTTTTATTCAAGCACAAGTGAACCAGAACGGGTGCTTGAAGAAATTGTTAGTTTTGTAACTACTCGCATTCCAGCTTATGCTCATGTTGATTCTAGCGATATTCAAGTTATAGCACCAATGAAAGCGGGTGTTGCAGGAGTTGATAACATTAATTTGAAAATTCAAGAAGCACTTAACCCAGAAAGTGCTTTAAAAGCCCAAATTGAACATGGTAAAAGAGTGTTTAGGGTGGGTGATAAGGTTATGCAAATTAAAAACAATTATGAACAAGAGTGGGTTAAGAGTGAGGGAAATATTATTACTAGTGGCAATGGCATTTTTAATGGTGACATGGGATATATTGAGGAAATAAATACTCAAACCCAAAGTATTATTGTTTGTTTTGATGATGGTAGAAGAACAAACATAACAAGTGCCGATTTTGACAATTTAACACATGCTTATGCAATTACCATTCATAAAAGTCAAGGTAGTGAATTCCCAGTTGTTATAATACCTGTGCTTGGCGGAAACCCAATGCTTTATAATAGAAATTTGCTTTACACTGCAGTAACTCGTGCAAAGAAAATGGTGGTTTTAGTAGGAAAACAAACAAGTATATATCACATGATTAAAAATGAATATATGCAAAAAAGATATACTATGCTTAGGCAATTTTTAGAAAACAACATAAGTTTTTACCAATAGATATATTTGATTTTACTGTGTTTTGTTTGAAATGAATTTCTTTATATTATAAAAATAAATTAAATCAAGGTTTAGATTATAAAACTTGATTTTATTTTGTGTTTTTTTATATGTAATCTTTAATTAAATAAATATAAAATTTGAATTGATTATTCTATTTTTAACAAATTTTGCATAAGAATAAATAATTAAATAGGAGTGATTATGGAAAGTGCAGTTGTTAAAAATAAAGAAAAAGAAAAGTCGATTAATCATTGTGTTATAATAGATAACAAAAATAAGATAAGTGTTACAGCAGTTATTGAAGTAGTGAGTGCACAAGATAATTGTGTTTCGTTTAAAACAGAAGCAGGTGCAATGCAAGTGCAAGGCTCTTCTTTAAGGGTAGAAAAACTTAGCCTAGAAGAAAAATTGTTGATTTTAGAGGGTAATATTTCAACAGTTAAATATGTTGGAGATTATGGAAAAAAGAATTTTTTTGCAAAATTATTCAAATAAAGGATGATAAAACTATGGTTGAACCAATTAACCAAATAATTCTTTTTTGCTATTGTTTGCTTGTGGGGCTAATTACAGGTTTATTTTATTTAATTTTTAAATCCGTTAAATATTTAACAAAAAACAATGTTTTTATAGGGTTTTCATTAGATTTTGCACTTTTTTTATTTGCCGGGCTTGGAATGTTTATATTATTTCTTAAAACAAATGGTGCCCAAATATCGTTTGCAGGAATAATAGCATTTATGGTGGGGTTTATAATAATTAAAGTTACATTTTCTTATCTTTTTGCTTTTATTAATGGTTTAATTAATATTAAAATTGCAAAATTTAGTTTTAAAAATGCAAAAAATAAACTGCAAAAATAAAGCCCAAAAGGGCTTTATTTTATTTAAAAATGTTATATTTTATGCACCAATATAGCCAGTGATTGTTAAAACTGTTTTTCCAACGCCTGACGATGAGCTTGCTGGGACTGTTATTGTTGGACCAGTTGACGAAGGGACAGTAAGTAAATTATTGTCGCCAATTGTATAGTCGCTTGTTGCGAGTGTGGTTGTGCTACCACTACCAACTTTTAATTGAACTGAAACTAATTTAAAATTAGTAGGTAACACATCTGTTATGCTAGAAACATTTGCCACTACAAGCCCCGAGTTATTTAAATTTATTGTGTATGAATAAACTTGGCCAATGCTAACAGTGCTTGCAGATGCTTGCTTAGTTATTTCAATATCTGCACTTGTGCTTCTTGAAATGTCTGTTGAAGATGTGTCAGTAACTTTATCTGTTGCCGTGAAACCTTCGCCCGTAGCAGTGTTAGTGATTGTTGTTACAGTGCTTGGAATAGAACTTGAAACACGAACAGTGTAAGTTAATATCATTTTCTTTCCCGAAGCAAGAGGAGAAAGTGTGAATACCAATGGATTTGTTGATGCAACTTCTGCCGCTAAAATTTGGTCGTTATAATAAAGAGTTGCACTTCCAGGAACATAAGTTAAGTATTGAGGTGTTCCTCCTAAGTTATCTGTAATTTTTACACCAGTGAAATATTGTGAACCTAAGTTTTCTATATCTATATGATAAGTTACGGTTCCACCAGGTGTGAATGTACTACTTTGTGTATACTTTGTAATTGATAATGCACTTTCGTCCATAACGCTTATTGTTGCAACATTACTAGTTTCGCTTTTTTGTTCGCTTGAACCTGAGTAAGTGTATTTTACAGTTGCTTGATTAGTCACTTCTTTTGCCATTTATACCTCCTTTTTAGTATACACTTTATTATATTCTTAAAAAATATTTTTGTGATTTATAATTTTTTAAAATCTTAATTAAATAAATTATAAATAAAAAATAATGAAAAAATATGCAAAAACATGAAAATTTGCCTAAATTAAGTTATTTTTTTCTATTTTAATAATATTTTTGCAAAAATTGTAGTAAATAATTATTAAAATTTATTGAAATTGATTTGCCAATTTGCAAATATTTAATTATAATTAAATCAATCATAAATAGGAGGTGGCTTTGATGGAGCAAAAAAAATTTACAAAAATTGTCAAAATTGCAACCATTTGTGCAACCTGCTTTTTAGTTATTATGGTGGGAATTATTTTAGGACAATATATAAAACTTGGTAGCATTAATAGAAAAGAAAGTAATTTAGATGCACAATTAGCAAGTATGAATAGTCAAAGACAAAGTTTAGAACAAGGAATTGAAAATAGATTATCTTATTCATATCTTGAACAACAGGCTAGAGAACAATTGGGCATGATTAAGCAAGGTGAAACGCTGTATATTTATAAATAATAAAAACAAAATAAAACAGGCTACAAAATTCCTGTTTTTTTGTTAAAAAATTTTTAAAAAAGTTATTGACAGCGCTATAAACAAAGAGTATAATTAAAATTGTTATCGCGGGGTAGAGCAGCCCGGAAGCTCGTTGGGCTCATAACCCAAAGGTCGTTGGTTCAAATCCAGCCCCCGCAACCAAATTAAACCACAGCACAATTGCTGTGGTTTTTTATAATTTAAGTTAGGTTTGCATATTAATTTTCTTAGAATTAAATGAGCAAGTAATTAAAAAATAGTTTTTATTATTTAGATATAAATAAACTATTTTTAATGTTTATTTTTAAAAATTTTTTGTCTCATAACTTTTGTTATAGACTTAACAAATTTTAACTATCTGTTATTTTTATTTAATTCATAAAAGTGACATATTCAATTTTTAAATGAATTAAACTTTTTAATAAACAACTAGATTGCAATTAAAAACAAACTTTTATAAATCTATTGACAATTTTGGGGCTGTAATTTATAATATTTATGTTTCACAATACAATCGCACAAGTGTGCGAGAGTGAAAATACCGCAAGGAATTGCGTGGAATATACAACAAATTATCGCAAATATATTGCGTTTAAAATGCACCCATAGCTCAGCTGGATAGAGCGTTGGTCTACGGAACCAAAGGTCGGGAGTTCGAATCTCTCTGGGCGCACCATTTATAAAAATGCTGGGTTATAAAATCTACCCAGCATTTAAAATGTTTTTTATTTATTTTGGCATATAACTTTTTGTAAAAAAATTTTTTTATCGAAGGCTCCGCGTTTTTCGGCTTTATGATCAGCAATACAAATAACTTCTTCTAAATTAGAATTTTCTAATTTAGCCAAAGCACAAAGGATTTCTAATACATCTGCTAATTCTTCAATCCTTTCTTTCCCAGTTGCATCAATTACTTCTTGACATTCTTCTTTTAATTTCTTTTCTAATTCTAATTTAAAATCTTTTATATTTAATATTTTTGTAATCGGTTTTTCGCCTTTTGATATAATGATTTCAGGTATTTTATCTCTTACTAATTTATTATAAATTCTTTCCATATTTATCTCCTTCTTTACTAATAGATAACTATTTTAGCAATATGGATTAGGTAATTTATGCAATGAATTGGCGCCAATCTACTATTATTTCAATGTATTCGCCACCTGCTTCAAGAGCATCTGCATCATTGTTTTCTTCTGGCCAAACTATGTTAAGGGTATAACTATCTAATTGTTGTATGCTATGTTTTAAGGTACTTTGAGTGCCTGTGTAGACACTGAAAGTTGTATCTTGTTCTTGGGCTAGTGTTAAAGGAATTTGACTTATAGTTCCATCGCTATTTTTAGATAAAGTGAAATTTAATGGTAACAGGGCAGAAGTTCTTATTTTTATTGTGTATGTTATTGCAATTTCGTTAACTGCGTTTAAGTCATTATAATTTCTTATATCAAAATTTACAACCCGTTCATCACCAGGTTTCCAATCGGTTAATACAACAATACCATCATTATCGTCTGCAAAATTTATGATTGCATTAGAAACATTATTAACAATGTTACTTTTTATTGTTGAAGTGAATTTGGCTGATGTAACGGCCATTATTGCGGTAACAAAAAATACAGCCACTAAAACTACATATAGTAACTTATCGATAATGTTTGTTGCCGTTAATTTATTATTCATGTTTTTTCCCGTTTTAAATTAGTATCTCAATAATTATAATAAATAATACTAATAAATTTGTCAACAAAATTAGTAACATGTTGACAATGTTCGAGATTTTATTTAAAAATTATTCATAGTGAGCAATAATCTCAATCATTGAAAGTTAATCAATGCATATAATAAAGTTTATAAAGCAATTATATGAAAAGTTTCAAAAACAAAAATATATTAGTTTGATGGGGCTAAGAAAACTATCAAAATTTTTAAAAATTGACAAAATTTAATATTTTTTGCCTAAATTTACAATATTTTTTTGTAATTTTGCATATTTTATATGTAATATCTGCGACGGTTTTTTATTTTTAAAAGTTTAACACTGATTAAAGATTTTATTAAATTTTTACCTTTTTATTGCAAAAAGAGTGTTAATGACTGTTTTTACTGAGCAGTTGTTAATTCATATGAAAGTTGCATAAAAAAGTTAATTTGTTGTTTTTGTTTATAAAATTAAAAAATTTTTTTGAACTATTTTTGGGTTTTGTTGGGGGTTTTGGGGTAGGCAAAATAGTGTATTTTTTTGTAAAAAAATATCGTTATTTTGTTGTTTTTTGTTTGCCAAAAGATTACCATATATTATATAATTATTCATGACTAGAAATAGTTGTTATTCCATACACTATTTAAAAATTAATCTAACCATGTGTGTGGTTTGGTTCGTGCGATAATTCTTTATTAGGTATGTGCGAGAAGGTGGAAAAAACAAAATGGGAAATAAATTACAACCTGATTTGCTAAATAAGTCTAGAAGTTTTAACGGCTGGTTTAAACTTCTTTTATGCCAATTATTTGCAATGGTAATGTTTTCTTCAATTACCTTTGCTATTTTTATGGGCAATGTTACCATTGATGGCGAGCAAACCACTATTAGTTGGTGTTTTGGAAGTGACAAACTTAGTAAAGATGGCAATGAGTATACTATTGGTTGGTTAGGCAAGGAAGACTTTGTGTTTGATTTTAATGTTTTTGCCTATGAAAATGAATACACAACCGATATTGATGTTACTTATAATGTTTCTGTTAATTTAAAAAGTGATACTTCTGTTCCCGAAGGTGTTACAGCAATTGTTGATAGTGCATCGGGCAGTATTCCAAAGAACACTAGACAAGAAAATAAACATACTGTGACCCTTAGTTACGAGGGTAGTAGTCCACTTAGAAACCAAAATTTTGATATTGAAGTAATTGTTGAAACCACTTGTGAAGTTAAAAGCACATTGAAACTTACTTATCATGTGCAGGTTCCTGCCCTTGTTACATATCAAACTATGGATAAGGCTGGTCAAGATGTTGTTAATGTGCAACTTCAAACATATGAAAGTTCAACTGGTTATATAAACTTTGAATATAGTTGGGATAGTAGTTTAGTTATGCCTACTTTTACAGGCATCACTGAAAGCGCAAGAATAACTGGCCCTAATTCAATGGTTTTAACATTGGAAAATAACACTGTTTATGTTATTGAATTATATAAATTTAATACAAATGCTGATTATACTGATGCAGATATTGGAACTAGTGCTTATCAAACCGAAGCGCATTTAGTTACTTTTGATGCCAATCCTGGTGATGGGATAACTGAGCCAATAATTCAAGGATTAAACCCTAAAAATGGCATTTATCAAGCAGGGTTTACTAATGGCATGGCATTTGAGGGGCTACCAACTGCAAAAAGACAAGATTACACTTTCTTAGGATGGTTTACAACGCCTGAAACAGGTGGAACACAAATTGAAGCGGATACTATTTGCAATTTAAGCGAAAATATTACCCTTTATGCTAGGTGGCAAATTAATGCCATTATGATTACTTTTGATGGTAATGATTCTAATGCTTCTTCTAGTTGGACATTGGGTTCTTATAATCTTGCGAATTATTTTAATAATGTTAGTGCATCTAGCACTTCAATTAACACTTATGCAAAACCACAATATACTATTAGTGAAATTTCTAAATCTATTTCAGGTCCATTTACTAAACTTGATATTTTACCAACACCTGTTAGAACTGGATATAACTTTTTAGGTTGGTTTACTTCTAAAACTGGTGGCACACAAGTTAATGCAAATACAATTTTAACGCAAACTTCTGCGGTTACTTATTATGCGCATTGGGAAGCACAAGTTTATAATATTACTTACCTTGACAAAGGTGGGCTTGCTTTTAGTGGAGTTCATGAAACGGGTTATCCAACTACTCACACTTATGATACTACTACTACTCTTAAAGGGGCTACCAAAACTGGTTATACTTTTGGTGGGTGGTTTATTGATGTTAATTGTGCTACCACAGAAATAAGCACGCTTGGTGCAAAAGAATATACCGCTGATATTACTTTATATGCTAAATGGAATGCTAATAATTATAATATTATATATAAAGATCAAGGTGGAGCGGAATTTAGTGGAGAACATGAAGAAAATTATCCAACCACGCACACCTATGGCACAGAAACTGAACTTAAAGGCGCAACTAAGGCGGGTTATGACTTTGGTGGGTGGTTTATAAATTCAAACTGCACTGGCACGGCAATAACCACACTAGGTGCAACTGAATATACCGCAGATATAACTTTATATGCTAAGTGGATAGTTCAAACTTACACTATAACTTATTTTGACCAAGGTGGTGCGGAATTTAGTGGAGAACATGAAGAAAATTATCCAACCACACACACTTATGGCACGGAAACTGAACTTAAAGGCGCAACTAAAACGGGTTACACTTTTGATGGCTGGTTTATAGATTCAAATTGTTCTGGAATGGCAATAACCACACTAGGTGCAACAGATTTCACTGCCAATATTAATCTTTATGCTAAGTGGAGTATTAATAGTTACACATTAACTTTGATTAATGGAACAACAGCTGGTATTAGCAATGTTGTGGGGGCAGGAGAATATCAATTTGGTGCTAGTGTTACTGCCACTGCAAACTTAAATAATGGATATACATTTAATAAATGGACATCAAATAACACTGAATTGCTTTCTGACAGCACTAATAGTAGTTATACTTTTAACATGCCAGCGGGAGATATTATTTTAACTGCAACAGCAACAGCAAATACTTATAAACTGGTATATAATTCTAATGGTGGCACAAATGTGCAAACTAAAAATAAAGTGTATAACACTGCATTTACAGCAGAAGATTTACCAACAATAACTAGGGCAGGTTGGACTTTTGGTGGTTGGTTTGCAACAAGTGCATTTACAGGAACCGCGCTTTATGTAGGCAAGTTATTTAATAGTTCAACTGCAACTTTTGCCGATATTTCGACAAGTAGCACAAATGCAACCATTTATGCTAAATGGACAGAAACAGAGTATACTTTAACATATGTTTTGAATGGTGGAAATGTTAGCGGGTCAACTGCTAATTTAACTGAAACTTATACAATTAATACTAATTTAACCATTAAATCTGCCCCAACAAGAAATGGTTGGACCTTTGTTAATTGGTTAGTTACTGAAGCTGAGGGGAATTGGACTGAGAACGATACATTTATTGGTGGACAAATAGTTGGCACTGGTAAATATGGTGATGCTACGCTTACTGCTCAATGGTCACCAAATACATATAATATAACTTATGTTTTAAATAATGGTGTAAATCATATTAATAACCCAACAGAGTATACAGTGAGTGATAATGAGCAAACACTTATCATACAAAAACCAACATACAACGGCTTTAACCTTGAAAGTTTTGTTGTTTCATGGTCGAATAATACACATGGAGGAACTCTTCCAAGCCTTAGCGGAACAACTCTTACCATTGGAGCAAATGTATATGGTGATATAACTATAACTGCAACATGGGAAAAATTTGCAATTTGGGTTCAGGCAGACGCATATGATGGTAGCAATCTTTTAAGCGGTGTGGGCTATAATGCTAATCAATTTAATGAAGCAATAACTGCTAGTTCAACTGTTAGTGGGTCTTCGGTGATTTTATTTGAAGATGTTAGTGCAACAACAGCCATAACTTTAAATAAAGATATAACTTTATATGGAAATTATACTTCAACTATAACAGTTACAACAGACACCGGCGATGCCATAAGAGTGAATGCAGGATATACATTAACAATTAATGGTGTTGATATAATAACAAATGATAGGTCAGTTATAAGAACTTATGGAACGGTTATTATAAATGGCGGTTCGCTTACCACAACAAGAACATCTGGTGATGCATATGGCATTATATTGGTTGAGCAATCTTCTAAAGTTGTAATGAATGATGGTGAAATTAGTGCTTCTACTGCGGGAATTTATAATAATAGCACAAATGTTAATGAAACAGCCGTAACTATTTTAGGCGGAACAATTACAGGGACTACTGCTGGTATTTCTATGCAAAATGCATCTTCTACACTTGTTCTTGGTGGTGGAACTATAACTGGCGGAACTTATTCTATTAATTTTAGCACTGGTTCTTCGGTTAAGATTAATTCTACCGCTGTTAAGTTAGATGGTGTTGTGAATTTGGGTGCGGGGAAAGTGTTAGACTTTACTGGCATTTCAAGTGGAACTTTGGCTAATGAATTTAATATTACTGCGGTTAATAATGCAGATAACACTATTATTGCAACTTTTGCTAATGCCACAATGGCTAATAATAATGTAGATAAATTTAGTGTGACTAATGCTAATCGTGCACCATATGCAAGTGGAGTTAATATTGTTATTCGCGGGACTTACACTTTAACAGCCAACGCAAACGGTGGTTCAATTCCTACTACATCTGGCTGGACAGGCAATGGTGCAACTGCAACAAAACAATTGGTTTATGGCACAGCCTATGGCACATTGCCAACACCAACACCATATTCTAAGGTTGGATATACTGTTAAATTTAAAGGTTGGTATACAGCATCAAGTGGTGGAGCAGAAGTTTCTAATGATACTACTATGGGTTCAAGCAATACCACAATTTATGCACAATATACTGAAACAGAAAATGTTTACACTATTACTGTTGAAGATAATGGTAGTGGAACAGCAAGCATTGAAGTGACTTATAATGTTTTAACCCCATCTTTAACAGTGGGCACTAAAACTGGTTATACATTAACGGGCTATAACATTAAAAACACATCAACAAAACTATTTAATGCTGATGGTAGCCCAGTTGCAAATGTTGATGGTTATACAGATGCAAATAAAAATTGGATTTTAGCAAATGATGCAACAGTGGTTGCACAATGGTCTGCAAATGATTATGTAATAACTTATAACATGAACTTACCAAGCGGGTTTAGTGGTGGTTCACTTTCTGCAACAAGTGTAACAGTGAAATACAATGCAACTTATCCAACACTTGCAACAGTTACAAGTTTACCAACAAGAACAGGCTACACAATATCATTTGTTGGTTGGTTTACAGCAACAAGTGGAGGAACACAAATAATAGGTGGGTC
>CABUZJ010000006.1 GCA_902496015.1 uncultured Eubacteriales bacterium
ATGAGAATGTTAGGTTCAGTAGAACTGCCTAGCGAAGCATTTTTGTCAATTTTAAAAATTGATTAATATATATGCTAATATATTAAATTTGCTTAACTTTTTGCTTAACTTAATAATAAAATAAATAAATTATATTATATAATATAATATATAACTATCTGTCTGTATATCAAATAAAATAGAAAATTGACAAGTGTTAATTTATTTGTTAAACTTTTTATGGTGAAAACATGAGACAAAATTTAAGTTTATATATTCATATCCCATTTTGTGTAACTAAGTGTAATTATTGCAGTTTTGTTAGCATGCCTGCAAAAGATGAAATTAAAACAAGATATGTGAATTGTTTAAAAAAAGAAATTGCTTTGCGTGGCAAAGAATTTAGTGGCGGGCATGAAGTTGCAACAGTTTACATTGGTGGCGGAACGCCATCTTGTTTGCCAGATGGTTTGGTAAAAACAATTATGCAGGAAGTGTACAAACATTTCGTTGTAAAGAATAATGCGGAAATAACCATTGAAGTAAACCCAAATACGCTAACAAAAGATAAAGTTAAAGAATATCTTTTTGCAGGCATAAATAGGGTTAGCATGGGTTTGCAATGTGCAAATAATTCTGTTCTTACAAAGATGGGAAGGCTACATTCCGCGGAAGATTTTATTAGATGTGTTAATCTTTTAAAAGAACAAGGCATGAATAATATTAGTAGTGATTTAATTCTAGGCTATCCTAATCAAACACTTGAAGATGTGAAAAAATCGGTAGAATTATTGTTAAAATTAAATATCCCACATATTTCAACATATATGCTAAGTGTCGAAGATGGCACACCGTTACAAGATGCAATAGTTTCAAAAAAAGTTGCACTTCCAAATGAAGAATTAGTTGTTAAAATGTATGACTATTGCACAAATACATTAAGAAATGCTAATTACGAGCGTTATGAAGTTTCTAATTTTGCAAAACCAGGATTTAGGTCTAAACATAATCAAGTATATTGGCAAAGACAAAATTATTTGGGGTTAGGACTTGCAGCTCATTCATACATAGCACCCCAAAGATTTAATAATACACCAGACATTGAAACATATATTAATTTTTTAGAAAATAAAAATCAAGTTCCTGTTAGTGATGTTAAAAATTTAACCAAAGAGGAAGAGAAAGAAGAGTTTATTATGCTTTCTTTAAGAATGGCAGAAGGTATTGATGTTAATAATTATTTACAACGATTTAATGAGAATTTTGTGTCAACAAAAAAAGTTAGACTAACAGAACTTATTAAAAATGGTTTTTTAGTTATCGATAATAAAACAAATAATATTAAAGCAACAGATAAAGGTTTTTTAGTGTTAAATAGAATTATTTATGAATTACTTTAAATTTAATGTTTTGTGTTAAAATTAATAATTTAAAGTTTTTTAATTGAGAAAATATTTTAAATTTAAAGAAAATTGAAATTTGAAAAAAAATAAAAAATTTTTTTAAAATAATGTCACAAATCGTTGACATTGTTTTTTTTCAGGTCTATAATATGTGTGTTTTTAGCAATCTAATAACAAGAGTGCTAGCAATTAGTTATATTTTTTGCAAACTGGTGCATAATATATAAGGGCAAAATAATAACTAAATATAAAACTAATAAATAAAAAACTAAGTATGGAGGTTGGCAATGAATTTAAGTGATAGAAAAAAGAAAATTCTTTCAGCGGTTATAGATGAAAATATTGCATCTGCTGAACCAGTGTCGTCTGGGCAATTGCAAAAAGATTATTTAAATGATTTAAGTTCTGCAACAATAAGAAATGAACTTGCCACTCTTGAAGAAATGGGTTTTTTATATCAGCCACACACATCGGCTGGAAGAGTTCCAACATTAGAAGGTATTAAATTTTATATAGATGAAATTTTGCCAACAATTAAAGAGCGTAACATTGGTGATTTAATAAGTGATTTTGATGCTAATTTAGATAATATTTCGGTTATGTTAAAACAAACGGCACAAGCAATTAGCGAGGCCACTAATTACACATCACTAATGTATTTAGGACTTTATGATTTGGCAATAATAAAACAAGTTGGGCTTATAAAACTTGATGCAACAAATACATTGGCTGTAATTGTTACTGATAGAGGTATTATTAAAGATGTGGTGAATTTAGAAAATAGTAAAGCGGAACTTGAAAGCGCAACAAAAATTTTAACATCAATTTTTAAAGGTAAAACATTAAGGCAAATGGAACAAAGCGATTATTTAATTACCGAAGAAATTGAAAAATATAAATTCATGTTTGAAATTTTAGTAAACATGGTTTTAAAGCAAGAACAAGCATGTGACAAAGTTGCAATAGAAGGAAAAGATAAGATTTTTAATTATCCAGAATTTAATGATGTTAAAAAGCTGAAAAAAGTTGTAAATATTTTTGAAGAACCAAATAAACTTTATCCATTGCTTAAAGATAATGAAAACTTAGAAATTAGTGTTGAAATAGGCAAAGATGACTTAACTAAAGATTGTGCAATAGTAACTGCAAGTTATAAGGTTGGTAATAAAATTGTTGGTAAAGCGGGAGTAATGGGGCCAGTTAGAATGGATTACAAAAATGTTATTTCAATTTTAAAAGGCATAAGCCAGAGTTTAAGTCAAAAATTAAATAAAGACAATGAAAAAGAAGGAGAGTAAAATGGAAAAAGAAGAATGTAAATGTTCTAATGAATGCAGATGTGATGAAGATTGTAATTGCACTGAAGAAAACAAATGTAATCCTAATTGCACATGCAATGAAGATGAAGAACATAAACACGATGGTAAGTGTGGCAAAGATTGCGAGTGCCATGGCGGTAGCGATTGCAAAGATAAGGGGCATAAAAAACATCATCATAACAAAGAAGATGATGACAGTCATGACCATGATGATCATGATTGTGAATGTGATGATCATGATTGTGAATGCGATGATGATTGCGATTGTCATGTAACCCCTAATTCTAAAGAAGAAGCCTTTGCTATGTATGAGAAAGCATTTAGACAATTAGAAGATGCACTTATTAAGGCAGATAAAGAGATTGGTAAAGAAAAAGCAAGGGCAGATGAAAATGAACACTTAGCAAGGGTTTACAAGCATGATCTTGAAAGATATAAAGAAAGAAATAAGAATGCTCAAGAAGAATATAGGATTTTAGCTAATAGTGACACAGCATTAAAACTTTTACCTTTGGCAGACAATTTTAATCAGGCACTTGAAAGTGTTAAAGATACGACAATTGCAAAAGGCTTTGCTATGATATTCAATACTTTAAAAGAAATTATTTCAAATTTAGGTGTTGAAGAAATATATTCTTTAAACGAGGAATTTAACCCAGATTTACACGAATGTGTAAGTAAGGTTAAAGCACCTAATAAAGAAAGTAAAGGCAAAGTTGCAAGAGTGTTTAAAACTGGCTATAAATTAAAAGGAGAGAATGGCAAAGTTTTAAGACACAGTGTTGTGGAAATATATGAATAAGTAAATAAAGCGGGAAACGCTTTAAGAATAAAAAGGAGATAATAAAGATATGGCAAAAATTATAGGTATAGACCTAGGAACAACAAACTCATGCGTGGCAGTTATGGAAGGTGGTGAGCCAACCGTAATACCTAATGCAGAAGGATCAAGAACAACTCCATCAGTTGTTGGTTTTGCAAAAGATGGAGAAAGGTTAGTAGGACAAGTTGCAAAGCGTCAGGCTATTGCAAATGCTAGCAACACTATTTCTAGTATTAAAAGGGATATGGGCTCTGATAGAAAAGTAGAGATTATGGGTAAAACTTATACTCCACAAGAAATCAGTGCAATGATTCTTTCAAAATTAAAACAAGATGCAGAAAACTATTTGGGTGAAAAGGTAACGCAAGCGGTTATTACTGTTCCAGCGTATTTTACAGATGCCCAAAGACAAGCAACAAAAGATGCTGGTAAAATAGCAGGGCTAGATGTGCTTAGAATTATTAATGAACCAACAGCAGCGGCTCTTGCTTACGGACTTGATAAAGTTCAAGATGCAGATGGTCAAAAGATTTTGGTTTACGACCTTGGTGGCGGAACTTTTGATATTTCAGTTCTTGATATTGCAGATGGGGTTTTCCAAGTTTTAGCAACTGCTGGTAACAATAGGCTTGGTGGTGATGACTTTGATGATAGAATTGGCAAGTATTTAATTGAAGAATTTAAGAAGACAGATGGCATAGATTTATCTAGCGATAAAGTTGCAATGCAAAGAATTAAAGAAGCAAGTGAAAAGGCAAAAATTGAACTTTCAGGTGTAACTAAAACAACAATTAGTTTACCATTTATTACAGCCGATGCAAATGGTCCAAAACACCTTGAATTAGAACTAACTCGTGCTAAGTTTGAAAGCATGATAAGTGACCTTGTTGAACAAACAATAACATTAACACAAAAAGCATTAAATGATGCAAAATTAACTAAAAATGATATTGCCAAAATTATTCTTGTTGGTGGTTCAACTCGTGTGCCTATGGTAGTTGAAGAAGTCAAGAAGTTTATTGGTAAAGAGCCATTTAAAGGCATTAACCCAGATGAATGCGTTGCTATTGGTGCGGCAATTCAAGCGGGTGTTTTAGGTGGAGAAGTGAAAGATGTATTGTTGCTTGATGTAACACCACTTTCACTTGGTATTGAAACTATGGGAGGTGTGTTTACAAAATTAATTGAAAGAAACACAACTATTCCAACTAAAAAATCACAAATCTTTTCAACAGCAACAGATAACCAACCTGGCGTAGACATTCATGTTCTTCAAGGTGAACGAGAACTTGCTGCATATAACAAAACTATTGGTAGATTTGAACTAACTGGTATTCCACCTGCTCCAAGAGGAGTGCCACAAATCGAAGTTACATTTGATATTGATGCTAATGGTATAGTTCATGTTAGTGCAAAAGACCTTGGCACAGGCAAATCACAAGATATAACTATAACTGCTTCATCAAATCTTAGTGATGAAGAAATTGATAAAGCGGTTAAAGATGCTGAAAAATATGCTGAAGAAGATAAGAAGAGAAAAGAAGTTGTTGATGCTAAAAATAGTCTAGATCAAATGATTGCTGGCATAGAAAAAGTTCTTAAAGACAGTGGTGATAAAATTAGTGAAGAAGATAAGGCAAAATTAAACGCTGAAATTGAAACCGCAAAAGAAGTTTATAAGAACAGTGAAGATGCAAGTAAGTTAAAAGAAGCATTAGAAAATTTAACAAAAGTTTCAAACGATATATTTGCTAAACTTTATGCTAATGCAAATCCTAATGCAAATAATGGTGACCAAAATGGCACAAATGGTGGTAATGGTTCAACCGATCCAAATAATTTTGGCGACTATACTACTAAATAAAAAATAACAAACATATATTGGAAAAGAAATGAGCAATAAAACTAATTATTACGATTTATTAGGTGTCAAAAAAGATGCCACAGATGAAGAAATTAAAAAGGCTTATAGGCAAATGGCAAAGAAATATCACCCTGATCTTAATCAGGGTGATCCTTCTGCGGCAGAGAAGTTAAAAGAAGTAAACGAAGCCTATGAAGTGCTAAGTGATAAACAAAAGCGTGCAAATTATGATAATTATGGTGATGCTAACGGCCCATCTTTTAGCGGTGGAACGGGAGGCTTTTCATCTGCATTTGGTGGTGGTTTTGGCGGGTTTGAAGATATTTTAAGCAATATGTTTGGTGGTTTTGGTGGCTTTTCAAGCACTGGAACAGGCAGAAGGTCAACAGCACAACAAGGTGCAGACATTGAAGTTAAAATGAATTTAACTTTTGTTGAAGCGGCTTTTGGTTGTAAAAAGACAATTAATGTAACTCGTAATGAAGTTTGTGATGCTTGTAAAGGAACAGGGGCAAAAAACGGAGATTTCACAACTTGCACGAGATGTAACGGTTCGGGTGTTGTTCAAAATGTTTCAAACACAATGTTTGGTCAAATGGTCAGCCAAGGAACTTGCCCTAATTGTCATGGCACTGGTAAAATTGTTAAAACAAAATGTCCAAATTGCTCGGGTGCAGGTTCAGTTAGAAAGAATAGAAGCATAGAGATTAACATACCGGCAGGAATTGATAATGGGCAAATGATAACATTAAGAGGGCAAGGTGAAGCAGGCCGAAATGGTGGCATGGCTGGTGATATGCTTGTTATAATTAATGTTGCACCACATAAAATCTTAAAGCGTGAAGGGTTTGATGTTTATGTTGATGTTCCAATTAGTTTTACAGAAAGTTTACTCGGTTGCAAAGTTACTATTCCTGGTATTGCAGAAACATTAACTTTAACAGTGCCAGAACTTTGTCAAACTGGCACAGTAATTATGCTTAAAGGTAAAGGAGTAAAAATTCTTAATAAAAATGGATATGGTGACCTTTATGCAAAAATAATTGTTGAAATGCCAAAAAGTTTAGATAAACAAGAAAAAGCATTAGTTGAAGAATTAGATAAAAAAATAAATAAAAATAATTATGTTAAGAGAAAACAATTTCAAGATAAAGTTTCTAATTAATTAAAAGAAATTTTTAGTTAAAATTTCTATTTAAGTAACGCTTTAAATAATAATAAAAAATAAATCGCAATTTTGCGATTTATTTTTTATTTTCTTTCAATTACTTATTTAAAATTTCATCGTCTTGTTTAGGATAATTTTTATTAAATTCTTGCTTTAATAAAGCATAATTTTTATTAAATTCATTTTCTAAATTTACAATGTTCTTATTACCATTATCAAAAGCAATATTTGCAATAGGTAAGTTTTCTTTTAAAAATTCATTAAATTTTGCTTTGTTAAGCTTTAAGTATAAATCAAATGAATTGCCAAATTCTGTTTGTGCTAAATTTTTCCATTCTTCTTCAATTTGAGCATTAGTATAATATTTGTGACCTTTCATTTGTTGTGCAATGCTAGGAACAATATTTGTTTCGTTTCTGCCTAATTCATTTAAAATTGTGATACTACGACAAATTGTGTTATCAATTTCAATATTGTATTGTTCAAAAGGTGAGTAAAGCGGTGTGTCAATAAGATATTTTAAACTTTCAACTTCTTCTTTTATAAAATTTCCAAAATAAATATAAATAACCGCTCCATTATTAAATTTATTAATATGAAATATTTTACCACCACAGAATTTTGGCAATCTTTTTAAGTCATCTTCATTAATTAAATAATTAATTTTGTCACTTAATAATTCAATAAACATATTCACATTTTCTCCTTTAATAATTTTATCATAATAAGTTAAGTATTACAATAGTAATTTTAAATTTATAAAGAATATTATTGATATAGATTTATTTGTTGTGTTATAATTTATTTATGAAATATAAAAGATTTTACTTTGAAAAAGAAAGTTTAAAAGATAATTTAATAGTTTTTTCAGGTGAAGAATTTTTACACGCATTTGTAGTTTTAAGGCTTAAAGTTGGTGATGAAATGTGCTTATTTTGTGGCGATGGGAAAGATTATATTTGTCAGGTAGACAAAATAGAAAAAAAGCAAGCCATATTAAAAGTTCTATTTGTGAATGAAAATGATTGCGAACCAACTTGTAATTTAACTATTTACCAAGCCCTTGTAAAAGGTGAAAAGTTAAATTTAATTGCACAAAAGTTAACTGAACTTGGAGTTATGGAATTTAAAACATTTTATAGTAATTTTTGTGATGTTAAACCCAACACAACTAAACTTGAAAAATTAAATAGCATAGTTATTTCTGCTTGCAAACAATGTGGAAGAAGCAAACTAATGAAGATTTATCCAAAAGTTTTAACTGTAAATGAAGTTGCTAGTGAGTTGGCTAATTTTGAAAAAGTTTATGTTGCTTATGAAAATGAAAAAGAGAATAACTTTGTTGAATCATTAATTGAAGCAAAAAATAAAGGTATAAAAAATATAGCAATAATAGTGGGCGCAGAGGGCGGATTTAGTGAAGAAGAAATTAGAGCATTTGAAAAACAAAATGCAGAAATAGTAACACTTGGTAAATTGATTTTGCGTGCGGAAACATGTTCAATTTTAGCAAGTGGACTTGCCATGCAAATACTATAAAAACTGCAAAATATAAAAAAGAAATATAAATTTAATGAAAAATTTTCTATTAGGAGAAAGAAAATGCAGAGAGTTAGCATTATAACACTTGGTTGTAAAGTTAATCAATATGAAAGTGAATCTATTGCAAAAGTGCTTGCAGATAATGGATTTATTGTTGAATTTGGGCTTACAGAAGCTGATATTTATGTGCTTAATACCTGTGCTGTTACTAACGAAGCCGAGCGTAAATCTAGGGGACTGATTGCAAAAGTTTTAAAATTAAATCCAAATGCTAAAATTTATGTTTGTGGTTGTTCTGCACAAAATAATCCAACAAGTTTTGCAAGGTTTAAACAAGTCTTAGCGGTTTACGGCACGGGCAGGAAAATGGATATTGCAAATTTAATATTAGAAGATTTTAATGGTAAACAACTTATTTGCAATACAATTACAAGCGAATATGAAGAAAGATATTGCCCAAAACTTAGTCATACTAGGGCATATATAAAAGTTCAAGATGGTTGTAATAATTTTTGTTCCTATTGCATAATTCCATATTTGCGGGGCAGAAGTAGAAGTAGAGAACTTGATAAAATTAAAGAAGAAATTGATTTTCTTTCCGCTTTCACCAAAGAAATAATAATAACGGGAATTAACTTATCTGCCTATGGTGAAGATTTAGAACCCAAAAAATCGTTAATAGATATTGCAAAATTATTTAATGAAAAATCTGTTAGGTTTAGGTTTTCAAGTTTAGAAGTGAATGTTATAAACGAAGACTTTTTAAGGACTTTAAAGGATATGCCAAATTTTTGTGACCATTTTCATTTAAGTATGCAAAGTGGTTGTGATAAAACTTTAAAAGATATGAATCGACATTACACAGTTGCTTCATTTTTAAATAAGGTTGCTTTAATTAGAAAGTATTTTCCAAATTCTGCAATAACAACTGATGTAATAGTTGGTTTTCCAACTGAAACAGATGAAGACTTTAATGAAACATATAAAACTTGTAAGAAGGCAAAATTTGCAGATATGCACATTTTTCCATATTCACCAAGAAGAAGCACGGTGGCATTGCAATTTAAAAATATTGCGACCCATGTTAATGAGAGAATTAAAGTTTTAACTGAATTAAAAATTTCTATGAAAGAAAACTTTATATTTGGGTGTTTGGGTTCAAATTATGAAGTGTTAATTGAAGGGAAGCAAACCGATAATAATTACTACGAAGGGCACACTAAAAATTATATTAAATGTTATATTAAAGCAGAAAATAATATTAAACCAAATTCAATTATTATGGTTAAACTAACAGAATTTTTTAAAGATGGGGCATTAGCAGAACCTTTAACAAATAGTGACTAAATAAAAAATAAAAATAAAAGGAGAAAGTGATGGACAATTGTATTTTTTGTAAGATTATTAAAGGAGAAATTCCTTGTTATAAAATTTATGAAGACGATAAAACATTAGCATTTTTAGATATAGCAGGTGATTTTTTAGGGCATACCTTGGTTATTCCTAAAAACCATTGTAAGAACCTTTTAGATGCAGATAAAAACTATTATTTAGCTGTTATGGAAACAGTGCAAAAAATTAGCAAGCATTATGTGAAAAATTGCAAGTTTGCAGGCGTTAACATTTTAAATGCAAATAATGAAGAAGCAGAACAATCAGTTTTCCATTTGCATATACATATAATTCCAAGGCTTAAAGATGATAATTTACATATTTTTCCTAAATCTATAAAGCAAAACTTTAACTTAGAAGATATTGCAAAAAAACTTTCTTTTAAGGATAATGTGAATGTTTAGTATTGAAGAATTTAAATATTATTTGGGTGAAACCATATTGTGTTATCAGTTAATAGAACATGATTTAAAAATTATATATGCTGGAATGTTAAAAGGTAATTTCAATGACAATATTGCTATTACTAATGAAGAATATCATGGTTTAGGTCAAATTGTGAAGGCGTTACAAGAATTAGAAAACAATAATAATAAAGCGTTTTTTAGTTATGCCGATTATAAACTTTTAAAATCTCTTGCAAGGGAAAGAAATTATTTTTGTCATCAGTGCATAATAGATTTTGGTTATATTCAAAATTTTTTAACATCTAATGAATATAAACTTGCGTGCAATAAATTAAAGAAGGCAAATAGTGAAATTTTATCCTTACAAAAACAAACAGAAAAAATAAGGCTTTTTATCTTAAAGAAGTTAAATAGAATTTAAAATTATTATAAATTGTCTTGACAAAAGTTATTTAATTTGATAGTATAAATCGAAATCTAAAATAAGTGGGGTGATAAGATGTCTACCGTTGTTGTTGGTCAAAATGAAAACTTAGAAAGTGCAATAAAAAGATTTAAAAGAAAATGTCAAAAAGACGGCATAATTGGCGATATTCGTAAGAAAGAAGCATATGTTAAGCCAAGTGTTAAAAGAAAAAAGAAATCGGAAGCCGCACAAAAAAGAAATCGTAAAGGTTAAAGCATGCATTATTGCATGTTTTTTTATTAAAATTTTTATATTTTTTCTATCACTACAAATTAAAAACATAATAAATTTCATTCAAACAAAAGTTTAAATGACAGAATGAAGAATAAAGCTTTGGTAAAATTAAAGTTTTGCAAGTAACTTAAATAAAAGAGAAGATGAAGATAAAACTAAGGGGAAAAATATGCTGGCATTTGTGGTGGTGAAACTGGGAATAATATTTTTTGCGACTTTAACACTTGTGCTTGCTTTTAGTTTAAAGTTAAAACACAAGAAAAATTATAATTATTGCTTGGAGCATAGCAAAAAGATAAAAGCATTAATTGAATTAAATGAAAAATATAAATTTTATGATGTTAATGAAGTTTTAGAGTTTGATAAGGTTTTTAAAATTAAAAAGCAATTTAATAAAACTACACCCAATGGTTATTTTAAAGAAATAATATATAATAATTTAAAATTTTTTAGCGATCTTATTGATAAAGTTGAATATAACAAAAAGCAATATTATTCTTATTGGCTTTCAATGGTTGCAGTTGAAAGAACAGAATTTAATAACTTAGCCTTTAAAATTTCAAAAAAGTTTGAAAGCAAAATGTTTGAAGAATTAAAAATTCAACCTAATATTAAAACTGAAATAATAATAAACTTATCTTATATTAGTCCAAAAGGTAGAACACGATTAAATAAAAGTGAACGAATTGGATTTGCAGATTTAAAGCGAAACTTTAATTTGATTTTAAATGGATTAATTGAAAAAGAAACAAAACAAAATTTTTCAAAACTTGAAAGAGCAAAACTTACGCCAGCACTTAGATATAAAATATTTTGTAAAGATAATTTTAAATGTCAAATTTGTGGTAAATCTGCAAAAGATGGTGTTAAACTGCATGTTGATCATATAATCCCAATTAGTGAAGGTGGAAGAACTGAATTAGATAATTTAAGAACACTTTGTAAAGATTGTAATCTTGGAAAAGGTAAGAGCTTAGATAAAAATCCAATAAGAGTAATTAAAAATGAAAAAATTATTGAATTAGAAAAAATGATAAAAAGTGAATAAAAAATATTGATAGCAATAAAGATTAATAATAATTTATTTTCTAAAAAATAAGCAATCATATAAGTAATCATAAATGATTAATTTATAATTGAATTGTTAAGTATTTAGTTGTTATTAATTATGTAATCTTTTCAATTGTTTTTAATATTAAAATTTATTTACTATTTTTAAATTAATTTTTAAAGCCATACTATTATTAGTTGGCTTTTTTTATTAAATTATTTGCTAACTATGTATTAGTTTGATATAATAATTAAAAGGAATTATATTATGAAAGCAAAAATTTTGTCATTTTTATGTATTTGTTTTATTATTTTGCCTTGTATTTTTCTCTCTGGATGCGACATAGATTATAAAAAATATGAAGGAAACTATTTTCTCACTTTGGTAACCTATGCTAATGGAGAAACAAAAACTATTGATAATTTAATAGAAGATAATAGTGTCCAAAATAAAGAACAAGAAGTTATTAATTTAACCCGTGACCAACTTGTTACTTTAAATGGTTTAATTGGTGGAAATTCTGGCACTTATGAAATTAGTGAAGATGCTATTATTTTAAAGTTTGATAATAACACTATAATTGGCAGTATTGTTAGCAATACAATAACTTTAAATATTAGTGGTATTACTTATGTTTACGAAAGGAGTAAATAATGGCAATTTGGGTGTGGTTAATATTAGCAGTAATATTTATAATTTTAGAGTTATGCACAGTTGAATTTGTGCTTGGTTGGTTTGCAATTGGATGCTTTATAGCCGAAATTTTGGCACTTTGCAATGTGGTTGTTTGGGTTCAAGTTCTTGTTTTTGTGGCAGTTTCAGTTGTATTGCTTATTTCATTAAGGAAAATAGTTTTAAATGCGGTTTTAAAATCAAAAGATAAAAAACTTAAAAAATATGCATTAGATAAAAATGGAATAGTTAAAAAAGAAATTGCAAATGAATTGCTATATGTTTGCCAGTTTGGTAAAAAGAAATTTGTTGTTATGCTTCAAACACCAGCAAAATTAAATGTTGGCGAAAAGGTGAAAGTTAATAGTGTTATTAATGGCGTTGCAATTGGTTTGCCAGAAGATGGAAGAATTGACTTTATTTCAAGCGATAATCAACAAGGAAGAAAATAGATGAATAACGAGAGTAAAAAATCTTATTTTACAGGTAAATTAATTATAGGTATTTTTGTGTTTCTTTTTATAGTAAGTTTAGGCTATTTAATTTATGCATTAATTGCAAAATCTTTAAGTGCTAATTTAGGATTAACTATTTTATGTTTAGCAGTGGCAATGATTTCTGCTATAACATTGCTGATTATGGTTAGTATTTACAATAAATTTATTAGAATTAAACACAAGGTTGAAGAAAGTTTGGCATTAATCGACATACAACTAAAATTAAGATTTGATTTAATTCCTAATCTTGTTGCAACTGTTAAGGGGTATGCAACTCATGAGAAGTCAGTTTTCACTGAAATTAGTAGATTAAGAAATCTAGCTAATAAAAGTACAGATGAACAAACTAGAATTGAAATAGCAAATAAAATTGTTCCTAAGATGCGTCAAATCATTGCGATTGCTGAAAACTATCCCGAACTTAAATCAGATGCAATGTTTAAAAGTTTAATGGACGAATTGGTGCTTGTTGAAGATAAAATTGTTGCGGCAAGAAGATTTTATGATAGTAATGTTAATTTGTTTAACACAGCAATTGCAGTGTGGCCGAGTAGTGTTATTGCTAAATCTTTTGGATTTAGTAAACTTCAACTTTATAAAATAGATGCTGGTGAAAAAATTAATATTAGAATAAACTTAAACGAAGGTTAATAATGATTAAAGTTACAAAACAAGAATTTAATGAATTTTTAAATTCTATATTAGAAGAGGAAGATAAAAGAAAATTTAAAAAAGAATCGAAAACAAATGTTGCAAAGTTTTTTTTCGGTTTTTCTTTTTTAGGCCTTATGTCTGTTATAGTTTTTGTCATTATTGGTGCTATTAATAAAGATATTTTTTCGAAATTGCCATTAATTTTCATAATTGCTTTTATCACATTTGTGCTATTTATAATTGGAATGCTTATTAAATATAAATCTGTGGGTGTGATATTAGAACTTGAAAATAAATATAAACAACCTATAGTTGATTTTTTGCTTAAAAATATTAATTACCATTATTCCCCTAAAACTTATATCAGTCATATGAAATTATTAGATTCACAATTTATAAGGGAATATCCTGATAAATATAGCGGGGAAGATGAATTAGAGATAAACATTTTAAACGATGACAATACACCGTCTAATAACTATTTAAAATTAAGTGATGTGCGAGCAATTAAGGTAGTAAGGAACGAAGATGGGGAAGAAAGAAATATACAATTATACGGTGGAGTGTTTGGTTACATTGATTTTCCTTTTTATTTTAAATCGACATTAACAATTAATTCTGTTTATAAGGCAAGAAAACCATTGCAAAGAGTTAAACTTGAAGATATTAAATTTAATAAAGCATTTAAAATAACTTGTGATGACCAAATTGAAGCAAGATACATTTTAACTCCCGAAATTATGCAAGATTTATTAGAGTTAAAGAAAAGAATGGGACAAGTAAAAATTGTTTTAGATTCAAATCATATGTATATTGGTTTTCCTAATAAAAATTTGTTTAGCATGAATAAGTTCGCTAAAACGATAAATGAGACTAATTTTTATAGTTTTTGTTTAGATGTTGACACAATATTATCGTTAACAACAGCAATTCAAAAAAATAATAAAATATTTAAAATTTAAATTAAGAATAAGTAAAATTCTCAACTTTACTGCATTTTGAATAAAATTTGTATTAATGAACAAAATTTATTTAAGGTGTAACCATGCAACAAGATAAAAAAAGAATTTTGCTTATTTTTTCTTCCTTTTTAACTTTGGCCATTGGTGGCGGGTTAATTGTGGCATTTGTTTTGCTTTGTTTTGAAGGTATGATTAATAACTTTGCTTATTTTGGTGTGCTTGCTAATTTTACTGAAATAATCGGGGTTATTGGTTTGGTTTGCTTATTTTTTGGTTTATTTTGCTTAAAATTAGGCAGTATTCAATTTAAGTTATCTAAGCAAAAACCATTAGTATATAAAAAAAGTAAATATAAATTAATTTGCAGTTTAGTAGTTTATGTTGCAATAATGATAGTTGGGGCTTTTTGTTTATTTGAAACCTACAATGATATAAGTGCAGTGGGGCAGGCATTTTTAAATGCAAACATTGGTTATTTTGGTTTAGGGATGCTTATAGCCAGTGCAGTTGCATTTATATTAGTTATAATAGATTTGTTTGTTTTTAGTCATGATATAAAAAATGGAATAATAGATATTGAAGAACAACAATTACCTTTATTATTAAATGCTCCTCAATATAAATTGATTTATAAAAATAATGAAAAAATGTTTGACTATTCTAAACTAGAAGCGAAAATTAAAAAATTAGATGAGTTGAAACAAAAAGGCATTATAACCGACCAAGAGTATGCACAAATGAAACATGAAATAATAGATAATTATTTTTAAATTTTAATTTTAGTTAAAGCTTTAAAAAACAAAAAAATAGTTGGATAATCCAACTATTTTTATTTAAAATTCACAGTTTTTAGGGGTTCTTGGGAAAGGTATGCTATCCCTAATATTATCAATGCCTGTAAGATAAATAACAAGCCTTTCAAATCCCATTCCAAAACCAGAGTGTTCACAAGAGCCAAATTTCCTAAGATTTAAATACCAATCTATTGCTTTCTTGTCTACTCCCATTTCATCACAACGCTTAATAATTTTATCATAGTCTTCTTCTCTTTGGCTTCCACCCATAAGTTCACCAGCTTCTGGAACTTCAAGGTCAACAGCGGCAACAGTTTTCCCGTCTGGGTTAACTTTCATATAATAAGCTTTAATGTCTTTTGGCCAGTTTTTAATAAAAACAGGTCCATCGAAATATTGAGTTATATATTTCTCGTGTTCTTTTGCAATGTCTTCGCCAATTTCTGGCTTAAACTCCCATTTAACATCTGCCTTTTGTAAAATTTTTATTACTTCTGCATAGTCAATTCTTGTGAATTTACTGTTGATTAATTTATTTAATTTTTGAATTAATCCATTCTGTACAAATTTGTCTAAAAATTCAAGTTCGCAAGAGCAGTTGTCTAAAACATATTTAACAACATATTTAAGCATACTTTCTTCAATATCCATAAGCCCATCAAGGTCACAAAAGGCAATTTCTGGTTCAATCATCCAAAACTCATTTGCATGTGTTTTTGTGTTACTATTTTCTGTTCTAAAAGTTGGGCCAAAAGTATAAATTTTGCTAAATGCTAGTGCAAATGCTTCACCATGTAATTGTCCAGAACCAGTGATATAAGCTTGCTTTCCAAATAAATCTTTGCTTAAATCAACGCTTCCATCTGGCAAATAAGGAAGGTTGTTAAAATTAAGTGTTGTTATTTTAAACATTTGGTCACTACCTTCGCAATCTGTTGTTGTTATTAATGGAGTATGAACATAAAGATATCCATTTTCTTGGAAATATTTATGAATAGCAAAGCTTGCAACACTGCGAACTCTAAACACTGCATTAAAAAGCCTTGTTCTTGGCCTTAAATATGCAATTTCTCTTAAAAATTCAACACTATGATGTTTTTTTTGCAATGGGTAAGTTTCATCTGTTGCACATAATATTTTAATCTTTGTTGCTTTGATTTCAAATGGTTGTTTTGCATCGGGAGTTAAAACCAAAATACCTGTTGTTTGCAAACTAGATCCTGCTAAAAGTTTTGCAACTTCTTCAAAGTTATTAATTTTATCTTGTTCAAAAACAATTTGTATGCCATCAAAACAAGTCCCATCGTTAAGGTCAATAAATCCAAAAGTTTTAGAATTTCTTACACTTCTAACCCAACCGGCTACGGTTACTTCTTTGCCATCATAATGTAATTTATTCTCATGTATTTGCTTTATATCTATCTTTACCATAATTTAAGTCCTTTATAATTTAATTTTGACATAGTATAGCACAACGAATAAGCATTTGCAAGTAATTAAATTTTATTAAAGCAAAACTTTTTACAAATAAAAGCAATAAGTTATTTATTATTTTACTTGCAAATATCAGGGTAAATATTTATAATTACAAAAAAGGAGTATGAAATGAACATTTTACATGATATCAGCAAAGATAGAATAACACAAGACGATTTTATTGTTTGCATTGAAATTGAACAGGGGAGTAAAAATAAATATGAATTAGATAAAGAAACTGGACTAATTATTTTAGATAGGGTATTGTTCACAAGCACACATTACCCAATGAATTATGGATTTATTCCACGCACACTTTGTGGTGATGGTGATCCATTAGATGTATTTGTGCTGTGCAGTCAACCGATTGAGAAAATGAGTTTGGTTAGATGTTTCCCTATTGGAGTTGTTTCTATGAAAGATATTGGTGCAGATGATGATAAAATTATAGCAATACCATTTGGAGACCCACAGTATAACGGATTTAAAGATTTTAACGAATTGCCAAAACACATATTTGATGAATTATTACATTTTTTAAAGGTGTATAAAGAATTAGAGAATAAAAAAGTTGAAATCAAAAACCTAGGTGGAAGAGATGATGCAATAAAAATTATAGATAAATGCATGGCAGAATATGCAGAAATTTATAATTAAATGTAAATAATGCTTGAAAACAAATTTTCTAATTATTATAATAAATCACAGAGGATAAAGAAATGAAAAAATTTTTTAAAGAATTTAAAGATTTTATTGCCCGTGGAAATGTTTTGCAACTTGCCATTGGTGTTGTTGTGGGGGGTGCGTTTGGAAAAATTACAACTAGTTTAGTTAATGATATAATAACTCCACTAATTGCAAGTCTTATTGGCACATCTGGTTTCAGTGATTTAAAATGGGTAATTAAACCTGCAAACGAGGTGGCGGGAACAACAGAAATAGCCTTAAAATATGGTTCTTTTATTCAAACAATATTAGATTTTTTAATTATTGCTTTTTGTATTTTCTTAGTTATGAAACTTATAATGAAAATTGGTAGCGGATTAAGAACCATTTCAGTTGAATTAAAACAAAATATAGAAAATTTAAGCAAAAAAGAAATGCGTGAAGTAAAGAAAATTGTGAAAAAATATGCTAAACTTCAATCGAAAATAGAAAAAGATAAAAATCTAACCGAAGAACAAAAACAAGAAAAATTTGCTGAACTTGAAGTTCAAAGAAGTGCAGAATTACAAAAATTTAATCCACCAGCAGTGGTTGTAACTGAGCAAGTAAGTGTGGCTGAGCCTGCACCTGCTGAACCGCAAATAAGTTCAACAGATAAATTATTGATTGAAATTAGAGATTTATTAAAAGAAAATTCTATAAAAAAAGAGAATAAAAAATAAAATAAAAAACACATAGTAAAGATCATATTGCTATGTGTTTTATTTTGCCAATTTTTTTAAAAGTTTGTTCGAAAAAAGTGTAAACTGTATGTTATTATTATGCTATAAAGAAGTGTTATTATGAAAGGACATAAAAGTATTGAAAAAGTTGTTAAAATAGTAAATGTATATATTGATAAATATGGAAGAGATGGGCAAATTGAACAATTAGAGCAAATTTTAATAAATAAAGTTTCAAATTTTAAAGAATTAGAATATTATGTTGAAAATGTAAAAGAAGTTAATTTAAAAAATTTAGAAGACGCAGCAAATAAAACAAAAAATGCCGAACTTATTTATTTCTTTGCTCGTGACATAAAAGGTGTAAACATTGCGAAATTAGAAGACACAATGGTAAATACAAAAAATGCAAAGTATATTTATTATTTTGCTAGAGACATTTAGATGCAAACATATCAAACTAGAAGACGCAATGATAGAGACAAAAAACGAAGAATGGGTAAGTATTTTTGTTCATGATATAGAAAGCACAAAAATAAAAGAGGCAGAATACGAAAATGTAGAAGAAGAATTAAAAGAAATATTGAGTATGTAATTTGATTTATAAAATTTAATTTATTTTAATTATTGAATAAAGAAATTTAATTGACTATATTACAAATAACAAATTTAAATACAAAGAAAAAACCACTAATCATTTAGTGGTTTTTTTCATAGATACATACATAACTATTAAATTATTATAATGTAAACCCACCATCTATAACAATATTTTGCCCAGTAATTGAATTTGCATTGTTACTTGCTAAAAATATTGCAGTTTTAGCAATTTGTTTTGCAGTTGGAAGTTTTTTCAATGGAGTATTTTTAATAATATCTTGGACATCTTCTTTTGTTAAATTGCTAATCATGTTTGTTTTTATTGCGCCAGGGCTTATGCAATTCACTGTAATATTACTAGAACCAACTTCTTTTGCAAGTGCTTTTGAAAAAATTATAACACCTGCTTTTGTTGCACTATAAGTAGATTCAAAACTTCCGCCAACTGTTCCCCAAATAGAACCAATATTTATAATTTTGCCACCACTAAATTTTATCATATTTGTAACAGCATGTTTACAACACAAGATAACTGACTTTAAATTAATATCAATTTCATTTTCAATTTCGTTTAAATTGCAATCTATTAAAAGATTAGGAAAACTAACTCCTGCACAATTAATAAGCACATCAATTTTACCAAAAATAGAAATTGCTTTATTAAAAAATTTGTCAATACTTAATTGATCTTTTAAATTTAAATAAAATTGACATATCCTATTATCTTTATAATTAAGATTTCCACATAATGCATCTATTGCTTTTTTGTTATTGCAGTAACTTGCAAAAATATTATATCCTTTTTTATAAAAGGCTTTGCAAATTTCATTTCCAATTCCGCCACTAGCTCCAATAATAACAACTGTTTTCATAATTTACTCCTTAATTCCTTTATAATATCATTATAATATATTAATAAAAATATTTAAATAAAATTAAATAAAATATTAAATTTTAACTTATAATTTTCATGTAATTTTTTTATGTTATCAATATTTATAATAGTTAATATTCTACCAATAGCCTAAACTTTACATCCTCCGAAACTTTAAAAACTTTGTTAAGATTTACAACACGATTTATAATAGTTTCACTAGCAGGATTTTTGTAGAAAAATATTGTTAATTTGAATTTAATGAGTTTGTGAGAAATGCTAAAAAGTATTATGATAAATACGAATATTTTTATTTAATAGATTTGAAACATTCATTCTGTATAGATTATAAGAAATTGAGAAAGGATTTTTTGATAAAAAACTTAAGACAAGAGCAAGTTGATTTGATAGATTCAGCATTGTTTAATGATAATGACGTAAATAATGGTTTACCATTCGGACATAAATTAAGTAATATATTGTTTGATTGCAATTTAATTGAAATTGAGTTATACTTAATAAAACAAGAGTTTAAATTTTTGAGACTAATTGATTCTTTTATCTTTTTTATGAATGATAAGGACGATGTTGAAAAAATTAACGAAATTTTTAAAGATTTTAAAGTACAAATAAATAATGTGAAATCGAAAATTTTACACCGAGAAGATTTTACGGATTTTGATAAAGAAATATTAATTTGAGGATAAAAAATGAAAAAAATATTGCTAATAGATGGACACAATTTGTTGTTTAAAATGTTTTTCGGTATGCCATTTCCTTTCTATAATGATAACAATGAGAATATTACTGGTACAGTTGGTTTTGTTGGAACCGTTGTTAAAATGATAAAATATTTAAAAGTTGAAGAATGTTTGATTGTTTTTGATGGAGAAGATTCAAGAAATATAAGAGTAGATGAAAATTATAAAGCTAATAGACAGACAGATTACGGCACTTTAAGTGATGAAGAAAATCCATTTACTCAATTAAAGTATATTAAAGCCGTTTTGGATTATTTAAATATCAAATGGATTGAAACTGTTGAAATTGAATGTGATGATTATATAGCTATAATTTCAAAAAAATATAATGGTGAAGTTTATATTTCATCTACTGATACTGATTTTTATCAATTGGTAAATGATAGAGTTAAAATAATTAAATTTAGAGGTAAAAATACTGTTTTTGTTGATGAAAAATTTATTTTTGATAAATTTTTGGTATTACCATCTGATTTTGCACTTTATAAAGCCATTATTGGTGATAATGTTGATAATATAAAAGGTATAAATAAAGTAGGCCCTAAAACTGCTGTTAATATAATAAATTCTTTAAAAAATAGTAGATATGATAAGTTTTATAACATATATAAAGAAAATTTGGAAATAATCAAACATAATTTAAGTTTAATAGAATTACCCAACAATACTATTGACCTAAGTAAATATAGATTAGAAAACTTCGAAATTGTCCCAACAAATATTAAAAACTTTAAAAATTTAAAGCTTGTTACGGAGATTACGAATGAAATATGTAATTAAATTAGATAATGATTTTAATGTTTCTAAAGAAGTTTGGGATAAATTATATTTTTTAGATAAAGAAACTACAATATTTCAATCTTATCAATGGAATAAACAATTTTATTTCAAATTATGTTCTAAATTAAAATTACATAACTTGATATTTTATAATAAAGAAGTTTGTGTTGCAATTTTTCCTTTAATAGAAAGAAATTTGGATAATAAAGTTGTTCTAGAGTTTATAGGTTGTAGAATGGTAGATTATTTGTCGCCCATAATTTTGGAAGAACATAAAAAATATGTTTATAAACAATTTAAGCATTATATCAAAAATAGCCATTATTTCTTTTATGGATATGATATTAAAAGTAGCCATACCTTTTGTAAATATTTTTCTGAAAAGTTTAAAACGATTGAAGTATGCTATTTAAAGCGAAACACAAGTATACCTAAATCAATTATTAAAGAAAATAACTATGATAAAAGATATTTATCTAAACACTCTAATTATTTTATTGAAGAAACTTTTGACATTAAAAATTATTATAAACATATAGAGCTCTATTTAGACAATATGAAAAATCTTAGAGAGAATTTAATTGATGAAGAATTAAAAATGTTCTGGAAAGATTATATTTTATCTAACATAGATAATCTTCATTGCTTAAACTTAAAGATTGAAAATGAATTAGCATATTCAATCTTATATGAAATAAAGAATAATAAGGTTTACTTAATCAATTATGGATTCAATATAAAATTTAAAAGATTTGCCCCTGGTAAATTATTGCTAATGGAAATTATAAAAGAATATTCGTCTAATTATGATATAGATTTATCAAGAGGTAAGGACGAATATAAACTAAGACTTGGATGCTGTGTTGAGGATAATATTAAATTTATCTATCCAAAAGATGATAATTTATGGAATAATTTACAAAAATTAGAATTTGATATAGGATTTTTTCCACATAAATTATAAATTAATATTGAGATGACCTAAGACTTTCTAAATTAGATACATTACCAGTTTGTATCACTTAGCGACAACTAGGTCTTTTTTTGTTTAGACAAATAAAGACAAAAAAGCACAAAAAAATCCATGATTTAAAAAGCATAATTGTGGGTTAGACAATAAAAAATCCCCTGTATTATAGGGGATTGTCGTGGTGGGTCATCGGGGGCTCGAACCCCGGACATTTCGATTAAGAGGTGCAATTTGCACTTCTTTTTTAATGTCATTTTATGCTATCAAATCCCTTTAAATCCCTTGTTTTCTCTACCAAAATCGTGTTATTCAAGTTTATTTTATAACTTTTAAATTTGTCTAAAATTATTTAGCTTTTTGCAGTTTTCTTTTAGACATTTATAGAACAAATACTTTTAGAAAGTTAAAGAACATATAAATAAAATTTTGTAAAAACTTATACAAACATGGAGAAAGTATGCTATAATCACTATATAATTAATTTTTTGTATAGAAAGGAATTTTGATAATGGTTAAAGTATTATTATCATAACTGAGTTAATACAAAAGCAAAGGAAAATTTAAATATGGACTTAGCAGAAATAAACCAGGTTTGCAAAGACAAACTTTCTAAACTTGAAAATTATGAGTTGATTGAAAAGGTTCTTTTTTCACAAGATGAAACAATCGAAATTGGTAAAAAGTTATCTCATATTTCAAGTTATATGACTTGGGGACAAGTTTATGATTTAAAAGAAACAATAACAATCTTTCTTGTTAGTATAGCAAAATATTTCTACAACGACAAAGAAGGTGGATTTTGGCAAGCAGTAGAAAGGCTGACAAACATATCACAACCAAACAAAAGAGAATTACTAGTAAAAGCATTTGATAGAACTGTTTCCCTTTATAATTTAAATAGTTTTAAAAACTTAAAAGAAGATAGTTATAAAAATCTCGCTCCTATAATTGCTCATTCTGGACTTCCAAATAACCTTATAAATAATTTTTTGGATAATCTCGAACCATTACTGTCACAAGAAATTTCTTATAACGATTTAGCTGATGAAACATTATATACATTTAGATATTCCACTAAAAATGTAAAGAGATATGTGGACTTATTAAACGAAAATGGATTATTGGGTGATTTTGTTTTTGAAATTATTGGCGCAATTAAGGAGAAAATTGAAAATATAGATGAAACTTCAATCTTGCCAATACCTTTTCAAGAAGGAATTATGAATTGGTGCAAGAATAGAGAAGATAATGACAAGAGATATATATCTTCAAGATATAAGAAACCAACATTGAGATTTGATATAAATAGCAATAAAGTTGTCATAGATACACCTGAAATGACGATGAATGATAGCACCTTTTGTATTTGGGAAATTTATAGTGATGATAAAGTTGTTCAAAGAAAAATATATGGAGAAAAGTTAAACGATGAGTATTTCTTTAGAACTTCAACTATAATTCTTAATCAATTTGATGAAATTAAAGTAAAATTATTAAACGATATTAACACCCTATTATGCGATTATACTCTAAAAGATAAAGATGATAAATTTTTAACCTTTAATAATTTTGGACAACTTAACAAATCAAAATTTATTTTAAACAATGGAGCATATATTTTACTAGATGAAAATTACGAAGCAGATGACGATACTATTGAACTAATAGATAATTATTATGGCTACAATATTTACTATCAAGCACCAACAACTGACAAAAGAGAAGTTGTATTTAAATCAGATATAGATACTATAAGCATAAAGATTAAAAGACCATTTGAATTGATAAATGAAAACAAACTAATTAGTGATAATTGTTATTTTGAAGGATTAGAAGCATTTAGTTCGTTACCCAAAATAAAAGTTCCTTTTAATGGTCAATGGCAAGTCAAAATTAGCGTAGATGAAAATAAAATCATAGATGAAGAAGTTTTTATTGAAGATTTTGTTTTTGATATGTCAGATTATATCGGAAAAATAAGCTTTGGGAAAATTGGGTTAAGATTTTACTTCCCGGAAATTGGATATAAAACATTTAAATTTTTATATCTACCTGAAGTCAATATTGATTTCAGTCAATACTATCCAGGAATTAGCGGATACAAAAATTCATATATAGTTTTTAAGTCATCTGATAAATGCAAGATATTAGATAGCAATCACGAAACAGTAAACAGAGTTGATATACTAAGTTCTTGTGATATTTTTAACGGATATTATGTTTATAATGAAAAAGAGTATAAGTTTAAATTTGTTATTAAGCCATATAAATGGACAATTGAATCTAATAACAAATTATTTGGACAACCAAACAAAAAAGCGTTTTTATCTGTTAAAGATTTAAAAACTGATGGAGATTGCCTGCTATCTATTATTAACAATACAAATTCCGATATTTATGTAAGGTTTAATAACAATGTTAATCAAAAATCTTTAAGAATAAGAAAATCTTCAAAAGCAATTATCAATCTTGTAGAATATATCGAATTTATAAGTTCGGGAGAAGATTCATGTTTGATTTCACTTGAAGAAAACTTCGATAAGATTTGTGAAATTTGCGAGATTAGAATCAATATATCTGTAAGAAACTTTTTTACAAATAAATTAGGCGATACATTCATATTTCAATGGGACGAAGATGGTTCTTGCAAAAATAGACAAATGGTTTTCAGATATTTGTCAAAACCTTACGAATTTTTCTCTATACAAATTAGAGATAATACTTTAATGGCGTATATAGATGATAATGATGAGAGACTTAAAGATAATTGTGTTGTTGAAATTGTAAGCAATAAGGAAAAGAGTATTTTTTCAACAAATGAGAAAAAAGATTTGATTGATAGCAAAAATACTACTGTTTTGTGGGTTAAAGATAATGATTTTTCACAACTAGTATTTCATAATAACAACATAGATGACTTAAAGCATGCTATTTACTGTTATTTATTTTATAGATTTAATACCAACTTTTTTCAGTCTAAAGAAGAATATTTAAAGGTCGTAAAATATTTAATGAAATATATTTTCAATAACAGATTTAACTTTGGGGATGAAATTATATTAAAACTATTGTTTGAATATGATTTAAGCAAAGAACAATTTGATAAAATAGCAAATGAATTGGTTTTGTATTTCCCAATAACAAAAAAAGAAAATCAAATGGATAGAGATGTTCTTATAGAATTATTAGATTATAATAAATATCTTTACTTTGTATATGTTTGTTTAAAAAATAATGATGAACTTTTAAAAGAAATAACGGATAACAATTTAAAATTTCTAGACAACTTTACAGATAAAGAAAATTTTCTTTGGGCAAAAAAATATTATTTATTCCCAGAAGTAGATAAAGTTGACTATATTCAACAAAAAATGAAGATGCTTAAAGCATTTTCTGAATTTTCAAAATATAAAGAAGAAAAGCAAATTTTGATGATTATAGTTGATTTGATATTAAATCAACACGATATACAAAACAATATTCCTTTGTTAGTAAAAGTATCAAAATATATAAAAAATTTATTGAAAGATTTTCCAAAAGCCTTGCTTTCTGAAATATTAAATCAATCATCACATAAAAAGGAGATATAAAAAATGGCACTAGACCCGATAAAAACATTTAACCAATTAAACGAAGCATATAAAGACTTCCTTGATGCACAATTTACATTTAGAAATGACAAAATAAATAAAGCGGCAAAAGATGCCTTGTCCAAGGAATGTCAATTGTTAAAAGGGCCATTTATACAGGCAAGTATGCCGTATAAAGGAACGCATTCATTAAAAGAATTGGTTAAAGAAGGTGTGTTAAACAAAAACATTAAAAATGCTTTTACTTATGATGAATATGCAGTTTATAAAAGATATAATCATCAAGAAAAAGCCATAAGATTGGTCAATAATAACAAAAGTATTATTGTCGCATCCGGAACAGGTTCTGGTAAGACAGAATGTTTCTTTATTCCAATAATAAATGAACTGCTTAATGAACTTGATAATAACATCCTATCACCAGGTGTTAGAGCCCTTTTAATCTACCCAATGAATGCACTAGCGAATGACCAAATTGGAAGATTAAGAGAATCTTTAAAAAATTTGCCACAAATAACCTTTGGCAGATATATTGGAGAAACGCCAGAAGGCAATAGAGAGAATATCCAAAAAGGCAGAAAAGAAGCAAATGAAAGATATAAAAGAGTTAATGGTAGTGATGCTTTAGACAATGAACTGCTTACTCGTGCTGAAATGGAAGCAAGACCGCCACATATTCTTATTACAAATTATGCAATGCTTGAATATATGCTTTTAAGAGCAACAAGTCAAAAAATTTTTAAAGGTAAATATAGCGATAAATTCAAATTTCTTGTTTTAGATGAAGCACATACATACAAAGGTGCACATGGAACAGAAGTCGCAATGTTAATAAGAAGATTAAAGGAAGCAGTTTTTGGAAGAATTGACAATTGTCTAACTTGTATTGGAACAAGTGCTACACTTGGTGGAGAAGAAGGCGAAATTGAAAAAGTTGTAGATTTTGCAAAAGATTTATTTAATGAATATTTTGATAAAAATTCAATTATTCAATCTGACAGATTACCATTGTTGGAAGTAAGTGGACAAATTAAAGATTTGTCTTATTACCAACAACTTTTTGCTGAATACCAAAATTATAATAAAGATGATAAATCTGCAAAATTATACAGCATCTTATCGCAAGACAAATTCGTTTATGAAATAAGAAAAAGAATCTTGCAAAAGACTATGACTATTCAAGAATTGTCGGATGAATTAAAACATGATTTAAAAATTATAGATACAAATTTGGAAGATACAATTGCAAAAACCATTGAACTTTGTGGAGAAGCAATCTCGCCAACCGATGGAAACCCATTAATAAATGCTAAATACCATGTTTTTGCAAGAACACTAGAAGGCGGTTTTATAACTTTTGCTGATGATGTAAAAATCTTTACGGATAGGAAAAAAGAGTATAATGGTTATAAAGTTTATGAATTATTAAACTGTATGAAATGCGGACAAGAATATATAGTTGGCTCTGTTGATATAATAAATGGCGAAGAATATCTTATACCAACCGAAGATGATAATAATGACCTATTTATGCTTTCTTTATCCGATGGAGAGATTTCTATTGATGAAGATGATTCGTTAGATGAATTTACCTACTCCGAAGAAGATAAACAGGAATATGTTATGTGTCCAAAGTGTGGCAAACTTTTCCCAGCAAAAGTTCCAGAAACTATTTCTTGTTGTGGAATAGATGCTACTAACTTTATAAAAATGACAAGAATTCCTGCAAAAGCAAGAAAAAATAACTGCTATAAATGTGGAAAGTTTAATAAAGGAACTATAAGAAAACTCAGCACAAGTGAAGATTCTGCAACGGAAATGTTGACACGAAAACTTTATCAATTATTGCCAGAAGAAAAAACTAAGAAAGAAGAAGCAAAAGCAGATAGCATTTGGGGAAGTGTAAGTAATTTAGAAGATGAAAATGTAAATGGCAGAAAATTATTGGTATTTTCAGACAATAGACAAGATGCCGCTAAATTTGCAATTTTTATACAAAACAGATATAACGATTGGTTATGGAAAAATATTATCTACAATGTTATTAAAGATATGAATGAAGAGTCTATAAGTTTTAATTTGCTATCAGAAAGATGTTTTAGAATAGCAAATGAACATAAATTGTTTTATGATATAAACAATGACGATGATAAAAAAAGTATTGCTAAACAGCACATTATGCAAGAAGTTATCGAATTGGACCCAAGAATGTCTTTAAATAGACTTGGAATGATAAATATTAAAATAAATTCTTTGGATAAAATTGATAGTATAGTTATTGACCATTTTTGTAATGATTATGAGATTTCAAAAGACGAATTTCTTAACATAATTTATATGTTGTTTGACAGTTTAAGAAGACAAGGTTGTGTGCAATTTCCAGAAGGTGTTAGTCCTACAGATGATGCTTTTGAGCCTAAAAATAGAAATGCATATTTTAAAAGTCAAGGAGGAGAAAGAGGAAAAGATTATCAAGTTTTTGGATTTAAGCCTTCTGACAAAAGAACAAATAGTCGTTTAAATTATTTACAGCATTTCTTTGAACACAAAGGACTTAATCAAGTAGAAAGTAATGAAAAGGCTCTAAATTTTCTTGATGAACTTTCAAATTCGTTTAATGAGAATTATTTCTTTACAAAATTACCAATTTTAATTCGAGATAAAGCAAATGGTTATTATCAGTTAAGATTGGATAATATCTCTTTTGAAAAACAAAAGGGCAAACTCTATGTATGTGATAAATGTGGAGAAACTGTAAAAATCAATCTTTTCGGAATATGTTCAAAGACAAATTGCGATGGAAATTTAGTTGAAATAAATGAAAATGAAGATAGAGGAGATTATTATCGCCAAAGTTTTTCTAATATTCAATTGATACCTATGAATGCTAAAGAGCATACAGCACAAATTTCAAGCCAAACAGCAACCGATTTACAAAAACATTTCAAAGAAAATGAAGTCAACATTTTAAGTTGTTCAACAACATTTGAAATGGGTGTTGATATTGGCTCTCTTGAGTCTGTCGTTTTGAGAAATGTTCCCCCAGAAACATCTAATTATATTCAAAGAGCTGGGCGTGCAGGAAGAAGAGGCTCATCTGCTGCGTTTATATTGACTTTTGCCAAGAGAAGGTCACACGATTTAACATATTATAATGACCCTGTCAAGATGATTAATGGTATTATACAAGCTCCTTATATAGAGTTAAATAATGCCTATCTTGTTAGAAGACATATCCATTCAATTATTTTTAGTTATTTAAGTTATATAGGATACAACCTTAAATCTGTGAAAGATTTGTTGGCACATGATAATCACCCTAATTTAAATATTGAATTATATAATATTTTAAGCAAAAAACCGCAAGACCTTTTTAAATCAATCAATATTATTGTTCCGGAAGAGATAAAGAAAGAACTTGGCGTTGACAATGATTGGGCATTTGTTAAAAAATTGGTTGATAACAATAATCCTAACAATGAAGATGCTTGTTTAGATAATGCAATCAATAATTTTGAAGCTTCTATAAATGAATTATCAAATGCAGAAGAAAAATATTCGGAAGAAAAGAAATATTCGGAAGCGGGCAAATTAAAAAGATTGATAGGAACATACAATTCAAAAGACTATATCGCATTTTTGGCAGAAAATAATGTTCTTCCAAGATATGGCTTTCCTGTATATGTTGTGCCATTAGATTTGAACACAAGTGATATTGTTAAAAGTTCAATAGATTTAAACAGAGATTTGAGAATGGCAATTACTGAATACGCCCCAGGAAGTCAAGTCGTTGCAAATGGAAAATTTTGGAAGCCTTATGCTTTAAAGAAACAACCCAACAGAGAATGGCCTACTTATGATTTCGCTATATGTGAAAGTTGTGGGAAAATATATTTTTATAAAACAGCATTAGGCGTAGAAAGTCTTAATAGAGAGCAAACATGTTGTCATAGAACATTAAAATATAAGCAAATGCTAATTCCACAATTTGGTTTTATCACAAAGGACTCGGATAAAGAGTCTGTAAAATTAAAAGATGAAGTTAAATATTTTTCAGAAACATTTTTCAATGGATTTGAAAAAAATGCTAAAATTGAAGAAAACGATATTGTCTTAAAAGATAAAGTTATACATTCTGTTTATTCACCACACGGAGAAATGTTTGTTATCAACAGAGGAAAATATGCTTCTAAAAATAGAAATATTGGATTAGCTTTTAATGTTTGTGAAAAATGCGGTTATGTTCAACTTAGTTTGAACAAAGCTGGAGCAACATCACATGAGCATAGAACTGCAAATAATTTCCCTTGCACAGGTAAGTTAGTGAGTTGTTATTTAGGGCATCATTTTACATCTGATGCTTTGGTTTTACATTTGCCACAATATAAAAATCCTATGGCAGAATATGAGTCCATACTTTATGCTATAATTGAAGGAGCATCAAAGTTTATGGAAATAGATAGAAGAGAAATTGGCGGTGCTGTTTGGAAAAATGGAGATACTAATGGATTTAGCGTGACATTATTTGATACAGTTCCAAATGGTGCAGGACATGTGAAAAGAATGCTTGGACATATAAAAGAAATCTTAGTTGAAGCGTTAAAGAAAGTAGATGGTAAATGTGGCTGTGGCGAAGAAACTTGTTGTTATGGTTGTTTGAGAAATTATGACAATCAAGCATATCACGATACTATGTCAAGAGGTTGGGCAAAAGAATATTTAACATGGTTATTATCATAAAAATTATTTTTAGAAAAAATCTTAATTATGCTATAATGATTTTATGAAATATTATGATGATGAATATGGATATGTTGATGAGCTGGACCTAAAGAAGATAAAAGAAATAAGACAAAAAGAGCGCATTGAACAAAATAAAATTAAAATTGAAGATAAGAAGAAAAGGAATAAAACATATCTTAAAGGCCAACGTGGTGTAAGGAAATATTATGACTACGATAAATTAGAAGAATTAGGTTTTAATGAAATAACTAATAAAGAGCAAGACAGACCAATAAAATGTATTTATAATAAAAATTTGCGCCGAGAAAAATTATTTGCTTACCTTAAGTATTTGAAAGGTAAAAAAGTTTCTGTTAGAGATTTAGCTTGGAAATTTGCTGTTACTGAAAGAACGATACAAAGCGATTTGAAATTTTTTATAGATAATGACTTTATAGAAAAACAGATAAATAAAACTGCAATAGGTAGAATAACCAAAAATTCATATATAGTTAACAAAAATAAAGAAAAAGATTTGAATTTAAACAATTCAATTTTATTTGTGGTGTTTATCGCTAAAAAAGGTAATAAGTATTATGTTTTGACAAAAACTGACTATGATGAATTTAATAAATCATTTTATAATAAAACGATAGAAGATTTTGATTTTGAACTGCCATGTGTAAGAATTGAAAGTATTAAGATGATTGATAAGATTTCTAACAAGATAGCAAGCTCAATTTTTAGCAAAAATTTAAAAGATGAGTATAAGTCTGTTGTATATTCAAATATTGCAAAGGGTAAATTTCCTAGAATTGATGAATATGGGAAAACACAAAATGAGTGGTGGAAGGAAAAAGATTATTTCTCTTTATTTATTCTAAATAGGTTATATGATTGTAAAATTGATTATAAATGGATAACATTAAATACCGCTCCGAGAAAAATCAGGATTTACAATCAAAATAAAGGATTAAAATATATAAAAGAAAATATTTTGGGGTGAAATGGTTTTTTAGAATATAAAATAATACTGTATAGGTTTATATCTAATTTTATCTTTATTTTAGGGATAAATTGATATAAACTTTTTTTATTTTATCAATTACAAAATACAAAAATTATAAAAAACCTATAATAAGTGAAGGGAGAAAAATACAACACAATAAATGTAATTTTATGCATCCCTATTTAAACATAGAAGAACAAAATTAAATAAAAGGAGGAAAATGAAAGAAATCAATACACATCAAGTGCTTGAAACGAAAATTAGAATTTATGAAAGTTGGTTTTTGAAAGAACTTAGCGATTACTTTGAAAAGCATAAAAAAGACTACCAAACAAAGAATGATTTTTATGTTAGTTTAATTAGAGTTGGACTTGAAACTGAAAAAATTAGAGATGAAAATTTTGCTGATTATAACGGAAAACTGCAAAGCATTTCGGATAAACTAACAGAATTTTCACAAAAGTTAGACAATACCAATGGCGCTAACAATTCGCTTATTCGAGATTTAATTGTTCAGCAAAACATCTATGAAAAATTGTTATCAAGAGTTTACAATTTGTGCCTTGCACTGAACAATGAATGCAGTCTAAATCCGGATTATGTGAGAGCAGGAATGTATGATGACTTGCCAGAAACTTTAGAAGAATACAAGCGATATTGGGAAGAAAATAGTAAGTAAAATTAAATTGGGTACCCCGAAAGTGAATTCACTTTTGTGGGAAAGAAAAAGACAAATGAAAGGACGAAACTTTTTGTCAAAATGACAAAAATGAGCAAGAACGCAGTCTTTTTCGCAGGAAGCAGGATAAGAAATGGGACAATTTGAGTTAGATTTTCTCTATTTGTCAATAAAATCAAGCATTTTATTGGGACAAATTGAAAATCTTAAAAACTCAAAATTGACTCACTTCTCTAGACTAAGCAAACGGGATACCCGTTTCTTTTTTTTGTTGTGAAATACACAACAACTCAAAAATTTAGAATAGAGAGATTTTATAGATTTAGAAAAGAAAATTTTAATTTTTTGAGGAGACAAAATGAACAATACAAACTTGAATATACAAAATATTTTTACTAATTTTAAAGATGTTGTAAAAGTGAAAGATTTACAAAAAATGTTGGGGATTGGAAGAAATACTGCCTATGAACTTATTGCAACAAATAAAATAAAAAGCATTAAGTCTGGAAATTTGATTTTAATACCAAAGCAAAATGTTATTAACTTTTTAAATGGAGGTGCAAATGAATAAAGGTAGCCTTCAACAAAGACACGGAACTTGGTATGTTGTGGTTAGTTTTAAAGATGAATTTGGAAAACCTAAACAAAAATGGATTTCAACTAAATTGAGAGTTGGAAACAATAAAACAAAAGCTAAAAAAGAAATGAAAAATATTCTTAAAAATTTAGATTTAAATAAAGAGATAAGACAAGATAGAGAGAATTCGCAAGATCTCTATTTTGTTGATTTTTTAAAAAGTTATCTTGAAATAAAAAAGCAACAAGTAGAACCAATAACATATTCTCAATATGTAAAAGAAAGTGAAAAAATTTCTTCTTACTTTAAATCTATGAGAATAAAACTTAAAGACTTAAAACCTTATCACATAGAAGGGTTTTATAAAAATTTATATGAAAAAGGTTTGTCAGGAAATACTGTTTTGCATTTTCACATTTTAATTCGTGAGTGTTTGCAATATGCTTTTAAAAACGATTTTGTAAATGTTAATGTTGCGGACAAAGTGGATAGACCAAAAACAGATGGATACAAGGCAAGTTTTTATACCATAGACGAAATTCAAAAATTGTTTGAATGCATACAAGACCACGAGTGCAAATTACCGATTATGCTTACTGCGATGTATGGATTTAGGCGAAGTGAAGTTTTAGGATTAAAATGGGAAGCAATAGATTTTGGCAATAAACTTATCTATGTTCGCCATAAAATTATTGAAACGCAAATTGATGGAAAAAGATATATTCATAAAGCAGATAAGATGAAAAACAAAACAAGCAATAGGGTTTTACCACTATTACCACAAGCAGAAGAGCTACTTCTTAAACATAAAGAGCAAGTTGAAAACAATAAAAAATTACTTGGCAAGAGTTATGACACAAGGTATTTAGATTATGTTTGTGTTGACAATTTAGGACGATTGATTTTGCCTAATAGGTTATCACACAACTTTATCAAGATTATTAGAAAGAACAACCTTAAACATATTCGTTTTCACGACTTGCGGCATTCTTGTGCGAGCATTATGCTATCTAATGGAGTTCCTATGAAACAAATTCAAGAATGGCTTGGACACGCCGATTTTGGCACCACAGCGAACATTTACAGCCACTTAGATTATAAAACTAAACAAAACTCGGCAAACACAATTTCAAATGTTTTTAATTTTAATTTAAAGGAAGAAGATAAAACAAACGAAATTGATAAGACAAAAGAACTTGAAGAGAAAATTGCAAAATTAGAAGAGCAACTAAAATCTCAACAAGAAGATGAAGAATATTTAGAGTGGCTAAAAGAAAAAGAAATGCGTAAAAAGAAAAAACAAAAAGATTTTGAGATGTAATAAAATTGACTGGGAATTTGTAATAATTCTCAGTCTTTTTTGTGCCATTTTTTCTAAAAATTTTAGACGTTTTTTTAGACAGTGGCAATTTTTAAGTAAAATTAGATGTTTTTATGCAATGTGAAATATTAAAATTTTACATGCAAAAATGACATTTTTTAGACACTTTTTACAAAATTTTTAGACAGTTTTGAGTTATTTTTTTAGTATCTTGACATTAAAAAATCCCTTATTTTATAAGGGGTTTAGCATTGTCAACACGAAACTATTTTTTTATTCACTTGTTTTATTTTGCAACAGACTTTTGATTTCTCGGGGAATTAACACCTTAAACTTTCAATGAGGCTGATCTATATTTAGTCTAAAGTCCTCACAATCTCTTTCAACAAGTCCAGCCTTAAAGAAAATCTTTTTCATTGCCTCCACTGGTGTTTGTCCGATAATGTATGTACATCCTTCTTCCTTTACAAGTTTAACTACATTACTGATTAATTCTGTTCCTATTCCTTTACCTTGAAAATTTTTATGCACCATGACACACTCAAGATGAACAAAAGGAGCATGTAAATCTGTAGGATAGTATTGCATATTTTTATAAACGTTAACACTCGCAACGATTTTCCCGTCAATATAGCAAGCATAAGTATAAGACCCTTTTGCCAAAATATCATTTTTATATATTTCCATTGCTTGCTCGACATCCCTATTTTTTATTTCGCAGTTTTCTATCATACAATAAATGTCGTAAACCATAGGAACATCTTCAACTGGAACTTTTTTAAATACTTTTTTATTCATGCACTATTTCCTTAGCTAGACTTTTAGTGAAGTATTTTTGGTGGACCAGCAGGGACTCGAACCCTGGACCCATTGATTAAGAGTCAATTGCTCTACCAACTGAGCTACTGGTCCATAAATGTAGTTTATACTCGTTTCGGAGCGTATGATTAAGAGTCGAACGCTCTGCCAACTGAGCTAATGACCCAAAACATGTAACGAAAATATTATATCATATTATTTAAAAAAATCAACATTATTTTTAATTTTTATAATATTTTTTATTTTCAATTTATGAAATATATTTTTATAAGAAAATAATTTTATTAAAATTATATAACTTTAAGGATTTAAAATTCTGCAAAATTATAATTAAAATATTAAATATTGCAAATATTTTATACAAATAAATTTAAAATTGCGTTTTTATTTACTTTTACATAATTTTATTTGGCAAATATAATAGTTTACAAGATAACTAAAAATTTGTTATAATTTAATTGCATTTTAAGGAGCTGTTTGACTATGAATGTAATAGCGGGGAAATATAAAGGAAGGAAACTAAATACTGTTGAAAATAGTTCTACACGGCCTACACTTGCCAGAGTAAAAACTAGTCTTTTTTGTATGATTGATGAATATATTTCAAATAGTATTGTTTTAGATTTGTTTGCTGGTAGTGGAGCATTGGGAATTGAATGTATTAGTCGCGGGGCTGAAATGGTTTATTTTTGTGACAGTCAAAAGGTTGCTTGTGATGTAATTGCGAGTAACTTAAAAAATATAACTGAACATTATAAAATTCTAAACTATGATTACAAAGTTGCACTTAATAGTTTAAAAAATGTTAAGTTTGATTTAGTTTTTTTAGATCCACCTTATATAACAGATTATGGTGAAAAAGCCATTGAAATATTAATTGACTATAATATGTTAAATAATGGAGCAGTTATTATATTTGAGCATGACGCTAAAAAAAGTTTGCAAACTTTATCAAAAGATTGTATAATTATTAAACAAAAAGTTTATGGCACAAAAATGATAACCATTCTAAAATTTAAAGGATAGGGTATGGAATTAAATAATATAATTGATGAACTTAAAGAAGAACTTATTAGCCAAAAAGGCTTTTTGTGGAGCAAGAAAAACAAAGATAGCATAACTAAATGTTTAAATTTAGTTGACGAATTAAAATTGGCATTGCCTAGTGCTCTTCAAGAAGCAGGTTATATTATAAGTCAAAAACAAAAAATTCTAAATACTGCCCAAGAAACTGCAAATAAAATTTTAGCTGAGGCAAGTCATAAAGCAGAACAAATGGTTAGTGAAGATAAAATTGTTAAGCAAGCTCATGCGGAATGCGAAGCAGTGGTTGCAAATGCAAATAAAAAATGCAATCAACTTTATTCTTCAACACGAGATAATATTGATAAAATGTTAAAGGCAATTGAAGATTATTTAACGGATAATTTACATGTTGTTAGAAATAATAGAGAGGAGCTTGCAGGCGGGATTTTAATAAATAAAAAAGCAAAACAACAATAAAAAAGACAAGAAAAATTTCTTGTTTTTTATTTTTTATAATTGAAGTTTTAAGTTTTTAATTTTAACTGTAAATAAAAAAGTCTCTTATTAATTTATTATTTTGAATGAGAAATATAAATTTATCTAGATTATAAAAATCTTGCAGATTAAGAAGCAAACTAACATAGTTAGAACTGCATGCATAATTTTTTGAAATATATATTTGTATGCTTTTATGCCTGTGCCACTAAGTAGGGTTAAGCTTTGAACAATTATCGAAATGCCACTGAATGAAAGAAGTCCAGAAGCACATACAACTTGCCAAGTTGAATTTCCTAATTTTGCCAATTCACTGCAACCCCTTGTCATTTCAATTATGCCACATAAAATGCCATTTGATAAATTTGATGGAGCTCCAAGTTTAATTAAAACTAAATTTAAAAATTGTTCTAATGGTAGTAAAATATGCGTGGCTAAAACCATATCTATTAACATGAAGAAAACTGTAATGTAGGCTCCTACCATTAAAATAGTTGAAATTGCATTGTAAACACTATTTCCTAAAAGTTTATCATAGTCAACTTTATTAGCTTCACATTTTGTTGGGTTGCATATTGGCTTTAAATCTTCATTTTGTTTAATTTCATTTAATTTAGTAGTGTTTAATGTTTTCTTTGTAATTATGCAATTGTTTAAAGTGCTTAAAGTTTGGTTTGAGTTAATAACATTATTGGTTAACAAAGGTTTTAAATTAGTTGAAAATAACTTTTTTCTTTTTAAAACTGATTTTAATTTATATGTGTTGCAATAAATTAAACCATTTAATAAACTAGCCACTAGGTGACTAATAAAAATTATAATACCAATTTTAAAAGAGCCAAACATGCTTACTCCAACTGTGCCAAGTGTGAAAACTGGACCAGAAACAGAGCAAAAACTTAATATTTTTTGACTTTCTTCTTTATTTATAACATTTGATTTAATAAGGTCGGCACTTAATTTAGCACCCATAGGATAGCCACACAATGCACTCATTATAAAAATATAACTAGAAATTCCAGACACATGAAATAGTTTATTCGTTAGTTTTGAAAATACTTTACTTAATTTCTTAACAAATCCTAAATCTGTTAAAATTTTAGTTAAAATTAAAAAGGGAAATAATCCTGGAAAAACACAATTAGCAAATAACATAAAACCAGTTTTAACGCTTTCATTATATTTAGTTGGGTTGCTAATTAAAATTATTATTATTGTTAATACTAAAATAGATAGTAAAATTGGAAGAAATTTTTTTAACTTAATTTTATTTGTTTTACTTTTTCTATTTATTAAGTTATTATTAATATTGAACATATTAAAATTTATGCAAGGAGAAAATTATAATGCAAGGTTTACCTAAAATTGGTTTAGCGTTAGGGTCAGGCAGTGCCTATGGTTTTGCTTATTTAGGGTTGCTTGAAGAGTTTGAAAAAGCTAAGATTCCAATTTATTGTATTAGTGGTTGTTCTATTGGTGCAATAATTGGTGGGCTTTATGCTGCTGGTGCAACAATTAATCAACTTACAAATTTTGCAAAGAAATTACGATTTTCTCAAATTATTGATTTTGGTGTTGGTGGACTTGGCATTGTTAAAGGTAATAGAGCGGTTAAGCAACTAAAAAGGGCTTTTTCATTATTTAAAATTGATGAAAACATTGAACAATGCAAAATAAAGTTTGGTTGCAAGGCAACAGACTTATTGTCTGCTAAGTCTATTGCAATGACAAAGGGTAGTTTAATTGATGCAATGCGTGCAAGTTTTTCTATTCCTGGAATTTTTAGACCTTATGATTTAAACGGCCACTTATTTATTGATGGGGGACCAATTTGTAGGGTTCCAGTTAGGCTTGCTAAAGAAATGGGTGCAGATGTGGTGATTGGGGTAGATTGCGTGGGTTCTAATTTACCAATGACCAAACAAGAACTTAATAGTTATCCTAAACTTATAACTAGAATTATGTTTATTATGGATTATAATGCTAGTAAGGAAGAAATGGCAGAAGCAGATATTTTGGTTGATATGCATCAAGATGGCATAGACCCAATTAGTTTAAAGCATATAGATATGGCTATTAAATATGGCAAGAAATATGGCAAACAAGTGGTGAAACAACTTAAAGAAAAATATAATTTTTAGGAGCATAGGATATGCAAAAGGATAAAACAAAAGAACCAAAAATAAAAACAGAATCAAGAACTTTTAAAACTGAAATAATAATGTTTTTTATATTTACACTAGTGGGTGTCGGCTTAATTTTGCTTAAAGCAGATGGTTGGTTGTCTTTGATTGTTTTAATTTTAGGTCTTTTAAGTTTATATTTAAATGATGTTAGCAATTGGCTGGATTTGTTTTTAGGGCTATTATGGAGTGGTGCTTATTGTTATTTTAGTATTTCTAATGGATTATTAGCTCAAGCAATTTTAGTTTCTGCATTTTACTTATTTATTAATATTTACAATATTTTCACGAAAACAAAAAATATTAATATTGTTGAAGAAAATAAAAGATTAAAAGGATATCAAATTGTTGCATTGTGTGTAACTTCTATTTGTGTTGCAGTCGGCACTTATTTTTTAATAAGCCTTTGGGCAGAACAAAGACTAGCAATATTTGACACTTTGTGTGCGGTTTTGCTGTGTGTTAGCCTTTACATGATGTTAAAGCGTTCTGTTGAATATTTTTTAGTTAGGCTAATTGCAATGATTGCAATTGTTGCATTATGGGTAACTGTTGCTTTGCTTTACAATTTTGGTGTGGGGTGCATGAATATTGCAGTTATGTTTATTGCATTTATTCTTTATGATAATATTAGGATTAGAAAATGGTCTTTAAGCGTTAAAAAAGCAAAGCAAGATAGCATATTTAATTCTAGCGAATATAAAGAAGCAGAATCAAGATATAGGAGAGCCAATAGAAAGGGTTTGCCACAAAAGTCAATTGGTGTTGATAAAGATGATGAAAGAAGATAAAATCTGCCATTAGGCAGATTTTTTAAATAAATTTTGTTCCTGTTGTTAAATCATTATTGTGATTTATGTTTTGAAAGTTATTGTAAACATTTGAAGCGTAAAGGTCAAAATTAATGCTTTCATTGGCATATTTTTTATAATCGTCAATATTTACAATAATTTTAGCAATGCCTTGTCTTAAATACTTTATGTTGGCTTTGTTTTCATTTTTTGTGCATAGAAGTTTTAAAACACAATCTTGGCTAAAAATTTTTGATTGCATACTTTTACTAAATTTTAAACTTGCATATAAAATTAACCGTGCGATGCGAGACATGCGATATCTTTTTCCCGAAACTTCCTTTATTATGTTTGAAATATCATTTTGATTATTAGTACTTTTTATCAGGGCATATTCAACCCCTTCATTATAATCAAAAAGTGTGGCCAGATAATTAGGAGTGCTATTTCTTAGATTAAATCTTAAAAATAAATTAAAGGCTTCAAAGTTAAATTTGATATTGTTTTTTAAAAAGTTGAATGTAATATATGGGACGAAATCTTTCACTTTTTCTAATTGGTTTACTTTACAGAGTTGTCTAATTGCAGTTGCACCTAAAAATTGGTTACATTTAATAATTGAGTTGTATCCATTATCAATTCTTTTTACTGTTAAGGCAATTAAAGGGCTTTTCAATTTTTTAATAGCTTTTAAATATTCAATAGCCAATATATTATTTGGCCCTGAAAAAATTGTTTTTATGTCTATGTTTTTAAGTTCGCATGATAGGGCAGTTTGCAGTGCATTGTTATAATTATTACCTAATTTTATTTGTTCTTTTAAAAGTTTAATAAAACTTTGTGGTGGACAACTTAAAAATGTTGCAATTTTTTCTAATATGTTTAAATCTCCACATTCACTTCCAAAAACAATGTGACTAACATTTTTAAGTTCAGTTAATGCTTTAATTGCACCTTCTGCAAAGTTTTGGGCGGGAGAAATGGCAAAAGCGGTTGGAAGTTCTAAGCAAAAATCACAACCCATTTTAACGCAAAGTTCGGCACGCTTATATTTATCTAATATTGCAGGTTCACCGCGTTGAGTAAAATCACCACTCATTAGTGCTAAAATTGGAAGGCTTGTTAATTGTTTTGCTTGGTCTATTAAATATTTGTGTCCATTTGTTAAGGGGTTAAATTCACAAATAATTCCACAAAATCTCATATTCTCTCCTAATTTAATTTGAATTAATGGTTAAATAGTGTATAATTATTTTTAATACTAATTTCATAATTAGTGTAACAAAAAATTATATTTTTTTCAAGTGGGGGAGCAATGAAATCTAATAATTTATTCGATAATTTTATAGAAAAGGCAAAAGGTTCTAGTGTTAAAATTGTTTTACCAGAAGGAGAAGATAAAAGAGTTCAAGAGGCTGCACAACTTGCTACCAGTAAAAAACTTGGCAAAATTATTTTGCTTGGAAATGTTGATAACATAAAATCGAAATTGTCTAAAACCATGACAAATAAAATAGAAATTATTGATCCTGAAAAATCGCAAGAATTACGAAAACTTTATGCAAATAAGTTATATGAACTTAGAAAGCATAAGGGCATGACACCAGCTGAAGCGGAAGCCCAAGTGAAAAAACCAATAATATTTGCTACAATGATGCTTTATTGTGGTGATGCAGATGGAATTGTTGCAGGCGTGAGTCTTAAAACAAGTGATGTTATTCGCCCAGCGTTCCAAATAATAAAGGCAAAGCAAGGAGTTACTAAGGTGTCGAGCATTATGCTAATGCAAATACCTAAAAATTTACCTATTGGTGAAAATGGTGTTTTAATTTTTGCAGATTGCGGTGTTATTCCTGAACCAACTGACCAAGAACTTGCAGACATAGCAATTACTAGTGCTATAACGGCAAAAAAGTTATGTGGAATAAACCCTAAAGTTGCAATGCTTTCATATTCAACAAACAGCACAGAAGATACAGGTGTTGAAAGCGTTGAAAAAATAAAAAGAGCAGTGCAAATAGCAAAATCTAAGTATCCTAATCTTTTGATTGAGGGCGAAATTCAGGCAGACGCTGCAATAGTTCCAGAGGTTGCAGACTTAAAAAATCCAAATTCTGTTTTAAAAGGGAAGGCGAATGTTTTAGTTTTTCCTGATTTAAATAGTGCTAATATTGCCTATAAATTAGTTCAACGCATTGCAAAAGTACATGCTGTGGGACCATTGCTTCAAGGTTTGAATAAACCTGTAAATGATATGTCACGCGGGGCAACAGCACAAGAAATGGTGCAAGCAATTGCAATAACAATATTGCAATCTAAAAATTAGTGTTGTATAATAAAAAAATAAGGAGTTATTATGAAAATTTTAGTTGTAAATTCAGGAAGTTCATCAGTTAAATATCAATTAATTGACATGGAAAATGAGAAAGTTTTAGCAAAGGGGCTATGCGAAAGAATCGGTATAGACGGAAAATTTACTCATAAATGGGGAGATAATAAAAAGGTTCAAAATATTCCACTTGCAAATCATTCAGTTGCAATGGAATATGTTTTAAATGCGCTTGTTGATAAAGAAACAGGTGTTATATCGAACCTTAGTGAAATAGATGCCATTGGCAATAGAATTGTGCAAGGCGGTGCAATTTTTACAAAAAGCACACTTGTTACAGATAAAGTAGTGGAAGACATTAGAAGTTTAACACCACTTGCACCATTACACCAACTTGCTCATATAGCTGGAATAGAAGCATGCAGAAAGCTATTACCTAATACACCGCAAGTTGTTGTTTTTGACACTGTTTTCCACACAAGCACTATGCCTGCTTATGCATATAGATATGCTGTTGATGAAAAAGCATACAAAGAATGGGGAGTTAGGAAATATGGTTTTCATGGATCTTCTCATAAATATGTTTCTCAAATAATGGCAGAAAAATATGGAAGCCTTGGCAAATTTATCGTTTGTCATATTGGCAATGGTTCATCTTTATGTGCTATAAAAGATGGCAAGTGCCAAGACACTTCAATGGGTTTTACGCCACTTGAAGGTTTAATTATGGGTTCTAGAAGTGGCGATATTGACCCAACTGTTATAGATACATATTGTAAAAACACTGGCAAAAGTGCCGAAGATGCTGTTACATGGTTAAACAAAAAGTGCGGACTTTTGGGTGTGAGTGGTGTTAGTGAAGATATGCGTGATATAGAGAGCATTGCATTTAGTGATGAACAGAGTGAAAGGGCAGAGAATTGCAGATTAGCACTTGCTATGTGTGCTTATAGAGTAAAAAAATATATTGGTAGTTACATGGCAGTTTTAGGTGGTGCAGATGCAATTGCATTTACCGCTGGTGTGGGCGAAAATGGTTGGGAATTTAGGCAAAGCGTATGTGATGGACTTGAAGGATTAGGCGTTGTGATAGATAAAGAAAAAAATAGAAATGCTAAGCGTGGTGAATATGCAGAAATTTCAGCCGACGAAAGCAAAACAAAAATTTATGTTATTCCAACTAATGAAGAAATTATGATAGCAAGGGAAACAAAACAAGTAATTAATAGTTTGAAATAACGAGTAGATAAATATTTAAAAAATAATTGACAAAATGGAAAAGGCGTTATATAATGAAACACGCAGAAAACAATAACACTGGAATGTTCGATTTAACACAGGTTTTTGTAAAATCACCATGCAAAGAAAATTTTGCTTATGAATTTTTGCCTAATGATAGTTGGATAGGAAATAACCCATACAAGTTTTTAGGTAAAGGACAATTTACTGGCAAAATTTGGTTTGAAGATAAGTTACAAATGGAAGGTGCGATTATAATTCCAATGCAATTTATTTGTTCAAGATGTGGTGCTAACTTTGAACAAAATTTGTTCATACCTGTAAATGAAATTATTTTAGAAGAAGATGATGGCGAACATTTTAGTTCAAGTGGCAACAAAATTGATTTAAACTATATGGTTGCCCAAATTGTTGCAACAAATATACCAACGCAAGCACTGTGTAATGAAAATTGTTTGGGTGTATGCCCACATTGTGGTGTAAATCTTAACGAACAAAATTGTGATTGCGATAAAAAACTTAGGGGGAACAATCCCTTTGCAAGTTTGATGGATAAATTTAATTAGGAGGAAATTAAAATGGCAGTACCTAAATGTAAAGTTTCAAAAAGCAAAGGAAGAAGCAGAATTGCTAATTGGAAAGCAAGCACACCAACTTTGGTTGAGTGCCCAAATTGTCATGAAAAGAAAGCAAGCCATGCCGTTTGCCCTAACTGTGGATACTATAATGGCGAAAAGAAAGCCTTAGTTCGTGCAGATAAGAAAAAAGAAACAAAATAAATTATAAAATTTTAAGAACAAGATTTAATTACTTGTTCTTTTTTATTTAATTATTTTATAAAATTTGTTAAAATTTATAAAAGGAGTAAGAATTTATGGAAGAAAAAAATAATAATGGAGAAAACAGCCAATTATCTTTATCTAATGAAAAGAACGATGTGAAAAATGATACTAAAAATGAAGTGCAACTTAGTTCACATTATATCAGCCAATCAGCAAGACCATTAGCACAAGCAACAAGTATATTAAGTATTATTCAAAGTGTATTAGTTTCTTTATTTTTAATCTCAATGATTATTGTTGTTGTTATTGCTTTTGCTATTGCGGTTATAAGCGTTCAAGGGATTAACCCAAATGTTAACTTAGCAACTATTGGTTTTGCTGGGCTTGCAGGAACAATAGCCTATGTTGTTTTAGGCATTATTTTATTAATAACAATTATTATATCTATTATTCTAATGGTATGGACTATTAAAGATGCTAAAAACACATCAAAAACTAAATTTTATAACAGTGAACTTTTTGCACTAAATAAAAAAGTAATGACATCAATAGTTGTCAATTTTATATTATTTGCATTGTTTGTTGGGGTGTCTATATTTCTTATAATTAAACAGCAAATATTGATTGCAATTATAATGATTATTATTTCATTGATTTATGCCACTATATCGACATTAAAAATTATTGATTTAAAAAAATGTAAAGAAAAATATAAAACTTTAAGTGAAGATGAAAAAGCACAAGTTTATAATTATTATTTATCATTAAAAAATACAAAATAAAATCATAAAAAGCACTCTTAATTAAGAGTGCTTTTTTATGTAGTTAAGAACAATACCTTTTACTTCATTAACTATTTCTTCTCTACTTTGATTAGAAGTGTTTATAATTATTGCGCCTTTTGGCACAATAAGAGGAGAAATTTTTCGATTTGTGTCCTCTTGGTCACGAGCAATCAATTCTTTTTTCACTTCACTTAACGATATTTTAGAATTGGTTTTTAAGTAATCTTGTAGTCGCCTTTTGGCTCGCACATCAATATCAGCAGTTACAAAGAATTTTATATCTGCATTAGGGAAGACAACACTTCCAATATCTCTACCATCAACAACAATGTTTTTGCACTCGTCTGCAATTTTGTGTTGAAGATATCGAGCAATCTCTCTTATTTTAGGAATTTTAGAAATGATTGCAGAAACAGAAGTTACTTCTGGTGTTCTTAACTCTAAGACTACCTTTTTGCCATTTAAATACATTTCACTTAAACCATTATCAACTTTAATTTCAATTTTGGTATTATTTTTAATATGGTCGGTAATCTTATCTTCTTGGTGGGGATCCAATTTAGCAATGGTAATTGAAAGAGCCATTGCTCTGTAAATTGAACCACTGCTTAAAAAAGCATAGTTTAAATTTCTTGCTAATTGTTTACCTAAGTAACTCTTTCCAGAGCCCGAAGTTCCATCAATTGCAATTATCATTTGTCCCACCTACTTTATATTATTCATTATTTTTTATTAGTGTAACACAATTTAAAACTTTTACAAACAAATTATATATTTTATTTTGATTTTTACTATATTTGTTTTAAAATAAATAAGAGGAAAGATATGGCAAAAGGGAAGCCTAATATTTTTGTAAGATTAATTTGCTTTATAGTATTTTTGGTTTTACTACCTATTTTTTTGGTTTACTTTTTAATAAGGGCAATTGTAAAACATGTTAAATATAAAAAATGGAAAAAAGAAGGCGAAACTGGCAGAAAATTAATTTTATCAAATGATATAACAAGCATAGATTTAATGGAAGGTTATGAGTTTGAAGAATATTTAAAATCGCTTTTCTTTTATAACGATTATGCAGTTGAAGTTACCCCTAAAAGCCGAGATTATGGTGCAGACTTAATTTTAATTCGTGGGCAAGAAAAAATTGTGGTTCAAGCAAAAAGATATAATAAAACTGTGGGTAGTAAATGCGTTGCAGAAATAGTGGGTGCTATGAAACACTATAACGCAACGGAAGGCTGGGTTGTTAGCAATTCGCATTTTTCAAGCCAAGCCGAAACCCTTGCAAAAGAAAATCAGGTAAGGCTTATAGACAGGGAAGAACTTATGGAACTTTCTAGAAATGTTTGCGAGAAATTAAGAATAAGTAATAACACTGGCGAAGTGGCTTATATGTCTGCCTATAATGGTGGCGGTGCAGACGGCAATAGTTATAGAATTTAGAAAAAAAAAGAGATTTTTGTTATAATTTAAACTTTAAGCACATTTGTTGGCAATGTGCTTTTTTTATTGATTTTTTTGATTAAATACAAGTTTTCTTTCATATACTACAAATAAGCCAAATTACAATTAATCAAAAAAGGAAATCTTATTTAATGTGGGAATTTACTTTAATTTATAATAAGGAAAAAGCATGCTATCTTGATTTTATTTATTCTAAACTTGAAAGCCAAGTTAAATTTGTTAATGGTATTATTATTAAACAAAATTTTGCGGGAAGGGCAAGAATAAGCATAGCAGTGCCTAAAAAACAAAAAGATTATTTTGTTTTACTTTTACTTGAACTTGTTAGTGAAGTTATAACACAAGATTTTAAATATGAATTCTTAGATAACAACCTTGGTTTGACTATTTCTAATCAATTAACAAAAGTGGCATTTGTTAAGGCATTAACAGTGTTTGACAAACAAACTGATAAAGATTTAATAAAAAAACAACTGATTTTTGAAACCGAACTTAATATTGATAGTTTTTATTATTTTAAACTTGATGAATTAAGAAAAAGATGGCAAGAAATTTGCTTGCTTGTTAGAGATAATATTGGGACATTACAAGCAACAGATAGTTTAGGCGATTTACTTAAATTTTTAATAAAAACAAGTGAAATTAATTTTGATGAAGTACATGTTTACAAAAAAAATCAAAATTATGTTATAACCGACAAACTTAATCAGCCTATAAATATTATTTCTTCAATAAATCATGGGCATAATCAGGAATGCACGCTAGAAGATTTAATTGCATTAAGCCCTGCTAAAATTATTTTGCATGACGAGAAAAATACAAATGAGCCATTTTTTGACTATATTTTTAATCTTTTTGATGATAAGGTTAGTTTTAAATTTAGCAATATAGAAAATATTTTATAAATACTTGACAAATTTTTTTGTTGTGAATATACTATTTTTAGTTTAATTAGCAGACAAGTAGGTTTTGTTAATCGTTTCACAGAGAACTTGCCCTTTTGGCTGGAAGGCAGGCAAACAAACAAAGTTGAAACCACTGCATAAAAAATTAACTAACATCTTAATAAAAGTGGCTAAATTTTAGCAAATAAGGTGGAACCGCGGAAATAATTTTCGTCCTTATAACCATGTTTTTTGGTGTAAGGGCGTTTTTTAATGCAAAAAGGAGGAAAATATGAAAATTCAATTAAGAGATGAAATTAGGGAATATCCAAAGGGAACAACAGTTGAAGAGATTGCAAGAAGTATAAGCGAGGGTCTTGCAAGAGTTGCCGTTTGCGGAAAAATTGGTGACGACTTAGTAGATTTACAAACTAAATTAACGCAAGATGCAAACCTTACAATTATTACAAATAAAGACCCAGAGTATAAGTTAATTATGCGTCATACCACTGCGCATATTTTAGCGCAAGCAGTTAAAACTATTTACCCAACAGCAAAACTCGCAATCGGCCCAGCAACTAATGAAGGATTTTACTATGATTTCGATTTCAAAACACCTATCACACAAGAAGATCTTTCTAAAATTGAAGCAGAAATGAAGAGAATAATAAAAGCCAATTTTGAAATTAAGCGTAAAGAAATTTCTCGTGAAAAAGCAATAAAACTTATGGACGAAAACGACGAGTCATTTAAAATTGAATTGATTGATGCAATCCCAGAAGGTGAAAAGATTACTATGTATACCCAGGGTGATTTTTTCGACATTTGCCGTGGTCCACATCTTAAAAGCACAGGGCTAATTAAAGCCTTTAAACTTACAAAACTTGCAGGTGCTTATTGGCGTGGAGATGAACATAATAAAATGTTGAGCAGAATATATGGCGTTGTGTTTGAAAAAGCAAGTGAAATGGAAGAATATTTTAAAATGCTTGAAGAAGCAGAAAAAAGAGACCACAGAAAACTTGGTAAAGAATTAGACTTGTTCTTTTTAAGTGATTATGCACCAGGTATGCCATTTTTCATGCCAAAAGGTCAAATTGTTATTAATGAATTGATTAAGTTTTGGCGTGAAGAACATGAAAAAGCAGGCTATGTTGAAATAACTACACCTATTGCTTTAAACCGTGAACTTTGGGAAAAGTCAGGTCATTGGGACCATTACAAAAAGAATATGTATACATTTAATGTTGAAGATGATACTTTTGCAATAAAACCTATGAACTGTCCGGGTGGAATGCTTTATTATAAAGAAAGAATGCATAGTTATAAAGAATTTCCATTAAGAGTTGCAGAACTTGGGAAAGTGCACAGGCATGAAGCTAGTGGAACTTTGCATGGACTATTTAGGGTTCGTTGTTTTACCCAAGATGATGCTCATATTTTCATGACACCCGAACAAATTGAAAGCGAAATAGCAAATATTATTAAATTAGTAGATAATATGTATAAGGTGTTTGGCCTTGAATATCATTTAGAATTATCAACAATGCCAGATAATCATATTGGCGAAATTGCTGAATGGGAACATGCTGAAACTTGCCTTAAAAATGCACTTAATCATTTGGGTAAAGATTATGTTATTAATGAAGGTGATGGGGCATTTTATGGTCCTAAAATAGATATTCATATTAAAGATGCAATTGGAAGAACTTGGCAATGTGGCACAATTCAATTAGACATGCAATTGCCAAAGCGATTTGACCTTGAATATGTTACAGCCGATGGAAGTCGAAAAGAACCAATAATGGTGCATAGGGTTATTTATGGGTCTGTTGAAAGATTTTTTGGCGTAATCACTGAACATTTTGCAGGAGCATATCCACTTTGGTTAAGCCCAGTTCAGGCAATAGTTATGAATGTTAGTGAGAAAAGTGAGCAATATGCAAAACAAATTGCTAATAAATTAAAGGAAGCGGGAATTAGATGTGAAGAAGATATTCGTGCTGAAAAAATTGGATATAAGATAAGGTCAGCACAAATGCAAAAAATTCCTTACATGATAATTGTTGGTGAAAATGAAGTTGCAAATAACACTATTTCAATAAGAAAGCGAGGAAACATTGAAGAAAAAAATGTTAATTTAGATGAACTTATTATGAAATTAAAAGAAGATATTAATAACAGAACTATAAATTAGAAATTATATCCATTAATTTTAAAATCAATATTGACATTTGTTATAAAAAATGTATAATTTTAATTAATTAATGGGGTTTATAATGGTTGAAGATAAGAATCAATCTATTCGCTTTAAGGTATTGCACGAAGCGGACGATATAACAACAATAAAAGATTTTCATGGTTTAACATTAGATATAGCAAGAATAAATCAAGGTTCGCTTATCGGTGTTTGGTTATTTTTAACAAATGGAGATAATAGTTTTGCAGTTAGATATGGAATAAACACCTCAACAAAATTAGCTGAAATGTTGGCTAATGACATTGTTTATGAATTTAACAATCAAGAAGACCTCGAATTAAATTAAGGAGATTAAAATGAGAAATCAATTTAATAATAAGCAAAGAGATTATTATAATAGATTAGACAGGTATGATAACTTAGATAGTTTAAAAGTTAATAATTTGTCACGAAAACTTGATTATAGAGATTATGAAATATTCATAGAGAGAATTGCAGGGAATAATAACATTGAAGATGGAATTTATGTTTTTATAAAGAAACCAGCAAATAAATTAAAATCTTTTTATGGTGAATATAATAAAACTGAAAGTTTTAAATTTATAGAAATGGAAGTAAAAGATTATATCGATATGGAATTATCGAGTGAAATGGAAAAAGATTTGTAAAACACTTGACAAAAATCTTTTTTATGATAAACTTATTATAGTATTTTCGAAGAGGAAGGCCACTTCTCACCAAGCGAATGAAAGATTTTTCTTGGTAAACATCATTTAATTTGCTAATTTTATTGTATTTTCAATAAAATAGTTTTGGCAATAAGTGGGAAAGAAGATGGCAAATAATGTCATCTTTTATTTTTTGAAAATACAAGTTTTATGCGATAGTGCTTGCTAGGCAAGCGATAAGGAGGACAAAACTATCAAACAAGAACATCAATTAAACGGTGAAATAACAGATGCACAAATTAGAGTTATTGGTGCTGATGGTGCACAATTGGGTATAATGAGTGCAAAGGAAGCAAATAGGCTTGCTGATGAAGCAAATTTAGACCTTGTTAAAATTTCGCCAAACGCTGTTCCACCAGTGTGCCGAATTATGGATTATGGTAAATTTAGGTTCGACCAAATGAAGCGTGAAAAAGAACAACGAAAAAACCAAAAGATAGTAGAACTTAAAGAAGTTCAGTTATCTATGACAATTGAATTACATGATATGCAAGTTAAAGCAAAGAATGCAACTAAGTTTTTGCAAGCAGGCAATAAGGTTAAGGTTGCCCTTAGGATGCGTGGGCGTCAGCAAGCATACTTTGCAAAGGGCATTGAAATATGTAATCAGTTTTATGGCTTAGTTGAAAATTATGCAATTAAGGAAAAAGAACCAAAAGTGGAAGGAAGAAATATTTTGATGATACTTTCACCAAAATCTGCAAAGTAGTAGTTAAAAAGGAGAGAGAAAATTATGCCAAAACAAAGAAATAATAGTGCCGCTAAAAAGCGTTTTGTTGTGTTAAAAAGCGGTAAAATAAAAAGAGCAAAACAAAACAAAAGACATATCTTAACCAAAAAAGAAACTAAGCGTAAAAGAGATTTAAGAAAAACTGCTTATGTTTCAAGCACCCAAGAAAAAACAATAAAAAAATTGGTTGGTAGCCAAGATTAAGGAGAGAAGCAATGAGAATTAAAAGAGGCGTTAATGCAAATAAGAAAAGAAAGAAAGTTTTAAAGGCTGCCAAGGGTTACCGTGGAAGTAAATCTAAACTTTACAGAGTGGCTCGTGAAGCAGTTATGAAAAGTGATAATTACGCTTATGTTGGAAGAAAGAATAAAAAGCGTGATTTTAGAACACTTTGGATTGCTAGAATTAATGCAGAAGCAAGAGTTTATGAACTTTCATATAGCAAACTAATGCATGGCTTGAAACTTGCAGGGGTTGAACTTAATCGTAAAGTGTTAGCAGACCTTGCTGTTACAGACAAAGTTGCATTTAAAGAACTTGCTATGAAAGCAAAAGATGCTATTGCAAAAGAAAGTAAATAAGGTTGCATATAAAGGTGTTGTTAATTTAAAGGTTGAACAACGCCTTTTTTATTGGACAAAGTTATTAAAACTTGTATAATAAATAAGAGGATTTGTTTTATGGAAATAATTTCTAGTGCAGATAATTCCCAAATTAAAACTTTGAAAAGTTTAGCGGAAAAGAAATATAGAAAGTTTTATGGTGAATATGTTATTGAAGGTATTAAATCAGTTAAAGAAGCAATTTATAGTGGAATGAAAATAACAAAACTTTTTGTAAGCGAAAGTAAGCTAGATGAATATATGGCAACAATAACAGATTACGGGGGAGAACCCATTGTTGTTAGTGATAAACTTTTTGCCAAAATCAGTGATACAATTAATCCGCAAGGAATTATGGCACAGGTTCAAATGAAACCAAGCAAAGAATTTAATCCAACAGAAAAACCTTTTATTGTTTTAGACAGAATTAGTGACCCTGGAAATTTAGGAACAATAATTAGAAGTGCGGTTGCAACAGGGTTTACAGATATTGTATTAATTGATACGGTGGACCCTTATAATCCTAAAACAGTAAGAAGTAGTGCTAGTGGAATTTATTTTGTTAATTTTTATCCATTAGCCCAAGAAGACCTTGTTAATAAATGTAATGAAGAGGGGATTGAAATTTTTGTTGCCGATGCAGCAGGTAAAAATATTTTTAAAGCTCAGTTGCCAACTGAAAACTATTGCTTGGTTATTGGTAATGAAGCAAATGGCCCAAGCGAATTTTTAAGAAATAGTGCAGATAAAATTATATCTTTACCAATGAAACCTGAAATGGAAAGTTTAAATGCTGGTGTTTGTGCAAGTATAATGATGTATTGTCTTGCAGGTCAAGATTTATAAATAAATTTGTAAGTTTTTAAAAAATTTGTTAGTGTTAAATAATAATTTAATAAATATTTTAAATATAAAATTAATTGAATAGAGAGGATTTTTAAAATGAGTGGACATAGTAAATTTCATAATATAAAAGCAACCAAAGATAAAGCAGATGCAAAGCGAGCTAATATCTTTACAAAAATTGGTAGAGAAATAGCGGTTGCGGTTAAAATGGGCGGTCCTGACCCATCAACAAATAGCAAACTTTATGATGTTATCGCAAAAGCGAAACAGAATAATATGCCTAATGATAATATTCAAAGAAGTATAAAAAAAGCTAGTGGCGAAACAAATACTGAAAACTTTGAAGCAATAACTTATGAAGGATATGGTCCTGATGGGATTGCATTTATAGTTGAATGTTTAACAGACAATAGAAATAGAACGGCAAGTGATGTTAGACATTTGTTTGATAAACATGGTGGCTCGCTTGGAACAAGTGGAAGTGTGCTTTATATGTTTGATAGAAAAGGTGTTATTATGGTTGAACCTAAACAAAATTCCACCGAAGAAGATGTTATGATGCTTGCACTTGATTCAGGGGCAGATGATGTTATTAGTGACGAAGATGGTTTTGTAATTTACACAACACCAGAAAACTTTCATGCGGTTACTCGTGCATTTGAAGATGCAGGATATAATATCATTTCAAGTGAAATAGAATATGTTTCAAACAATATGATTCCGCTAGATGAAAGCAAAGCAGAATCTATTAATAAATTAAAAGATAAATTGGAAGAATTAGATGATGTTCAATGTGTTTATACAAACGCAGATATTTAATTAATGAGTTGTGTTAATTAATTACAATTTTTATAAGAATTTTATTTTGTTTGAAATATAATATGAAATATAACAAAAAATTATATAATTTCATTTTAATAATTGTAGTTAAAACATATATGTATTTTTAATATAAAAGATTAAAAACCAAAGCAAAGGTAATAATAACCAATGTGGAGGTTTTTTATTAATGATTGCAGTTGTAACAGGTGCAGGATCTGGTATAGGACTTTCTTGTGTGGCAAAACTTTTAATTAGAGATTATATAGTTATTGCTTTAGTGAAAAACAAATTAGGAGAAGAAAGATTGCTTTCAAGCCTTGCACTTAAAAATATAAGAGTACATAAATTATATATTTTTTCAGCTGATTTCGAAAATGTTAATCAAGTTCAAGAAATGATAAATGAATGTAAAAATGTTATTGAAGGTTGCGGAAATAAATTAGATGTGTTTATTAATTGTGCAGGCATTTATTCTTCATTAAATTTTAAAGCTAATAGTGGCAATGAAATACATATGGTTATTAATTTTTTAACTCCTATTAAAATATTAAAAGAGTTAAGCAATTATTTAAATAATAGTGTTAATGCTAGGGTTGTGTTTTTATTTCCTAACTTAAATAAAAATTCTAGTTGCTTTGGAAAAAATAGCAATAATTTTAAAAAGGCATTTTATAACTCTAAACTTTGTTTGGCATTATATTTGCATGAACTTTCTAAGAAATGTGAAAATTATAACATTTATTTATTTATGCCACGGCCTAGCACCACAGATTTTTATATTAAAAATACTTCAGGTTATGTTTCAAGTTTAGGTTTATTAAGAAAAATGTTTAGCCTTCCCCCCGAATATTCTGCTGAGCAAATTATTATGCTTGCAACAAGACCCGAATTTTCAAATGAAAGTGGGGCACTTTACAAGGAATTAAAACCAGTGCCATTACCTAAATATATGTATAACAAAAAATTAATTCAAAAATTTAATGCTTATGCATATCAACCATTATAATAGATATTTATATATCTATTTTTTTGTTTATTTTAATTGACAATATGAATAGTCATTCATATACTATTATTGTTAAGGAAAAAATTATGGGTTGTGAAATAGAAAATTGTATTTATCATAGTGGGAAATATAATAAGGTTTTACCCACAGAAATTGAATATGATGCACTTAGTAATTTATATAAAGTTATGGGTGATAAAACACGATTAAAAATTGTTTTTTGTTTATTTGAAAAGGCATGTTGTGTGCAAGAAATAAGTCATATGCTTAATTTATCACAATCTTTAATTAGCCATCAACTAATTGTTTTAAAGCAAAACAAAATTGTTTCAAACAGAAGAGAGAAAAATAGGATATATTATTCGCTAGCAGATAATCACATTAAACTTTTGTTAGGTTTAGCACGAGAACATATAGATGAGTTATAAGGAAAAAATAATGAAAAGGCAATATAGATTATTAAATGTGCATTGTGCAGGTTGTGCAGATGCGTTAGAGCAAAAATTAAATGAAATTGAAGGTGTTAAAGTTGCACAAGTAAACTTTATTACAAAAATTTTAACGATAGAAGTTGAAAATTCAAATCATGAAGAAATTATTGATAGGGTTTTAAAACAAGTCACAAAATTTGACAGAATGATTAAAATTGAAGACCCACGAGAAGATGTTTCTGCTAAGGAAAGAAAGGCAAAAATAATAAAACTTTCTCTTATTTTATGTTCAATTTTATTTCTTGTATTAGGAATAATTTTTGAACAATTAAGCATTAATTTTATTGCGCAACTAATATTTTATATAATTTCCTATATTTTAGTCGCCTATGAAGTTATTTGGGCAAGCATATTAAATATAAGTCATGGAAAAGTGTTTGACGAAAACTTTCTAATGACTATTGCTACCATTGGTGCCTTTGCAATTAGCAAGTTTAGTGAAGCAGTTATGGTAATGCTGTTATATCAAATAGGGGAATTGTTGCAAGGATTAGCAGTTAATAAATCTAAAAAAGCAATTAATTCGTTATTAGATATTAAAGCAAAAGTGGCGAATTTAATAACCGAAGATGGTGAAATTCAAGTAGACTTGGCAAAAGTTCCAGTTGGGGCACAAATAAGAGTGAAAGCGGGTGAAAATGTGCCATTAGATGGCATTGTGGTTATGGGAACTAGCAGTTTAAACACAATGGCTATAACTGGTGAAAGTGCGGAAAAACAGGTAAGCATTGGTGATGAAATTTTATCAGGCTCTATTAATGGGAATGGCGTGCTAATTATTAGGGTTACAAAAAGTGAAAAAGATAGCACCGTTTCAAAAATAATTGACCTTGTGGAATCAGCCACAACAAAGAAAGCAAAAACTGAAAATTTTATATCAAAATTTGCTAAATATTATACACCAGTAGTATGTTTTATTGCTTTGTGTTTAATTTTTATCCCATGCTTATTTGTTGGTTTTTCAAATTTTAACACTTATCTTTATAGAGGGCTTGTATTTCTAGTTGTTAGTTGTCCTTGTGCTTTGGTAATTTCTGTTCCTCTTGGTTTTTTTGCGGGGATTGGTGCTTCTGCAAGGCAAGGGGTGTTAGTTAAAGGGAGCAATTTTTTAGAAGCCTTGAATAAAGTTGAAACTGTGGTTTTCGACAAAACTGGCACACTAACCACAGGGATCTTTGAAATAGATAAAATTTATACATATAGTGAACAAAATAAAGATGAAGTGTTAGAGTTTGTTGCCTATGCTGAAAATTATTCTAATCATAGAATAGCAAAGTCAATAGTTGCAAAATATCTTGAAAATAATTCAATAAACGGGGCATGGATTGAAGATATTGAAGAGCATGCTGGTTTGGGGATTTCTGCAAGAATTTTTATGATGCCAGTTCTTGTAGGTTCAAGTAAGTTACTTGAAGAACAAGGGATAAAAGTTAATAAACTTAAAACCAATGAGACTGCCATTTATTTAGCAGTCAATGGGGTTCATGCGGGCACTATAACTTTAAAAGATAAAGTTAAAGAAGATAGTGCTAGGACAGTGAGCGAATTAAAACAAATTGGAGTAAAAGAAGTTGCAATGTTTACGGGAGATAACAGCGAAGTTGCAAAATCTGTTGCTGAACAATTAAAATTGGACACATTTTATGCCAATTTATTACCACAAGATAAAGTAGAAAAATTAAAAGAATTACATAGCAAAAACAAAGCGATTGCATTTGTTGGCGATGGAATTAACGACGCACCAGTTCTAGCAAGTGTTGATGTAGGAGTGGCAATGGGTGGTGTTGGAAGTGATGTTGCCGTTGAAGCAAGTGATGTGGTTATTATGACAGATGAACCCTCTAAATTAACTAATGCAATTTTAACCGCTAAAAAGACACATAAAATAGTTATGCAGAATGTTATTTTTGCACTAATTATTAAGTTTGCTGTTTTAGTCCTTGGTGCATTAGGCTATGCTGAAATGTGGCTAGCAATTTTTGCAGATGTAGGCGTTAGCATTTTAGCAGTTTTAAATTCGCTAAGAGCATTAAAAGCCCCTAAATTCAAAAATAAAAAATAGTCCTTTAAAGGACTATTTTTCTTTAAACAAAAGTTCGGTATTTCATAATAAGTTGACAATTAATATAATAAAATTTAAAATAAAATTAATTGAATAGTTAAAATATGATTTTATGATATTTGTTTTTAATTAAGGAGTAATTTATATGAAATTTGTAGAGAAAGATGGTCGAGTTTGGCCAAGTAAAAAGGCTTATTATCAATATAAAATGAATATGAGATTAGCACTAAAACTTGAATTAATGTTTGAAGATTATACAGATGATACAGATGACATGAGCATTTATGAAGATGAAGGATTTAAAAAACTTGATTATATAAGAGAAAATCGCAATTCTATGACTACAGACCAATTGATTAAAGATTACAACTTTATTGTTAAAAGGTTTTACGAAATAATAGACGAGTTAGGTAGAGAAAATTTCATATTTTATGATGATGGCACTGTAAATTACATTTGGAGATTTAAAAGAAAGGGTAAGAAATAATTTTGACTTGTGAGAACTATTTAAAGATTTAAGCATTTTTATTAAAAAAGGAGAAAAGTAATAATGAAATTTGTAGAAAAAATGGTCGAGTTTGGCCAAGCAAGAAGGCTTAAGATAAATATTCGAAGAATGTGGTGAAAGCAGTAAAACTCAGTTTAATGTTTGAAAATTATACAGATGATACAGGCGATAATAGCATCTACGAAGATGAGGGCTTTAAAATGCATACCAAAATTAGAAAAAATTGTGATACCATGACAAGTGCAGAACTATCTAAAAATTATGAATTTGTTATTGAAAGATTTTATAAACTGATAGATAAAATAGGAAGAGACTATTTTATATTTTATGATGATGGAACCATAGAATATATTTGGTCTTATGAAAGAAAAACTAATTAAAATAAATGAGAAGTTAAATTTTGTAAAAACATTGTTAATATGCCATCATATTATTAACATAAGATAAAAGGAGGTTGGATTTATGAAATATGTTGAAAAGTGTGGCAGGGTATGGCCAAGTAAAAAAGCATACGATAAATATTCAGATTATATGATGCAGGCATTAGATCTTAGTTTAATGTTTGAAAGTTATTCAGATGATACAGATGATATGAGCATTTATGAAGATGATGGCTTTAAAATGTTAGATAACATTAGAAAAATCGAAGTTTAATGACTGCAGAAGAATTGAATAAAAATTATGATTTTGTTATTGAGCAGTTTTATAAATCAATAGATAAGATAGGAAGAGAACACTTTATTTTTTATGACGATGGTGCAATTCAATATATTTGGTCGCACAAAGTGAAATCAAAGGAGGGGAAATAATTATGTATTATAAAAAATGACTTTAATTTATTAATTTGAAAAGGAGAAAAGTAATAATGAAATTTGTAGATGAAGATGGTCGAGTTTGGCCAAGCAAAAAAGCATTTAATCAGTTTAAAATTAACATGAGATTAGCACGAAAACTTGATTTAGAGTTTGAAGATTATACAGATGATACAGATGACCATAGCATTGATGAAGATGAAGCGTTTAAAAAACTTTATAACATAAGAAGAAATTTTGATGCAATTAGCACAGACCAATTGATTAAAGATTATAACTTTATTGTAAAAAGGTTTTACGAAATAATAGACGAGTTAGGTAGAGAAAATTTCATATTTTATGATGATG
>CABUZJ010000007.1 GCA_902496015.1 uncultured Eubacteriales bacterium
ACATAAATTAAGAAGCACTTATGGTACAGCCTTGTATCAAGAAACACAAGATATTTATATTGTTGCTGATGTTTTGGGGCATAAAGATGTTAATACCACAAAAAAACACTATGCAGCAATAAGCGATGAAATTAGGCGTTCTGCAGCCAAAAAAGTAAAATTAAGGGAAGAAAAAGGAAGTTAGAAAAACTTCCTTTTTTAATGCTATTTTTTAAAAATTTTCAGTAAAATTTACTCTACTTAAATAATTTTTAAAATTCAAATAACAAATTTTGCTAATTTCTTCTTCACTAAATCCCCTTTTTAAAAATAATGGTTTCAATTTACTTAAATCTACATAATTTTTAATTCCTTTAGGAAGGTGTTTTGTACCAAAAAAATCTAAACCAAATCCAATGTTATCTATGCTGAATTTTGTAGCAAAATACTCAATATGGTCTACTACATCACTTAATTTACAATGATTAGTGCCTGCTAAAAAATTTGAAACTAAACATATCCCCACAAATCCATTACTCTCTGTTATAATTTTTAATTGATAATCTTTTAAATTTCTAGGGGAATTACACAGTTCATAACACGCAGTATGTGAACAAAAAATTGGTTTATTGCTTAATTTTGCAATATTAATAAAAGACTTTTCATTACAGTGTGCAGTGTCTATTATTGTTCCATGCTGTTCAAATTTAGTTAAAGCAAGTTCACCAAATCTTGTTAAACCACTTGTGCCATATGCCCCACCAGCGAGTTTATTGTCTTCATTCCAAACTGGTCCTACAAAGTTAGGATTAAGTTCAACACACATTGAAAGGTTTTCAGTTGTTAAAAAATGCAAGTCCTCAAAACTTGTTAGCAAATTTGGATTATCAAAAGATAATTTTTTTGCCTTTTGCATAAGATTAATAGATGTTATAGCATCTAATTTACTTGTCCACACGGCTAAAACCATAGTATTATCTTTAAAACTAGATAAATATTTACGCAATTTTTTATCATTGTTTATTTTAGTTAAACAATCATTATGACAATCACATAATCTTTCCATGTTAAAATATATTACAAAATTATGATATTTATGTTTTTATTATTACATTTTAGAAAAAATTTTAAATTAAAAAAAAGTTTATGAATTTCATAAACTTTTTTTTAAAATTTAAGATGCAATATCGCTAGCTCTTGTTTCACGAATTATATTAACTTTTATCTGCCCCGGATATTCAAGTTCAGCTTCAATTTTTCTTGCAATTTCCTTTGCTAAAACCACAATACCAGTGTCGTTTACTTCTTCAGGTTTAACTGCTATTCTTATTTCTCTACCTGCTTGAATTGCATAACTGCTTGCAACGCCTTTAAACCCATTTGCAATTGATTCAAGTTTTTCAAGCCTTTTAACATAAGCATCTAATGATTCTCTTCTAGCACCAGGTCTGCTAGATGAAATAGCATCTGCAACCTGAACTAAAATTGCTTCAATTGATTTATATTCAACTGCACCATGATGTGCCTCTATGCAATGAATTACTTCTGGACTTTCTTTATATTTTTTTGCAACTTCCATTCCAATTGAAACATGGGTGCCTTCCATTTCAAAGTCTAATGCTTTACCTATATCATGCAATAACCCCGCTCTTTTTGCAAGTGCAACATCTGCACCCAGTTCTGCCGCTAAAAGTCCTGCAATATATGAAGTTTCAAGCGAATGCTTTAAACAGTTTTGTCCATAACTTGTTCTATATTTAAGTCTTCCTAATAACTTAATTAATTCAGGGTGAAGATTATAAACTCCTGCTTCAAAAGTTGCATTTTCACCTGCCTCTTTAATTGTTTTTTCAATATCTTTTTTTACTTTTTCAACAATATCTTCAATTCTCGCAGGATGAATTCTTCCATCAGTTATAAGTTTTTCAAGTGTTAATCTTGCAACCTCTCTTCTTATAGGGTCAAAACAAGAAAGAATAACTGCTTCAGGGGTATCATCAACAATTAAATCTACACCCGTTGCTGCTTCTATTGCTCTTATATTTCTCCCTTCTCTGCCAATAATTCGTCCTTTCATTTCGTCATTTGGCAATGCCACCGAACTAATTGTAACTTCGGCAGTTTGGTCTGTTGCACATTTTTGAATGGCAAGTGTGATAATGTTTCTTGCTTTTTTCTCGCCTTCTTCCCTAGCTTTTGCTTCTATATCTCGAACAATAATTCCTGCCTCTTTATTCGCTTCCTCAGTTATTGTTGAAATTAATTGGTTTTTCGCATCTTCTTTTGAAAGCCCACTAACTCTTTCTAATTCTTTATCTATTTCTGCAATTCTAGCAGATATTGATTCTTCTTTTTTATTTAGCTCTTTAATTTTATTCTCATGTTGTAATTTTATTTCGTCAAGTGCAACTTGTTTCTTTTCAAGTGCTTCTTCTTTCCTATCTAAACTTTCCTCTTTTAAAATTACTCTATTTTCCATTCGTGTAACTTCTGCACGACGGTCTTTTATCTCGTTATCTGTTTCTGTTTTTAATTTTAATGCCTCTTCTTTTGCTTCAAGCAAAACTTCTTTTTTTAGTGCATTTGCTTCATTTTGGGCATCTTCAAGCAATTTATTTGCCTTCAATTGTGCCTTACCCACACGCTTTTTAGATATTACATTGTTTATAAAAAATCCTGCAACAACACCTAGACAAAGTGCAATAAGGGTAAGGGCAATACTTAGTCCAATTGACATATTTAACCCTCCTTATTTAATGGTAAATTAGTTTATTAACCTTAACTCTATTTTAATTGATAATACAATAAATTTTAGTTATAAATTTGGCTATCCAAATACCACAATTTCAATATAACACACTAAAAAATAAAAAGTCAAGAATATTATAATCTTCAAAAATAAAATAAAAAAACAGATAAATTTCGACAAATTAAATCTGTTTTTTAATTTATAAAATTTGTTTAAATTAAACTAAAATCTTTATTTGCTAAAAATTATTCTGCAACATCATCAGCACTAATTGTTTCATGAATTGAACCACTTTTAACTTTTTCTTTTATTTTTTGCTCAACTTCTGCACATAAATCTGGGTTATTTGCTAAAAAGGCTTTTGTGTTCTCTTTGCCTTGGCCAATTTTTTCACCATTATAAGAAAACCATGCACCACTTTTTATAATTATATCATTTTCAACTGCAAGGTCTAAAATACATCCTTCCTTAGAAATTCCAAGCCCATAAACAATATCAAATTCAGCTGTTTTAAATGGTGGGGCTAATTTATTTTTAACCACTTTAACTTTTGTTCTTGCACCAACATTATCTGCCCCATCTTTAATAACCTCACCTTTTCTAACATCTAGCCTAATACTTGAATAAAACTTTAATGCTTTACCACCAGGTGTGGTTTCAGGGTTACCAAACATAACACCAACTTTTTCTCTTAATTGGTTTATGAACACAACACAAGTTTTGGTTTTGCTTGTTATGCCTGCTAATTTTCTTAATGCTTGGCTCATAAGCCTTGCTTGAAGGCCAACATGGCTATCCCCCATTTCGCCATCAATTTCTGCTTTTGGTGTTAATGCTGCAACAGAATCTATAACCACAATATCAACTGAACCACTTCTAACTAAAGATTCACAAATTTCAAGCCCCTGTTCACCTGTGTCTGGCTGAGAAACATATAAGTTCTTAGTGTCTACCCCAAGCCTTGCTGCATAAACAGGGTCAAGCGCATGTTCTGCATCAATAAAAGCTGCTGTTCCTCCAAGTTTTTGTGCTTCTGCAATCATGTGCAATGATACAGTGGTTTTACCTGAAGATTCAGGACCATAAATTTCAATTATTCTTCCTCTAGGGATTCCACCAATACCAAGTGCTAAATCTAATGTTAAACAACCGGTTGGGATTACTTCAATTTCTTGATGACTAACATCACCAAGTTTCATTATACTTCCCTTACCAAATTGTTTTTCTATTTGAGCAATTGCTTGCTCTAATGCTTTTTCTTTATCGTTCATAATTTTTTCCTTCCTAATTATTTACCCATAAATTTATTTTATCGGTTTAATTATACTACATGAGATAAAATAATGCAACTAAATTCAAACAAATGTTTAATTTATTGTTTTAATTCGCCTTTTTCATTGGCATTTTGTTCATTTACAGGTTCACTATTTTGTTCAAAAGATTTTTCATATTCTTTATCTTTAGCTTCGCTAGTTTCTTTTGAATTTTTATCTTTAAGACTATTTAATATCAAATCTTTTGCGTTATAAGTGTAATTAATGCAAGAAATTAGTGTTAGTATTGCCCCAGCAATAATACCAATTAAGGCAATAATTCTTATAAAGTTTACATTTGAACCAAAAATACAAGCTAAGCCAATATAAAGCATTGCAATCATGCAAGCAACATCTAAAACAAAAGATTTAACCTTACCAAATATGTCTGCTGCAATAACTGTGCCATTTTTAGCTGCAAGCATTCTAATTCCAGAAACTAAAATATCTCTTAGCACAACAATTAATATAATTAAAACTGCTAACCAACTCCATGTTATGCCACTAAAAAGCACCAAAATCAATGCAGAAGTAGTTAAAAACTTATCTGCTATTTGATCTGCAAATTTACCAAAATCAGTAACTAAATTATGTTTTCTTGCAATTTTACCATCAAATAAATCTGTTAAACAAGCAACTAAATAAATTGCAAGTGAAATAAATATCCCTATTCCATAAGGCAACGGAAGAAGGAAGAATAACACCATGAATGGTGTTAAAATTATTCTTGAAAGTGTAAGTTTATTAGGTAAGTTCATTATATTTTTTCTCCTTTTAAATCGTCTCCAAAAACTTTTGTAATTTTAACTTTATAAAAATTACCAATATCTACAAAATCCTTAGATTTAAAGTATACTAAATTGTCTATTTCAGGGGCTTGAAATTGTGTTCTTCCATAAAATAATTCTAAATTATAATCAATACCCTCATATAAAACATCTTCAGTTTGACCAATCATGTTTTTTAAATTTGCTTTTGATTGTTTTTCTGCTATGTTGATTAAATTTAACATACGCATTTGTTTAGTTTTTTTGTCTACTTGATTTGGCATTTTTGATGCAACAGTACCATCTTCTCTTGAATACTCAAAAAAACCAACATGTGTTAATTTATATTTTTTAATGAAATCACACATTTCTTTATGGTCTTGTTCAGTTTCACCTGGGAATCCTACCATAAAAGTTGTTCTTATTGCAATTTTTTCAGGTAAATTTTGAATTTTTTCTACTAATTTAATAATACCTTCTTTATCAATATGTCTATTCATTAATTTCAACATATTGTTTGAAACATGTTGAAATGGGATATCCAAATAATTACATAATTTAGGATTATTAATCATTTCATTTAATAAATCATCAGTAACTAATTCTGGATAGCAATAAAGCAACCTAATCCATTTTAAGTCTTTAATTTTCGATAGTTTCTTGATTAAATCAACAAGTGCAGGTTTGCCAAAAATATCAGTCCCATACTTTGTTACATCTTGTGCCACTAGTATAAGTTCTTTTGCACCACCATCAACCAAACTTATAGCATCTTCTAAAATTTGGTCAATTGGCTTAGACCTATACTTTCCTCTAATAAATGGTATTGTGCAAAAAGTACAATAGTTTTCACAGCCATCTGCAATTTTTAAATATGCGTAATGATTAGGCGTTGTTATCAGTCTATTTGCAATGTGTGGTATAGTATCAGCATTACCACAATAGTCAGCATGTTTATTAGACTTATATAACTCTTCGATAATATTTACAATTTCTGGATAGTGGTCAATTCCCAAAAATGCATCTACCTTAGGAAACTCTTTTTTCAGCAAAGGCAAATATTTTTGTGGCATACAGCCTGTTACAATTATCTTCTCACACTTTCCTTTTTTCTTAAATTTTAGCATATCATCAATGGTATCTATTGCTTCTTTTCTTGCCTTTTCAATAAAAGCACAAGTGTTAATAATAATTATATTTGCCATTTTTGGATCGCTTGTAAATGCATAACCCGCATTTTGCAAATATGTTAACATAATTTCAGAGTCAACTCTATTTTTATCACAGCCCAATGAAACAATGCCAATTAATTTATCTTTTAGATTATTACTTTTTTCCATTATATATCACCAAAAATTTTAACAAATTCATCCATTGTTATATTAATTTCTCTATTTTTACTACCTTCTGCTGGTTTAATATAGCCTCTTAGTTCCATTTGGTCAACAATTCTTGCAGCTCTGTTAAAGCCCACATAAAATCTTCTTTGAATCATACTAATCGAACCTTTGCCATTTTCTATAAAGAACTTTAAGGCTTGTGGCAAAAGTTCATCCATTTGGTCACTATGGTCATCTGTTGCTGATGAAGTGTTTGTTTGTGATTGCTCCTCTTTACTTGAATAAATTTCTTTTTCCACTTCTTCGTCGTAATTACATTCGTTATTTTCTTTAATATAAGCAATACATTTATCTATTTCATCATCACTAATGTAAGCCCCTTGAAGTCTTATTGGGGTGTTACTTTCTTGTGGTGCAAAAAGCATGTCGCCTTGCCCAAGCAATTTTTCAGCACCAGGTTCATCAAGAATAGTTTTACTATCAATAAAACTAGATAACGCAAAGGCTATTCTACTTGGTAAATTTGTTTTAATTGTTCCTGTAACAACTTCAACCGATGGCCTTTGAGTTGCAAGCACTAAGTGAATACCACTTGCACGCCCAAGTTGTGAAATTCTTCTAATCTTTTCTTCAACTTCACGCTTTGCAACTCCCATAAGTTCAGCAAGTTCATCAACAACAATAACAATATATGGCAATTTTTTCTGCTCACCTTTTTTAACTGCATCACATTGGTTAAATATTTCAAGTTTTTGACATTTATTTTCTTCAAGAAGCCTGTATCTTCTCTCCATCTCTTTAACTGCCCAACCAAGTGAGTTAATTGCTCTTTCAGCATCACTAACAACATCTGGAAGCATCATGTGTGGCATACCTTTATATCTTGAAAATTCTACGCGTTTAGGGTCAATCATTATAAATCTTAACTGTTCTGGCGACATTTTGAACATTAAACTCATGATTAAACTATGTAAAAACACTGATTTACCTGAACCAGTTGACCCTGCAACAAGTAAATGAACCATTTTTGCTAAGCTTTTAACAACCACTTCCCCGCTAATGTTTTTACCAATAGCCACAGGCAGTGTGGCCGTTGAATTAACAAACTCTTTACTTTCCATAAGTTCCCTAAATGAAACCATGCTTCTTGGGTCGTTTGGAACTTCAATACCAACAGCATTTTTCCCAGGTATTGGTGCTTCAATTCTAACCCCCGATTTAGAACGCAATGCCATTGCTAAATCGCTGTCGTAATTTAAAATCTTTTTAACAGGAATGCCAGAAGGCATTGTGAGTTCATATCTAGTAACTGTTGGTCCACGCACCACGTCAACAACTTTTGCAGGAATACGGAAAGTCTCTAATTTTTCTTCAATTAGCCTTGCATTTTCCTCATAATTTTTAACATATTTGCTAGTATCTTCTTTATTTTCTTTTAAAAGAGTTATTGGTGGAGGATTATATTTTATATCTTTAACCGCTTGTTTTATAGGTGCCATTGGCCTTGCAACTTGCCCAATTTCAGTCTGTTCTGCCCTTGGTTTAATAACTCTTTCCCTTCTGGAAATTATTTCGTTGTCATTATTTATTGGTGTTGATTTTGCATCTTCATTAATAGTTAAATCAGTGTTAAAATTCTCTATGTTTCTTGTTCTTGAATTATAATTTGTTTCTTCCTCATCATTATCTAAATTAAATGCATTAAATCCTCTTCTATTTATATTTTTCTCTTCTTCTTCATTATTTATATTTCGCCTATTATTCATTCCTAAAATATTTAAGGCTTTATCTTTATTCATTTCATCTTCATTTTTTAAAGAGAACCTATTTGAGCCAAAAAGCATTTCACTTGCAGATTGAGTTGCTATATTTGAAGTTTGCTCGTCATCTTCTTCAAGTGCATTATTATAGTTATTAAATAAATCAAATTTTTCTGTTTTTTCTTCCTTTTTTTCTTCAACTGGGTGTGCTTCAAGCCATGCTTTTCGCTCTTCATCAGTTGATGTGTAAATATTTGGTACACTTCTCTCGCCAAATAATATCTCTTTAGCAGACTTAGGCTGTTTATTTTCCGCAATTCCCATTTCTGCATCATTTTCTTTCATATTTTTAAATAATAGGTTTTGTGCATCAGTTTTATTATTTTGTTCTAATTCCTCTGCATCTTCATCGCCAACTTCAACACTTTCATATTTTGGTGCAATAAGATCCTGTTTCTCATTCTCTTCAAAATCATTAGATAATTGATTAAATTTATTTGCTCTTTCAGGAGTAACCAGTGCTTCTCTATTTTTATTATAAATCACATAATCAATAGTAAATCCACCTAATACACAAGTTAAAATACCAAAGAAAATACATGTCCCTACTCCGCCTAAAATTAAAGAAATTACATCACTTATAAAACCTAAAATAACTCCACCAATTGTAACACCATCTGTTAAATTGTAACAATGAGCAAGGTATTCTCCAAATTGCAACTCATTTAAGCCACTAACAGAAAAAATAGAGTGTAATAAGCCAAGAAAACTTAGAACAAAAAGACCAATCAGAGTTGCAAATTTCGCATTACCTTTATATGTCATATTCATAGCAAGTGCAATGCCTATAAGCATAAATGCTAAAAATATAGGATATGCACAAATTCCAAATGTGCCCAAAACAAATCTATTCATAACAAAGTTTGGAATACAAGCAAAAATAAACATCACTAAGCCAAAAACTATAAGTGAAATGCCAACCCACTTTTTTATAGATTTATTACCATAATTTACGCGTTTTCTATCATTATATTTGCCCAAAATGATTTTCTCCTATTAAAATTCTATCCAACAATAATATCTTTTAAAAAATTTAATGTTACAGGTAAACCTAAATATGCAATATTTATTTTAGTGAAATCTATAACATTATTTAAAACTTCACAACCTTTGTCAAAAGTAATAGATGCAATTAATTCAAACTTATCATTAAGAACAAATTCTTCTTTTGCAATAACTAATTCTTGTGCACTTAAAATTGTAAGTTCATCTGCTTTCTCGCTTGAAAGAACAAATCTGGTTATATAAGCATTTTTTTCTGCCAAAAATTCTTGTTTAGAAAGTGAATTCGATTTTAATATATTTTTTAACTCCATTAAAACTTTCTGCATAAAAATTTCAGCATGGTCAGCATCAACAATAATTGAAAAAACTAACTTGCCATTGTTTGCATAGTTCACACTTTCAATATGCAAACTTTTAAAATATGGTTCTGTTGCTAATGCTTGTTTTATCTGTGTTTCAAGTGCTTTAATTATTATATCTAATGCATATTTATCGTTATTTTTAAAAGAAAGTGCTGGAAAAGAAATTTCAATTCTACTTTGATTATAACTTCGGTTTTTAATATTAACAAACCCTTCAAAGCCTTCAACTGTTGAAACATATTTTATTTGCCTATATGGCACATCTTTAAGTTTGTTATAAAATAATTTCCCAATTAGTTCTGTTACTTTTTCTTCATTAACAGCCCCACCAATAGAAATTACCATGTTTTTTGGTGTTAAATATTTTTTAAGTTGTGTTTTAATTATTTGACTGGTTATTCTATCTATAGATTTTAAATTTCCAAGCCTTGTGTTCATAAGCCCAGTTCTTGCATAAAGTGCCTGATTTGTTAAAGTACTTAAATAGTTGGCTGGGTTTAATTTATTTAACTCTATTTCTGCTTTAATTTGAGTTTTAATAGTTGCTAAATAAGTTTCATCATAAATAGAATTAAATAAAATATCATAAACAAATTCTATGGCCTGTTCAACTTTGGTTTTAAGACAACTAACACAAATTTGTAAATATTCTTGTTTTGCTGAAATCTCATAAACAAAACCCTGTGATTTAGCATAATTTTCAAGTGTGTTAGCACTGGGATATTTTTCAGTTCCACAAAGCATAAGTCTTGAAATTATTTCACAAGTGCCATTATAAAGTTGTGTTTCCCCTTGATATCCACCAACTAAATCAACACATATAGTTGCTGTGTTTAAATCTGCTAATTCTATAACATTAAGTTTCAATCCATTAGGATAGTTTAGCAAAGCCATAAATTACCCTCCCAGTCCTAGATATAAGTATTATAACATAAAAAAAAACCATTTAAAAATGTTTAAATAGTTTTTTTATATTTTTATTTTTAATTAATTGTTGCCGTAACAGTGTTTGCAATAAACCCATTAGCTTTAATATAATCTAAAATTTTAGGCAAAGCAGTTAGTGTTTTTTCAGTTGGATGCATTAAAATTAAATCTCCACCTGCCATATTAGTTACCGCTCTATTATAAATAAGCCCCTCATCTTTATCTCTCCAATCTATTGTATCTCTTGTCCACATAATAGTTTTATAGCCTAATTCACTAGCCACTTGTATAGTTGTTTTATTATAGCTCCCACCTGGCGGAGCAAATAAATTCATAGTTAAACCATTCATACAAGTATAAATTAAGTCGTGTGTAATTTTTATTTCTTCTCTGTTTCTAGATGCATCTAATTTTGCATGGTCTTTATGATAATATCCATGATTGCCCAATTCATGCCCCATGCTAACAATTTTGTTTAACATATTTTGATTACTTGCAGCCCAACTTCCACCAACAAAAAATGTACATTTAGCATTATATTGTTTTAACACTTCTAGCATATCATCTAAAAACTCTGTTCCCCAATAAACATTAATCATTAAAGCGACATTATTTCCCTCTTTGTTTCCAGCATAAATAACTCCATCGGCATTAGTTGCATTAACACTGCTAATTTTATTTGAATTAGAAAGTGTAAATCCCGCTACCAAACAAAAACTAACAACAACAAATAAAATTAAATTTGTTACAACACTTAATATCTTCTTATTTGCCATAACTAACAAATACCTCTCGATTTCATTATATGATTAAGGATTTCACAAAATACCCATTTCAAATTTAATTAATTAAATATAAAAGAGAAGTAATATTAATTACTTCTCTCATCTTCATAAGTATCTTCTAAAATATCTAACATATCATCTACATTATCATTATTTCTTGCTGCACTGTTTGCCTTAATAAAATCTTCCCTAGATTGCATAAATTTAACTAATTTTCTTGCTTGTTCAGCAGATTTGCAAATGTTTTTAAACCTATTAAATCTTTCCTCATTTTCAAATAAACTTTTTAAAGTTGAACTTTCTAATATATATTTTTGATTTTTATTTGCTATTTCCATTAATTCAAAAAAATCGTATTTTGGAATAATGTCGTCTTCATCTAGAATTCTATCAATCATCAATTCTTGGCCGTCATCTAATTGCAACTCATCTTCGCTTAACTTTTGAGAATCAGTTAAACTATCTAACTCTTCTTGCGTTGGTATTTTGTAACAATAATCATCAGCGTCTAATACTTCGTCGTCTAGGTCTTCGTCATATATTTCGCCATCAAATTCATCTTCTTCCTCATCATCTTCATCAGCATTTATAATAATGCAATCATCTAAATTCTCTAAATAGTTATATTCCTTATTAGAATAATCGACAATGTTTTTATTAATTCCATTTTCGTCATATTCAACTAAACTATAAGTCCCTGCTAGTGTATTTGCCTCTCTAACTAAAGAAGATAAAAGAATAAAATACTTTTCTAAATATATTTGTGAATATTCACCCATTGTATAAGAAAGTTTATTTGAAAGTTTAATTTTCCTTTCAGATAAAATTAATAAATCATTAATTTTATATTTTTTATAATTATCAGTAGACATAGTATTAATGTTTGGCATAAAACCCAATCTAATAAAAACATCAATTGAATCAATTAACTCATCATCTTTATTAATGTTTTTACCTAATGCGTTAACACATTTATCTATAAATTCTTCAACTGATTCTACAGTTTCGTTTTGCATATTGTTTAAAACAATCTCAAAATCTGCTTCACTTGGTTCGTATTTAATTGAAAAAGCATCACAACTATAAGCAAATGCACCTTCTTTTATTAAATACCCAGCAATTTTAGCATGACTTAAAAGTTTATCATCGGTTAAAGGATCAACTGTGTTTAAAAATGTGTTTAATGTAGTTTCACCAAATTTTAAAGGCATATCATTTACATTAGAATTACAATTTGCTACTAAAAATTTAACAAAATCATAATTGCCATAAATAAAACTATAATCAATTAACTTTAATCCATTTCTATCACACAATGAAATTAATAACTCGGGATCTTGTGCTTCAATTAAACTATTATTACCATTTTTAATACATTCAACATAAAAGTTAAATATTCTTTCAGTTTTTTGACTTCCTCCTCCCTTTACAATGTTTTGAGCCGTTACATATTTATAGGGAGTATTAACATCAACTTCCTGAAATCCTGCTCCATTTTTACTTGAATATATTCTATCCATAATTTACCTGAACCCTATTTAATATTATATTATCAGTATATAAGCAAATTGTAATAATGTCAATATTGGTTTATTTATTTAATTTAAAATAAATAAAGATTATCCTTTCAAGATAATCTTTTTAAATAATATATTATTTGTTTATTATAATTTTTTAATTAATTTTAAATCAACTCTTCCTTTATCGTCAATTTTAATAACTTCAACTTCAACACGATCTCCAATAGCAACCACATCTTCAACCTTTTCAACATGCTTTTCACTTAGTTTTGAAATGTGAATCATGCCATCTACATTTGCCGTGAGTTCAACAAAAGCCCCAAATGGCATAATTCTAATAACTGTGCCAGTATATTTTTCACCAACTGCTGGCTCAAATAAAATAGAATCAATGATTTCCTTTGCTTTACTGCAATCATCTATATTATTAGAAGCAATCATAACTTTTCCATCATCAGTTATATCAATTTTAACTCCGGTTTCTTCAATTATTTTATTTATAATTTTTCCACCAGAACCAATAACTTCGCCAATCCTTTCAGGGTCAATATTAAATGAAATAATTTTAGGCGCATATTTACTTAAATGATCTCTTGGTTTATCTATTACACTAAGCATCTTATTCATAATCTCTAATCTGCCAAGTCTAGCTTGTTCAAGTGCTGTTGTTAAGATATTTTTATCAATACCTTTAATTTTAATATCCATTTGAATAGCTGTTATACCATTCTTTGTTCCCGCAACCTTAAAATCCATATCTCCTAAAAAGTCTTCAAGCCCTTGAATGTCGCTTAAAACTACAACTTTCCCGCTTGCTTCATCTTTAATTAAACCCATCGCAATACCAGCCACTGGTTCTTTAATAGGCACGCCTGCATCCATAAGCGAAAGGGTTGAAGCACAAACGCTTGCCATCGATGAAGACCCATTAGAAGATAAAACCTCACTAACAAGCCTTAATGCATAAGGGAAATTTTCTTCACTTGGAATAACTGGTTCAAGAGCACGCTCTGCAAGAGCACCATGCCCAATCTCTCTTCTTCCTGGTGCTTTTAAAGGTTTTGCTTCACCTGTGGCATAAGGTGGCATGTTATAATGGTGTATATATCTTTTATATTCTGTATCATCTAAACCATCTAACTTTTGAACATCACTTATTGTGCCTAATGTTAAGGCATTCATAACCTGAGTTTGTCCACGAGTGAACACACTGCTTCCGTGAACTCTTGGAAGCACACCTGCTTCACACCATATAGGGCGAATTTGTGTGGTTGTTCTTCCGTCTGGTCTTATTCCGTTATTAATAATATTTGCTCTTACTTTTTCTTTTTTCATCTTGTAAAGAGCATCTTTTATTTCTTGTTCCCTTCCTTCATAAGTTGTTGCGAAATGCTCTAATGTTTTTGCTTCAACTTCATCAACTTTTTCTGTTCTAACAAGTCTATTTGTAGTAACACCTAATGCCTCATTAAGCATTTCATCTGCATAAGCACGAACATCTGCTTCTATATCTGCCCCAACTTTATAATATTCAATTTCCTTTTTAGGTTTTCCACAATCTTTTGCAATATCTTCAATAAATGCAACTATTTTTTTAATCTCTTCATGAGCAAACATAATAGCATCAAGCATTTCTTGTTCGCTTACTTCTTGCGCACCTGCTTCTACCATCATAATAGCATCTTTTGTGCCAGAAACTGTTAAGTGCATTCTAGATTTTTCACTTTGTTCAACATCTGGATTAATAATAAATTTTCCATCAACTAATCCCACAACAACAGAACCAGTTGGCCCCATAAATGGAATATCGCTAATTGAAAGGGCAACAGATGAACCAATCATGGCTAGCACTTCTGGTGGATAATTTGGGTCGACACTTAATGCTGTTGCAACTACGGCTACATCATTATAAAATCCTTTTGGGAATAAAGGTCTAATTGGTCTATCAATTAACCTACTAGTAAGAATTCCTTTATCACTTGCTCTGCCTTCACGCTTTTTGTATCCACCTGGAATTTTACCAACTGAATACATTTTTTCTTCAAAATCTACTCCAAGTGGGAAAAAATCCATGCCGTCTCTTGGTTTGTCACTCATTGTAACATTAACCATAACCATTGTTTCACCACTTTTAATTATGCAAGAACCATTTGCAAGTTCTGCATATTTGCCAACACGCACTTCAATCTCGCCCGTGCCTACTTTTAAAGAATATCTTTTTTCTTCCATATTTACTCCTATTTTTTTAATTTTGTTTCACAATACCATCATTTGAACTAAAAAATAGGCGATAAGAACAAGGTCCTATCGCCTTTTGCGAACTATTTTCTAATTCCAAGTTTTGCAATAAGTTCACGGTAGCTATCAAGATTGGTCTTTTTAAGATATGCAAGTAATCTTTTTCTTGTTCCAACCAATTGAAGAAGCCCTCTGCGAGAATGCAAATCTTGCTTGTTGGCTTTTAAATGCTCTGTCAAATGATTAATTCTTTCAGTAAGCAAAGCAATTTGAACTTCAGGAGAACCAGTGTCTCCTTCTTTTCTGCCATATTCAGCAATAATTTGTTGTTTTCTTTCCTTAGTCATTTTCCTTCTCTCCTTATTTATTCGCCATACACCATAGCAAAGCGTTGAAGGTATCGCTAAACTTAGGCATAGGTCGTTATTATTGTAACATAATAAAAACTATTTGTAAACAGTTTATTAAAAAATTTTTCGCAACAAATCAAACATTTATCTTACTTCGTAAACTCCTTCAAGTTGACGCAGTTTTACCATTGCAAGTCTTGCTTGGTCGCGGGTTTGAACTTGTAAAACTAAATCAATTTGGGCTTCTCCGCTTGAAATTATTTTTGAAGATATAGTGGCAATATTAATTTTCATATTAGCTAGCATCGTGGTAATTTTAGATAACATGCCACTATTATCTTTTGCCTTAATTGTAACAGTGGTATTATATAACTGGTTTTTACCTTGTTTCCATTCAACTTTAACTTGTTTGTTTGGATTTATTTGTTTTATATTAGGGCAATCTTTTCTATGAATAGTTATGCCTCTGCTTTTGCTAGAAAAACCAATAATTTCGTCACCTGCTATTGGATGACAACACCCCCCAAACCTAACAGTTAAACCTTCAAGCCCGTCAACAATTACTCCGCCACCAATTTCATCTTTGTGATTTTGTATTGAATTTCTTTGTAATTCTGCTTTTCTTTCAAGTTTTTCTTTTATTTTGCGTTCTGCAACAACTTTCCCAAGCACTTGTTTTGCAGTAATTCCACCATATCCAATAGAAGCAAAAATATCATCTAAAGAAGATAAATTAAAGCGTTTAGTTAAATCTGCTAAATCCAATTCATTAAGCAAATCATTTAACTGATAGCCACATTTTTTTGCTTCTAAATCCAAAATATCTTTGCCCAATTTTATATTCGATTCTTTAGATTGCTTTTTAAAATATTGCCTAATGTGATTTCTTGTAGAACTGCTTCTAGCATAGTTCAGCCAATCTAAACTTGGTCCCTTAGAATTTTGGTTCGCTAAAATTTCAACCACGTCACCAGTTTGAAGTTCATAGTTTAAAGGCACCATTTTATCGTTAACCTTTGCCCCCACACACTTGTCACCAATTCCACTATGAATGGCATAAGCAAAATCTATTGGTGTTGCGTGTTCTGGCAATTCTATTGGCTTATATTTTGGCGTAAATACCCATATTTCACCCGTGCTCAAATCCATTTTTAACGCATCAATAAACTTTTCGTTATCTTTAATTTGCTTTTCGCTTTCAATGGTTTTTTTAAACCAGTTAATCTTTTCTTCTAATAAATTTTTTTTGGTATTTCCTTCTTTATATCTCCAATGTGCAGCAACACCATATTCACAATACATATGCATATCGTATGTTCTAATTTGAACCTCAAAAGGAACTCCATCACGAGTAATTAATGTTGTGTGCAAACTTTGATAACCATTAGGTTTAGGACTTGCAATATAATCCTTAATTCTGCCTGGCACTGGTTTAAAATGAGAATGAATTTCACCTAACACAGCATAACAATCTTTAATATCATTCACAATAACTCTATGAGCAATAATGTCATATATCTTTTCCATTCCACCTTTTTTTAACTTCTTGTAAATGCTATAAAAATGTTTAAACCTGCAAGTAACTTCGCCTTTAATATTTAATTTTTTTAAGACGCCTTCAAGTATTGCCGTGATCTCATTCATAATTTGCGTTTTTTTCTCATATTTGCGCTTCAATTCACTTTCTAATTTATAATATGCTTGCGGATTAAGATATTTAAAACATATATCTTCCATAACCGATCTCATTTTGCCCATGCCAAGTCGTTCAACTAATGGAACGAAAATATCCATTGTTTCACTTGCCATTGCAAATTGTTTATCGGCTGGCATATTACCCATTGTTAATAAGTTATGATAGCGGTCGCAAATTCTAATTAAAATAACTCTAACATCTTTTCCTAATGCCAAAAACATTTGTCGCACATTTTCTAATTCGTTATCTTTACTATTACTTCTTTCATATTGCAAAGAGCAAATTTTAGTATAACTTTTAACTAAAGACTCAATATTATCTCCAAACAATTCTTTTAGTTGTTTAAAAGTAACACCACAAACTTTAACACTATCGTGTAGTAATGCTGCCGCTATCGTTTCATAATCTAAGCCATATTCTATTAACATTTGTGCAACAGCAATAGGATGAGTTATATAATCATCTCCATTTAAACGCTTTTTACCTTCATAAACTTTTTTAGAAAATTCTAATGCTTTTAAAATTATTTGTGCTTTATCTTTATAAGTCTCATTCACTATATCCTTAAATTTTTGTTCTGTCATTTTAACCTCTAAAATAATTTAATATTTTACTATTTTCTAAATTCTTTTTGCCACTTGTTTCGTTTATTTTTAAAATTAAATTATCTAAATTATTTATCGAAATAATTTCTAGTTCTTCAAGTGCTAACAAACATATACAAATTTCATTTGCTTTTAAAAAAGGTAATAAATTTTTGATTTTCAAACAAAGGTCAACAATATTAGTAAATTTATTATCTAGCTTACCACTTTTAAGTATCGAAAAAATTAAACCACATTTATATCTTTCGTCTTCCACTTTGAATCTATTTGTTATTTTACCATAAGTAAATACTTTATACTTAGTTAAAAAATCGAATTGATTTTTATAATAATCATCAAGAAATACTAAATTTTTATAACCTATTAAAGTATTTGTATCAAATGGCAAATAGGAATTAATTATAATTGCAGTTTGCTTATTTGCTGGTATTTGGTCTGTTATTTTAACATCTAATTTCAATCCCTTTAAAGTTTCAAAAGAACTATTGGTGCAAGCAAAAATTAAGGTGCCAAACTCATTTAACTTAATTAAATCATCTTTTAAATTAATTAATTTTTTTTCTATATTGTTATTATTTATTCCGTTTAATATAGATTTACTTAGGTAAAATGCATTCATACAATCAAACTGTTCAACTAATTCCAATCCTATTGGTTCGAGAATGTTAATGTTTTTAACAATTGCTTGCGGTATCGCCTTATTTTTAAAATAATTAAAATCTATATCTAAAATTAATTGTTTTTTTGCAGGTGAAAGTAATAAATTTTTATGTTGCAAACCATAAAAATAAACAATGTTTGAACCTCCGCCAAGATTTAATTTTAAATGTGGACTATCTTTAGCACCTAACCTTTCCACATTAATAGGTGCATTAACATTTAAAGAAAAAAGCGGTTTTTCGTTATCACAACCAAATGGTGCAAGCAAATTTAATTGACTTATAAAATCTGCATTTATATCCTTTTCTTTAATTATAATATAATCATTTTTGCTTAAATCATTTTGCTTTAAATTATTTAGTGCATTAATTGTTTCATTACTTATTAAAGAAACAAATTCATCAAATCTTTCAACCTTTATTTCTAAGCCGATTGCCATTTTGTGCCCGCCAAAGTGCTCGCAAAGATAATCATATTTACCAATAATTCCATGCAAATCTAAACCTTCCACACTCCTACCGCTTGCCTTATAAGTTCCGTTATCTGTTTTTGCAAAAATTATAGAAGGCTTGTTATACTCTGCCATAATTCTTGATGCTAATATGCCTAATATCCCTTGATGAAAATCACCTTTAATACAAATTATCGGCATTTTTAAAACATTAATCGATTCTATTTGTTTTTGTATCTCTTCTAACGATTTTCCTATTTCATCAAGCCTTAAATTATTATCTGCCAGAATTTCAGCAAGTAATTTTCGCATTATATTTTCATCAGTTGCATTTAAAAAATCAAACACTTTTTTAGCATTGTCCATTCTTCCGCTAGCATTAATTTTAGGCACAATTTTTAAATATATATCGCTTCCATTAACCTTTTCGATTTTCAGTTCGTTAAACATATATTTTAAACTATTAAGACTAAATTGTTTTTTATTCAATCTTTCAAGACCTAAACTAGCAAGAACTCTATTTTCGTTTAATAAAGGCACAATATCACCAATAGTTGCAATTGCAACTATATCTAAAAATTTATTTGAAAACTCTTTACCAGCAAGTGCAGATATTAATTTAAAAGCAACTCCAGTTCCGCACAAAAACGAACAAGCATAATCTTGCTTAATTTTAGGGTCTATCACAATACAATCAGGAATAACTTCTTGTGGTTCGTGGTGGTCGGTTACTATAACAGTAACCCCTTTTTCTTTTAAATAATCAATCTCATTATTGCAAGAAATTCCTAGGTCAACAGTGATTAAAATATCTGGATTAGCAGATATTAGAATTTCGTCTATTAATTCCTTATTAAGGCCATAACCATCTTCAAATCTATTAGGAATAAAAACAGAAACTTGAGCATTTTCGCTTATTAAATATTGATAAACCAAAGTGCTTGCCATAATTCCATCGCAATCATAATCACCAACAATAACAAATTTTTTGTTATTCTTAATACCATTTTTTATTTCTTTACATGCTTGGGTAATTCCCATCAATTCAAACGGGTTTAAAATATCAAAATAAGTAGGATTTAAAAATGAACGCAATTGCTCTTGCGTTTCAACTCCCCTATTTTTTAGCCAATTAATAAGCCGTTCATCTTTAATAATTTTAATCATTGTCTTTGCATATAATAAGCCTTTTTAAAAGACTATGCATTTAAAAAGGCTTTAAGTAAATTATTTTGATTTTTTATTTTTATTAAAATCAGGATTTTTTGATACTCTTTGTTTTTGCTGTAAGTTTGCAATTTCAAGCAATGTTCCGTGAAAAGAAACCGCCACAAATAATCCAAATAACACACTGCTAATTAAGCCAATTAATGCACTAAGTGCAAAAATTTGAACAAAGTTATTAGGAACAAATAATAATATAATGCTAAATAAAGCCACAATAGCAATCGTAAATAACATTGGAATTATAGCAGGTTTTGCACTTTCAATTACAATGTCTTTTTCGCTTAAATTTTCAAACTGTTTAGTTCCATAATTTTGCCTAACATTTTCAAGTATTGAAACCACTAAAACTAAACAAATAATACTAGACACAACCAATGACACTAGGCTTGCACTAGATAAATAAATTCTAGTTATTGCAAGTAGTGCAAAATATAACAAAAAGTTGCCTAAAATGGTTAATGCAAGAGTGGCACCCCCAACTAATTTATATCTTAACCAACCAATAAAGAAGAAAATTGTAATTGCTAGAATAACTCCAACGCCAAACAATATTAAATTTGAACTAGACAATGAACCTTTAATAGATTCAAAGTTAGAAATTTGAGAAACATCAATATTTAATTTATCTGCAAGTTGTTGTTTAACTTCATCTGCATTTTTTATGGTTTTATTAGTGCTTCTAATAACTAAATATGTTGCCGTTCCATTATCTTCAACAAAAGAACTCTCTACATTTATTTTATTGTCTTTTAAAACTGCAATACTGTCTTTTCTAATTGTTGATGCATTATTAATGTCATTAATTGTAACTTTTAATTGAGTGCCACCACCAAATTCAATGCTTGTGTTAAAGCCAAAACAACAAGCAAGAATAATGCCTATAACTAACACGGTTGCAATTATAATTAAAAAATATTTTAATGGTGTTTTTAGTATTTTATCTTTCATCTGTCTTGCCCTCACTTGTTAAGCCGTAAACCTTAGTTTTATCTGCATTAAATGCTTGAAAAATATTAACAAAACCTGGCAAAAGCACAATATTGTTTAATGCACCAATTAATGCAAACAACACTAATAAAACTCCTGCAACTTGAATTGCACCACTGCCCAAAATGGCCATTGCAAAGCCGAAAATTGCAATAGCAATATAAATTGCTGAGTTAATTAGAATAGATTTTTTATAACCACTCTCTAATGATGCAGTTAGGGTTTTCCCATCAAAAAATTCACTTCTAACTTTTTCGATATATATAAAAGAACCAAAAAACAATAATGCAAAACCTAACGCAATAACAAGCATAGAAGATAAACTTAACTCAACCCATGGCAACGCTTGCATAAAGAAAACAAGAATAACTATATCGCATAAAAACGCAAAAATATTGATAATTCCAAAAGCTTTATATCTTATTGCCATGTAAATAATGGTTGCACATATTGTTATTGCAAGTGCAACAACTATTGCAACAAAAGCATTGCTTTTACCATAAGCATCGCTATTTATGTTCGCAGTGAGTCCCACAGTTGAATAAGGCGAACTCATGGAATTTACTACTGTTTCATTTGCAATAAAATCTATTGGCACAAGTGAACCCAATTTAACCTTTAAAGCAAAGTCTTCTGCTTGTGTATAATCTTCAAAAGTTAAATACATATCATCTGTTTGCGCAGTGCTTCCAGAAAAACTTGTTTGAACATTATTCCCCATGTAAACATAAATAGTTGTTCCAGATTTCATGTTTGCTTTATAAAGTTCAAGACCTTCTTTATTGAATGAAATTTGAACATAAGTTGCCCCGCCAGAAGAGCCAACTGTAACATTTTTAATGTGTTCTCGACCATTTATAAATGTTTTGTCTTCCTCAGTTCCAGTTCTAAGTTCAAAAACACCCACACCCAAAGCTTGAAGCATGGTTTGAGTTTTTTCATAGTCTTTACCAGTATCTAGTCCAATTTCAACTCTAATTGCATCACCAATAGACGCTACAAATGCGTTAGGATAACCTTGTTCACTTAAAATGCTTTTAAGTTCAGTAACTGTTTTATTTAACTGCCCGCTAGTTGCATCTTCGCTAACTTTATATTCGGCATACATTCCACCTTTAATGTCATTGGCATATCTAATATTACCCATAAAAGAAAGATATTGCGAGTTGCCAAAATTCATTGGAATAAAGGCAAAAACAAGACCAATAACTAAAAGAATGGAAACAAAAATAATTAAAAATTTTGCAGTAGATTTTTTTAATGGCTTCATTTAATTGTTCCTCGTATTAATTAATGTAAACATAATTTTACAAAGGTATTATACATTAATTGAAATGATTTGGTCAATCTTTTTTATTAATAATTAACCAGATAAAAACAAATTATATACAAAAAAATGAACAAAACTGAGAAACAATAAAAAAATATATCAAAAAACTAAGATTTTTTTAAATTAACAGAAAGAACACCAACTAAACCACCAACAACTGCACCAAAAGCAAAGTCTGCAAGTAAACCTAAATTAAAAGAAAAAGAACCATTAAGCAAAGAAAAAACAACAAAAGCAAGAGCAGTAAATATTACTCCTAATATTAAACCTTTTTTAAGCCCACCCTCTCCGTTCTTAGTTAGTATTAATGTTCCTACAGCAATACTGATTGATTTAATAACTAGATTAACTGGTGTTATAACTGCATCACTTAAATTTGTAACTTTTAAAATTAAAGCAAATATTAAAATTAAAACAAGAGTAACTATCATAGCAATTATACCAGCTTTAACATAGGTAAGAATTACTCCATTTTTATTAGATTTAGTTTCACTTTTAACCATATTTTTTACCTCAATAAAGCCTATGCTCACATAAAAATTTTTAGAACAAAAAAACCTTTTTATAAGGTTTTATATTTTATAAATTCTAAATAATAAAATTAATTAAAATAATCGTGTTTGTTCCATGTCTTTTGGTTCGGCAATTGTTTGCCTAGCATTCCCGCCATTACGCTTAGAAAATGCACCTTCACCTATATGTATTCTATAACTATTGCTTGGCAAATTTACTAAAACACAATTATTTAATCCAAATGCATAATCGTCAATTAATCTTAATTTCTCACAATCACTTAAATCTATAATATCTTTAAATTTAGCATCATAAAAAGCATAAGAACCAATAGTAGATAATTGTTTACAATTAGAAAAATCTACATATTTTAGCCCTGTTCTTCTAAATGCTGCATCACCTATTTCTAATAAACCAGAAGGCAAAGTTATATACTCTAATTTTGCAATATTTTGCAAGGCTCGGTTTGCAATAACTTGAATACTATTAGGAATTTTTGGAGCTTCACCACTATTTGTTAATAGATAATAATTAAAAATATCTAAGTCTTTTATGCCCGTTAAAACTTCCCGTTGTTCACCACCTATTAAATATAAATCAATATAATAATAAGGATGGTAATAAGATAAAACTTTTGTATATTCTTCTAATTCAAACATAAACCAAACCTCTAATTAAAATTTAACATATAACTCAATAAATGTCAATATAAAAAATCTACCTAGTAAAGGTAGATTTTCTATATTAATTTTTTTTCCAATAATCATATCCAACTTTATCAGTAGTATCTTGTTTTGTAAAATTTGATAATAAAATTTGAGGAAGTTCAGTAATAGTTAGATCAGATTTAATATAAACATCTGTAACATTATACCCTGGTGTTGTGCTACTTATACCCAAGTTTGAGATATAATTTTCTACTATGTCTGCACTATCTATAATTACTTTAGTTAAACTATTACAACCACCAAAAGCATAATATTCAACAATAGAAACACTGCTAGGAATGTAAATCTCAGTTAAATTATTACATCTTGCAAATGCAGATTCTTCAATTTTAGTAACAGTTTCAGGTATATTTATTTGTGATATTGAAGTGCCTTTGAATGCTGAATTACCAATAATTTGAATACTCATATCATTAGATAATACAGATGCATCACAGCCTAAAATTAATGTATTAGTTCTATTATCTATTATACAATTATTTATTACGCTATAATTTTTATTATTACTATTAATAACAATTGATTGAATTTTTGGAGCCACTTTCACTGAATTAGCATAATCCAAGATAATATTTTCTAGTGTTGATGGTAATGATAATGACTCAATATTTGATATATTGATAAATTTACTCATATCAATAGAAGTTACGCCTTCACCAAAAATGAGATTGGTTAAATTAATTCCACCAGAAAATTTTGAAAATGCATTTTTATTTATATTTGTTGAACTATTGAAATTAATGATTAGTTCAGTAATAGTTGTATTATCCAATATATAATCACCAATATTAATTAAACTAGATGGTAATGTAATAGTAGTTAATCTATTATATTGGAATGCATAATCTGCAATATCTGTTATATTTTCTGTTAAATATAATTCAGTTATTTTAGTTGCGCCTAAATTAGCAGATACGGTATCTCTTAGCCATTTAGTTACAGGTTTATTATTATATGTCAATGGAACAACAAGTTCTGTTGTATACAATGAAAAGGCATTTCTTCTAACCGAATAACTATTACCATCATTATTTAATATAAATTCAAAGACATTATTTGATAATGTTGCTTTTTTGGTAAAATAAGTAACCGAACTTGTGATTGTAAAGTCTAATGAGTTAACAGGCTGTGTTAATTGACTATCTGCATACCAACCGCATATATTATTTGAATTTAAAGAAGTAGGAATTATATTTGCAACTGTTTGATTTTCTTCTACAAAATAATCGGTTGAAATGCCATCTACAACAAGTGTAACAGCTAATCCCCAAACCGCTGTATATACTCTATTACCAGTTGAATATTTATCAACGATTACTATTTTAGTTGGTTCATCAATTCCCTGACCAATCCACCCTTTAAATGTTAAGCCCTCTTTTGTAGGCTGAGGTAATTCAAATGTTTCTGTTTCATAATTATATGAATCAACAGGATTTTCTAATTCCCCACCATTTAATTCATATTTTATACTATAATCAACCGCTTCAATCCAAACCGCTGTATATTCTCTATTGCCTGTTGAATATTTATCAATCACAACATCTTTAGTTTCTTCATCTAGATTCGTTCCTAACCAGCCTACGAAATAATAGCCATCTAAATATGGTTTTTGTAAGGTAAATGTTTCTGTTTTATAATTATAAGTTGTAATTGGATTAGATAACTCTCCACCATTTAAGTTATAAATTATATTATAATCTTGACTCTTAGTAGAATAAACAGAATACAACTCTTCATTAATAGTTTCTAGTCTATAATCAGATGCATAATCAATAAAAAATTTATTTGAATCATTAATCAATGTATTTAAAATTTTAAAATCTATATATTCAACATTAGTTGGGATTCCACTATAATTAGTTAAATTTAACTGATAAAGTATATAAACATTGTTCATCATATCATATAAATATTCACTATCAATTATTAATGTGCTTATATTATTTCTTACAGAAAAAGTATTTGGGAAAGACTCAATACTTTTTACAGATGAAGGAATATTTATAGTGTCATTTTGCAAATTATATAAAGAATATTTGCCAATTATTTCCACACTACCATCATCTGGAATTGATTCAGTAGCATTACTTACTAAAATCAATTTTTTATCACTTTTTTGAATCAATGCATTGTTAATGCTGTAATAATATTGATTTTCATTATCAACAATTATATCTCCTGCTACTGCAAATGCATTTTCCCCAATTGAATTAACATTGGCTGGAATATAAATGCTATCTAACAGAACTCCTGAAAAAATTTGTGCTGGTATGCTTTCCATAGTTGTAGGTAAAATTAAGTTCTTTAAATATGGAGTCGTTAAAATTGGTACAGACCTTTGAAAAAATCCAGTAAAACCTTCTTTAATAATTAAAGTATCTAGATTAGGTTGTTCTGCAATATTCATTTGTGTTTCAATAATAGAATCATAGATTATAAAAAGAAATTCATAAAAGGCCATGCCATAATATTGATCAGAAGTATTTGAAAAAAATTTTAAAGATGAAATGTTAACGCATCCATTAAACATAGTAGAAAGTGAAGTAAAAATTTCATTTATAGAATTATTACCAGTATTTGAATCTACGATTCCATTATTTACATCATTTATAATATCGATAATCTTATTAAATATTGTTGTAGGGAAATCAACGCTATTAATATTAGTATAGCCTACAAAAGAATCTGTATATAAACTCTCTACTCCTTCTTCAATTATTACCCCTATATTTTGTTCTATCCTTGAAATTGATTTATTAAATATTAAAGCATTTTCTTCTGTGTCTGGACGAACTACCATGCTATTTAATTTTGGCATATTTGTTTCATTTATTTTAAGTAAAGAATTTTGTGAGTCAAAGGTAGTTTGGTCAATTACTGTCACATTAGGCATAGAAATGTCAGTTAATTGTAAACAACCATCAAAAACATTTTTACCAAGTTCTTTTACAGAACTTGTAGTTAAAAATGTTTTTAAATTAATGCATCCAGAAAATGCATTATCCCCTATAGTTATAACATTATTGCTTTCACTTGTTAATGTTACAAAGTTTATATTTTCTGGTTGAACACCTATTCCTATAATTTCTACTTCTTCATTTCCACTAAAAGCATTCTCCGCAATGGAATTAATATTTTCTGGAATAACAATGCCTTTAACATTTGGTGTATTACTAAATGAATTTTCGGCAATTGAAGTGACACTTCTGCCATCATAAGTTGATGGTAAAATAATATATTCACTAGGAAAAACTGCATTTTCCTTTATCCCTGTTATTGTATAGTTACTTGCATCATTTTCAGTAAAGTTATAAATATCACCAGAAGTTTCTTCCCATATAGTTTCTTGTGTAATGTTTGGGTCAGTATTATTAGGTTTATATAAAAAATATACTAATAATGAAACAGTTAAGAAAACTAATAATAAAATTATTACAGTTACTATTAAAATTTCGTTTTGTTTTTTATTTGTTTTTTCCATTTGTAATCTTTTCCCTTTATGATATTTTAAATTTATAAATAAAAATTAGTAAACCCATAGTTATTGGGTTTACTTATTTTTATTTTGTGATGAAGTGTTTTCTGCTGATTTCTTTGAAGTTTTTCTTGAATTTTTTGTTTTTTCAGCACTATCTTCTTTATTTTCCTGATTATTCGCAATTAATTCAGTTTCATCTTTCTTAACATCTTCTGTTTTTGGTTCTTCTTTTTTTGGATCTTCTTTTTTTGGTGGGTTAACTTGATTTAAAATATATGCAATGCAGGTAACATCTAATTCAAGAGTATGCTTTGCATTAGCAGCACCCGTTTCGATGATTATGGTTTTAACAACCCCATCTTCTTTATTAATTTTAGTAATCTTTCCAATTATACCACCAATTGTTCTAATTTCGTCGCCAACGCTTAGCCCATTCACCATTTCGCCAAATTCTTTGTTGCGTTTCTTTTGAGTAAACATTGGGAAAACTAATAAGAAAACAACTGCAACTAAAAGTATTACATAAATCCACCAAGAACTTCCACCACCGCTTTCTGCTAGTAATAAATTTAACATCATATTTCTCCTTTTCTATGTTATTAGTTTAACAAAAGATATAAAAAAAGGCAAATATTTTATTTAAAAATTTTGCCATAATTTAAATAATTAAATTAATAACCTGTCTTTTTTAGATATTCTTGTCTAAATTCCAATAATCTATCTTCTTTGATTGCTTGTTTTATTAGTTCTGTTAAATGTGTTAAATATCTTAAATTATGAATACTTAATAATTGTGCCCCTAAAATTTCGTCTGTGTTAAACAAGTGTCTTAAATATGCTTTTGTGAAATTTTTACAACAATAGCAATCGCATTCAGGGTCTAGTGTTGTAAAATCTTCTTTATATTTACCATTTTTAACTACAACTTTTCCATAACTTGTAAATGCTGTGCCATTTCGTGCAATTCTTGTTGGAAGCACACAATCAAACATATCAATTCCACGAATTACCCCTTCAATAATACAATCAGGGCTACCTACTCCCATTAAATATCTTGCTTTATCTTCAGGATAATTTGGAGCCAAAACATCTAACATTTCATACATTGTAGATTTTGGCTCGCCAACACTAAGCCCACCTATTGAAAAGCCCACTTTTGCATAAGGCAAAATATCTTTTAGCGCTTTAATCCTTAAATCTGCAAAAAAATTGCCCTGAACTATTGGAAATAACATTTGTTTTGGATTTTTTTGAGCCACATAACATCTTTCAAGCCATTTTTGAGTTCGGTTAAGTGCCGATTTTGCATAATTATAATCCACCCCATAGGTTGAACATTCATCAAATGCCATAACTATGTCGCTTCCTAACTTATTTTGAATTTCAATAGACTTTTCAGGAGTAAAGAAATGTGATGAACCATCTAAATGAGATTTAAAATGAACACCATTTTCCGTTATTTTATTTAAATCAGCCAATGAAAAAACTTGGAACCCACCACTATCTGTTAGAATTGGTTTATTCCAATTCATAAATTTATGCAATCCCCCAAATTTAGAAATTATGTCTGCCGTAGGTCTTAAATAAAGATGATAAGTATTAGATAATATTATCTGTGCATGAACATCATTTTCTAATTCTCTTGGTTCAACAGCCTTAACTGTTGCTTGTGTTCCAACTGGCATAAACACTGGCGTTTCTATAATTCCATGTGGAGTTTTAAGTTCGCCAATTCTAGCAAAACAGTTAGTGCATTTTTGTTTAACTTTAAATTCAAATTCTTTTTGTTCCATAAATTTCCTTTTAAATTAATATATAAACATACTATCGCCGAAAGAAAAGAACCTATATTTCTCTTTAACTGCAATGTTATAAATATTAAGTGTTTCTTCTCTTCCTGCAAAAGCAGATATAAGCATTATAAGTGTTGATTCTGGTAAATGAAAATTCGTTATTATTGCATCAACAAATTTAAATTTAACACCAGGATATATAAAAATATTTGTTTCCTTTTTACAAGCGTGAATTATCCCATTATCATCTGTTGCACTTTCAAGCGTTCTAACGCTCGTTGTGCCAACCGCAATTATCCTTTTACCTTCTTCTTTTGCCCTATTTAAAATATTTGCAGTTTCTTCGGTTAACTCTATATATTCACTATGCATATGATGATTTTCAATGTCTGTTTCGTTTACTGGCCTAAATGTCCCTAGCCCCACATTCAAAAGCACCTCAACAATAGTTACTCCTTTTTCTTTGATTTTTTCTAATAATTCTTTTGTAAAATGCAAACCTGCAGTTGGTGCTGCCGACGAACCATTAATTTTACTATAAACAGTTTGATATCTTTCTTTATCTTTAAGTTTTTCATGTATGTAAGGTGGAAGTGGCATTTCTCCAATTCTATCTAACTCTTCTTCTAAAGTTCCACACAAAGTAGAAAATCTAACAACTCTTCCACCAATTTCTTCAACATTTTCAATACATTGCGCTGTTAAATTATTAGAAATTATTATTTCAGTGCCAACTTTAAACTTCTTAGCAGGCTTAATTAAACATTCATAATCGGTTAAATTTATGCGTTTTAGCAATAATATTTCTACCTTAGCCCCTGTGTCTTTCTTAGTTCCATAAATTCTTGCAGGAATAACCCTTGTGTTGTTTATAACCAAAACATCATTAGCAGTTAAATAATCAATAATATCATAAAAATGCTTATGTTCAATTGTCTTATTTTTTCTATTATAAACAAGTAATCTGCTGTGATCTCTTGGTTCAATAGGAGTTTGAGCAATTAATTCTTGGGGCAGATCATAATAAAAATCATGCGTTTTCATATTACACCTTAATTCCTAAATGTTCATAAGCAGGAGTTAATGCAACTCTTCCTCTTGGTGTTCTTGAAATGAAACCTAACTGCAATAAATAAGGCTCATAAACATCTTCAATAGTTCCCGTTTCTTCACCGGTTGCTGCCGCAAGAGTGTCTAGCCCAACTGGCCCACCTTTAAACTTTTCAATTATTGTAGTTAAAATAACAGTATCAACCACATCTAGTCCAAGTTCATCAATCTGCATTTTGTTCAAACTATGTCTAGTTATATTTAAGTCTATTTTACCATCGCCAAACACTTCGGCAAAATCTCTTACTCTTTTTAATATTCTATTTGCAATCCTTGGAGTTCCCCTGCTTCTGCTTGCAATTTCACAAGCACTGTCATCATCAATTTCAATGTTGAGCAATTTTGCAGACCTTTTAACAATTGTTGCAAGTTCAGTTACAGAATATAATTCAAGCCTGCAAATAACACCAAACCTATCTCTTAATGGTCCTGTCAACATTCCTGCCTTTGTAGTTGCACCAATTAATGTAAATTTTGGTAAATTTATTCGCATAGACCTTGCACTTGGACCCTTACCAATAATAAAATCTAAGGCAAAATCTTCCATTGCAGGATACAAAATTTCTTCAACACTATGATTTAATCTGTGAATCTCATCAATAAACAAAACATCATTTTCATTTAAATTAGTTAAAATAGCGGCTAAGTCGCTAGCCTTTTCAATAGCAGGTCCACTTGTTAATCTTAATTGAACCCCCAATTCATTGGCTATTATGTGTGACAATGTAGTTTTACCTAACCCTGGTGGTCCATATAACAAAACATGGTCAAGACTATCGCCTCTTTTTTTACAAGCTTTTATGTAAACTTCAAGATTTTCTTTTACTTTTTCTTGCCCCACATATTCCGCCATTGTTTTAGGGCGTAATGTATTTTCTACCTCATTATCTTCTTCTAATTTACTAGAAGAAACAAATCTTTCATCAAATTCTTCCATATAAATTATCTCCCCATTCCTTTAAGGCAAGCAGCAACAACTTGTTCTGCCGACATATCCGCTGTTGCATATAAGTTAGTAAGTCTAATAGCATCAGCTCTTGAAAGACCTAAACCAACTAACACTTCAATAGCATCATCAATTTCTGGAGTTTTAGCTTTAGATAATCCAAGACCAGAAATTAAATTATTTTCACCATCTAATGCATTAACTTTATCTTTAAGTTCAAGACAAATTCTTTCAGCAGTTTTTTTTCCTAAACCTTTTATAGACGCAAGTAAACGCATATCTCCGCTTGTGATAGCCTCAATTATTGTTCCAACAGTTCCATAAGATAAAATTTGAATTGCCATTTTTGGCCCAATGCCGGTTACAGTTATTAGTTGCAAAAACAAATTCTTTTCGCTTGGATCAATAAACCCAAATAATGAAATTCCATCCTCTTTTACCTGCATATAGGTTAAAATAGTTTGAACCTCGTCTTCTTTGGCTGTTGCTTTATAAATTGTGTTAGTAGAACACAAACATTCAAATGCAACTGCCCCCGTGTCTATTACCAAAACATTATCTTGAATATATTTAACTTTACCTTTTAAACTATAAATCATTTATTACCTCATCAAATTTGAATTTAAATTATTATTAGTTTGAGCATGAGTTAATGCAACTGCAAGTGCATCAGCAGTATCATCTGGTTTAGGAATACTTTTAAGATTTAGCATAATTTTTGTCATATATTGAATTTGTGCTTTTTCTGCCCTGCCAAAACCTGTTAATGCTTGTTTTATTTGGAGTGGTGTGTATTCATATATTTTACACCCCATTTCAAAACTCGTGCTAATCACTACTCCCCTTGCTTGTGCAACTTTGATTGCTGTTGTAGTATTTGTATTAAAAAACAATTCTTCAATTGACAGCACATCTGGCTTAAATTTATTAATTAAACTCTCCATACCTTTTTTAATCTTGTATAATCTTTCGGGGAAAGGCATATCTTTATCTGTTAAAATAGCACCATAGTCTATAACTACACATTTACCGCTTTTTTGTTTTTCAATAACACCCCAACCAACTATTGCATAACCAGGGTCAATTCCTAAAATTACCATAATACACCTTTATTTAATTTTAAAGTTTTTGTCACTCTAAGTCAAATATATAGGTGCCAAATGAAAAATAATGATAAATTATATATTTTAATTGTTAAAAATGGTTATTACTATTATTCTTTATCCAAAGTGCATTCAGTATTTTTTTCTTCTAAAAATTTTTTTATTTCATTCTTGTAAAAATTCTTTTTTAAAATATGCTTTGAATTATCTAATACCATTAATATTTTATCAAATGACTTTTTATCTATGTGCTGTGCTTTTCCTAATACATTTATACCAAATTCTGTTAAATATTTGCCATCACCAATTTCGCATAATTTATCTAAAAGTTTATTTACATCAACATTATCTACTAAATAAGAATAATAAAAAATTGCTTTGGCATTATTAGTGTTACAAATTGCATCATCAAATAATTTTATATTTGCACCAAAAACATTTTTAGCAAAATAAATAATATAACCTATATTTTTTGATCTAGCTATTAAATTTTGCATAAACTTGAACTGAGCACTTTCACCATTTCTTACATATTCGTCATTTGCTAGGTCAACATATTCATCAATAAAACATTCTCTTTTAGATAATGGTATATATTCTCCTTCTTCATCATATTCGTCTTCTAATTCAAAATTTATATTCATTGTCTATGCTCCTTTATATTTTCAATTAAAAATGATAAATTATTGTATAAGAAATTATTAAATTTAAAAAATAAAAAATTGCATATTTCCATGCAATTCTTTTTTTACTATTTCTTTTCTTTAATCTTTGCAGACTTACCAGAACGGTCACGAAGATAATATAATTTTGCTCTATTTACTGATCCTTTACGAATAATTTCAATATGGTCAATTTTAGGTGAATGCAATGGATAAGTTTTTTCTACGCCAATTCCAAAAGAAACTCTTCTAACTGTAAATGTTTCTCTTATTCCACCATTTTTACGAGCTATTACCACACCTTCAAAACCTTGAATTCTTTCACGGTTACCTTCTTTAATTTTAGCAAAAACTTTAATAGTATCGCCAACATTAAAGGCAGGAATGTCAGTGCGCATACCTTCTTGTTCGATAGCATCAATAACATTACTCATGTTGTGTTGCCTCCTTTTTTATTAGTATGATAAGTGTTCATGCAAGCCCTTGCGCAGCGGACCACTTTAATTACTAAGCAATAATAACATAATAAAAGTTATTTTGCAAGTATTTCCATTAAAATAAATAATTAATTTTAAATTAGTAACATAAAAATTAAAATATTAACTTTTAAAAAGCATTGTCAATGTGTTCTATTTTGTCACCGCTAACTGAAATTACATCAAATCTAATGCTATTATCCTGTAAATTTTTTAATTCTAAATAAGCACTTGCTACTTGCTTAATTTTAAACTGTTTATGTTTTGTTACTGCATCAATGGGATTCCATAAAATGCCATTTTCTCTTGCTTTAACTTCAATAAACACAATAGTATCGTCAAATAAATAGTTTAACTTATTTTTTAAACTAGAATTTAATTGACCATTTGCAATTTTTTCATTTGCTAATTTAATTTGTCTTATTTTAGGGTCAAGGGCAATAATATCAATTTCTCCAAGTTGTGTTTTATAGTTTAATTCTAAGATAATAAAACCTTTTTTAAGCAAATATTCTTTTGCAAAGGTTTCTCCTTGCACCCATGTTCTAACATTATTCATTATACCCTCTTATTTAGTTATTTAAGTATTTTTATAACCTTAAACAAAATGCTTAATAAATGTCTTTCTGTGTATAGGGCATGCACCATATTTTTTTATTGCTTCAATATGTGCTTTTGTGCCATAACCTTTATGACTTTCAAAACCATATTCAGGATACTGCTTTGCTAAATCTTCCATAAATCTATCTCGCGTTACTTTTGCTAAAATGCTTGCACAACCCACACTATAACTAAGTACATCACCATGAATTAAAGGAAATATTTTTGCTTTGGTATCTAAATTATCTAACGCATCAACAATAACCACATCGGGTTTAACTTTTAAATTATTTATAGAGTTTGCCATGCACTTTTTAGTTGCATTTAAAATATTAATGTCGTCTATCTCTTTTTCACTAATAAACTCAATGCTATAATCTATTGCTTTATCTATTATTTTATTAAATAGCTCTTCTCTTTTTTTAGGTGTTAATTTTTTACTATCCCAAACCCCATCAATTAAATATTCGTTGTTTAAAGGCATTATACAAGCACAAGTAACAACAGGCCCAGCAAGTGGGCCCCTTCCCACCTCATCTGCCCCTGCAATCACTTTATAACCGTCATTTTCAAGTTCATGTTCAAACTTTAATAAATCTAAATTTTTGTCTTTCATTTTAAATTTTATCCAAGGTAATTTTTCCTAATTTTCCACTTCTAAAATCGTCTAAAATTCCCTTACCTGCCCTTTCGTAATCTATTTCGTTTTTTCTTAAAATCCAACCTCTATTTATGCAAATTTTATCATAAATTTCAATTGGCTCAATATTTTTCATTTCATCTGTTTTAAATTGCAAATTATATCTATTTATCAGTTGATTAGGAGCAATTTCAATCAAAAGTTTTAAACATTCAAAGCCCAATTCACTTTCATCTAGAACTTCATTTTTTATACTTCCCACTATTGCCAAATTTCTTCCTATTTCAAAGTTCTCAAATTTAGGCCATAATGTACCTGGTGTGTCCATAATTTCAATATTGCTATCTACTTTTATCCAACTTATGTTTCTAGTAACGCCTGCTTTATCGCCAGTGACTGCTTTTTTTGCCCCACTTAAAACATTAATTATTGTTGATTTGCCGGTGTTAGGAACCCCAATAACCATTGCCCTTAACATTCCATTAACACCTTTTTTACTAAATTGTTCTTGTTTATAACTAAAAGCAGAATTTAATGCCTTTGTAATACTTTGTTTACATGTTTGTGAATTGGCATTAGTTATTAAAACTGTTTTGCCTTCGGCTTTAAACTTTTCAGCAAACTTTTTCGTTTCTATTTCATTTGCCAAATCTGCCTTATTAAGTAAATAGATAATTGGCTTATTTTTCACAATTTCATTTATTTCAGGATTAAGGCTAGATATAGGAATTCTTGCATCTAAACAATAAATAATAACATTAGCAAACTTCAAATTTTTCTCTATATCAACTAATGTTTTTCTCATATGACCTGGGAACCATTGGATTTTCATTTGTTTTCTCCTTTTAAATCTGGGCGTCTTTTTTCCGTTAAAAGTTTAGATTGCTCATTTCTCCATTCTGCTATTTTTTCATGATTACCGCTTACTAAAACATCTGGAACTTTTAATCCCATAAATTCTTGTGGGCGTGTATATTGTGGATATTCAAGTGTTCCATTAGAAAAAGTTTCATCAACAGTAGATTCCAAGTTTCCTAAAACATTTGGCACAAATCTGCTTAAACTATCCACTATAACCATTGCTGGTATTTCACCACCAGTTAAAATATAATCGCCTATTGAAATCTCTTCATCTATAAGTAAATCTATAACTCTTTGGTCTACCCCTTCATAATGTCCACAAAGAATTATTAAATGTTTTACCTTAGAAAGTTCTATTGCTTTTTGTTGATTAAATTTAACGCCTTTGGGCGACATATAAATTTTATACGCTTTTTTATAACCCTTAATATTTGTTATTGCATCATAAATTGGTTGTGGAGTCATCAACATTCCATTCCCACCACCAAAAGTGTAATCGTCTGTTTTTTTATGCTTATCTAAACTATAATCTCTAATATTAATAATATTTATCTCAATTACACCTTTTTCTTGTGCTTTGCCAATTAAACTTTGCTTTAATGACTCAAACATTTCAGGAAAAAGAGTTAAAATGTCAATCTTCATAAACCATAACCTCATCAAGACTTTTCTTATTTACAATAACCTTATTTTCATCGAAATTAACATTAGTTATAATGCCCCCAATATTTGAAAATAAAAAAGGTTTATTGTCTTTAATATAAAAAACATCAGCACTACCAAAATTTTGAATATCGTCAATTTTCCCCAAAATTTGGCCATCTTCAGTAACTAAATCTAAGCCAATTAAATCTGCACAAAAATATTCATTATTTAAACTTATCAAATCTCTTTTAACACAAACCGATTTATTTTTAAATTTATTTGCAATATCAATTGAATTTATTTCTTTAAACTTTACCAAATAATATTCATTATTTGTAACTATTTTTTCAATCTCAAATGGTATCCCATCAATAAAAAAGCATTTTGCATTTTTGAAATTAAATTTGCCAAAATCTAATGGCTTAATTTTCATTTGTCCTTTAAAGCCATGGGGTTTAGTTATAATTCCAACTTCTATTAAATTTTTCATATTTCTCACCATAACAAAAATGGGGTTAATTAACCCCTTTTCATTTAAATTTTATCAATTTTAATGCTAACTTTTTTGTTAACTTTTCTTGCATAAGCCCGAGCAACAGTTCTAATTGCAGTTGCAATTTTTCCATTTCTACCAATCACTTTGCCAATATCTTCACCAGACACTTTAACAAGACAATCAATAAATCTGTCATTTTCTTTCACATCAATTATAACTGCATTTGCATCGTCTACAAGACTTTTAACAATAAATTCAAGTAATTCTAACATTTAAGCAAATCCTCCTTATTCGGCTTTTGCTTTTTTAGTTGTTGCAGATTTAGTTGTCTTCTTTTCTGCACTTTTTGTTGCAGTTGCTGTTTTTGTTGCCGATTTTCTTGTAACAGTTGCTTTTTTTGCAGTTTTTACAGGTTCAGTTTTCTCTTCTTCTTTTTTAACTTCTTTTTCTTTTTTTGCTTTCTTTACTGGCATTTTAACATTTGCTTTAATTAAAATTGCCTTAGCTGTGTCTGTTGGTTGTGCACCATTATTAAGCCATTTATTAGCCTTTTCCATATCAACTTTAATTTCTTCTGGTGTTGTAAGAGGGTTAAAAGTTCCAATAAGGTCTATATATTGCCCATCTCTTGCCTTTCTTGAATCTGCCACAACAATTCTGTAAAATGGAGATTTTTTATCTCCCATTCTAGTTAATCTAATTTTTACTGCCATTTTTAATTTTTCTCCTTTTGATTTTTTTATATCATAAACGGTTTTTAGCCGTGTATGTTAAAAGTTAAATTTTCTACCAAACATTCTTTGCATATTTTTTCCATTCATATTTTTAATCATTTGCTTGGTTTGTTCAAATTGTTTCATAAGCGAATTCACATCTTGAATTGAAGTTCCACTGCCTTTTGCAATTCGCTTTCTTTGACTTGCTTTAATTAATTCAGGGTTTGCTCTTTCCTTTTTTGTCATTGATTGAATTATCGCTTTATATGTTACTAATTTCTTCTCATCTATATTTCCAACTTTAAATTTTGTTCCAGCTCCAGGAATCATTGAAATTAAGTCTGCCAAATTACCCATCTTTCCAATTTGCTCGAATTGTATTAAAAAGTCGTCAAAGGTAAATGTGTTTTTACGCAAATTCTCTTCCATTTTCTTCATGGTTTGCTCATCTACACTTTGCTGTGCTTTTTCAATTAAGGTTAGCACATCTCCCATGCCTAAAATTCTTGAAGCCATGCGGTCTGGATAAAATGGTTCTAAATCTCCAATTTTTTCTCCAACTCCACAAAATTTTATAGGTTTACCTGTTACAGCCTTTACAGAAAGTGCAACACCACCTCTGGTATCACCATCTAGTTTTGTAACAATTATTCCTGTGATATTTAACTTTTCGTCAAATTCCTTTGCAACATTCACAGCATCTTGCCCAACCATTGCATCAATAGTTAATAGTATTTCGGTTGGCTTAGCAAGGTCTTTTATATCTTTCAATTCTTGCATAAGTTTTTCATCTATATGCAATCTTCCAGCAGTGTCAATTATAACAGTGTCGTAAGCATATTTTTTAGCAAACTCTAACCCTTGTTTGATTATTGAAAGTGGATTAATTTGCCCTTTTTCAAACACTTCAACGCCTGCATTTTTACCCACAATTTTAAGTTGTTCAATTGCAGCAGGTCTATAAATATCGCATGCAATAAGTATTGGTTTTTTACCTTGTTTTTTAAGATTGTATGCAAGTTTCCCACACATTGTGGTTTTGCCTGCGCCTTGCAACCCACACATTAAAATTACTGTTGGTGGTGCACTGCTGACTTCTAACTTAGAATTTGTGCTACCCATAAGTTCAACAAGTTCATCTTTAACTATTTTGATAACTTGTTGCCCAGGTGTTAAACTGTTTAATATCTCTTCGCCTATTGCCTTCTCAGTAACTTTTGCAATAAAATCTTTGGCAACTGAATAGTTAACATCTGCTTCAAGTAAAGCAATTCTTACTTCACGCATTGCTTGCTTTATTTCAAGTTCAGTAAGTTTTCCTTTTTTAGTTAGTTTAGAGAAAATATGATTTAACTTTTCTCCTAAGTTTGAAAACAATCCCATCTTTTTCTCCAAATTATAAATTTTCTAAAATTTCTTTAATTCTCTTTGAAATTTTTTCATTATTTGGCATTTCTTGCACAAGTTCAAAACATTCACTTAATTCTATTTTTAATTTTCTATTTCTTGCATAAATGCCTAACTTACTTTCTAAATCAAGCAATGCTTTTTGACCAATGTTAATGGCATCAAACACGCCTTGTCTGCTAATATGCAATATTTCGCCAATTTCTGTTAGACTGCAATCTTGTCTATAAAACAACTTTAACGCTTCTTGTTGTTTTTCAGTTAAAAGACAAGAATACAAATCTAACAAATTATTGAATTTTAACTTTTCGTCAATATCAACCATTTTAACCTATTTGTAAAGCAAAATTGCTTTACGAAAATATATTATCATTTTAAAATCTATTTGTCAAGCATTGTTACAAAATTGAATTAACAAATTCTTTAGCGTCAAAAGGTATTAAATCTTCAATGCCTTCACCCACTCCAACAAATCTAATTGGAATATCATATTCATTAGTAAGGTTTAATAAAAAACCACCCTTAGCAGTGCCATCTAGTTTAGTTATAATAATATCAGTTAAATTTACGGCTTCGTCGAAAAATTTAACTTGACTTAACGCATTTTGTCCTGTTGTTGCGTCAACAACAATTGCTTTATGATATTCTGCACTATCATATTCTCTTTCCACAATTCTAGAAATCTTCTTTAATTCTTCCATTAAATTAGTCTTGTTATGCAATCTTCCAGCAGTATCAATAATAAGAACATCGCTTTGCCTTGCCTTTGCAGAATTTACAGCATCAAATACCACTGCTCCAGGGTCAGCCCCCTCACTACTTTTAATAATTTTAACTTTTGCTCTACTTGCCCAAACTTCGAGTTGGTCAACAGCGGCGGCTCTAAAAGTGTCTGCCGCAGCAATAGTAACTTTTTTACCCATTGAATTAAATAAGTAAGCCATTTTTCCTATTGCTGTGGTTTTGCCAACACCATTAACACCTACTACCATTATCACACAAGGATAATTAAACTCTGATATTTCAGGTTTATTTAAAATGTCAATCATTATAGATTTTAAAAGTTCTTTACAATCTTCTGTTTTCTTTATTTTTTTTGCTTTAACTAAGTCTTTTAAGTTATCTAAAATTTCCTCACAGGCTGAAGCCCCTATGTCACTTGATAGAAGACAATATTCCAGTTCTTCATAAAACTCGTCATCAATTTCATTCCCTGTGAAAATATATTTCAATTTTTCTGCGAAAGACTTTTTTGTTTTTTTATTCCCTTCAAAAAGTCTTGAAAAAAATCCCATTTATGCACTCTCCTCGCTAGATTGTTTAACGGCATCACTAAGTTTAACCGATACCATTTTAGAAACACCTTTTTCTTCCATGGTTACACCATAAAGACAATCGGCTAACTCCATTGTTGGTTTTCTATGAGTAATAACGATAAATTGTGTGTCTTGACTAAATCTCTTTAAATATTTTGCAAATCTTTCAACATTTGCGTCATCTAATGCAGCTTCAATTTCGTCTAGCACACAGAATGGCATTGGTCTTAATTTTAATATTGCAAACAATATTGCAACAGCTGTGAATGCTCTTTCTCCACCTGAAAGCAAACTAATGCTTTGTAATTTCTTTCCAGGTGGTTCTGCCACAATATCAATCCCTGCTTCAAGGCAACTAACATCATCATGTAATATTAATTCTGCACGACCACCGCCAAACAACTCTTTAAAAGTTTTTTGGAAGTTTTGATTAATTTGCTCGAACTGAGTTTTAAACCTTGCTTCCATTTGAGTGGTTAATTCTTTAATAATTTTAAGTAAGTCTTCTTTGGTTTTAGTAAGGTCATCTCTTTGCAAAGTAAGATCGTTATATCTTTCACTTACTGTTTTAATTTCTTCAATTGCAGCAACATTAACATAACCTAAACCATTAATCTCTTTTTTAATTTTTCCGCTTTCACTAAGCCCTTGAGTTAAATTAAAGTTTTCTTCTTTAAATTCCACTGCATCTGCATAAGTCATTGAATATTCTTCCCAAACTCTTTCTTGCATGGTTTCTATATCTGTATCAATCTTTTGCAACTGCATTTCTTCTTTAGTGCGTTTATCGCTTGCCCTTTGCAAGTCAGCAGACAATTCCATTTTTCTGCTGTCAGCATTATTCATAACTGCTTGCAATTTTGCTTTTTTCATGTCCATTTGTTGCAATTCATCTTTTATTGCAATCAAACGCTTTTGTGCATCTGTTTGTTCTTTGCTTTCAGTTATAGAATTTAAAACTTTTTCAAACTCGGCAATAGTTGTTAAATTTTTTTGCAATTCAAGCTTATTTTCTCTATATCTGTAATTACTTGTTGCATAATCAGTTTCAAGCCTATCTATGTCTTCAATGGCTTTCAAAAGTTCCGCTTCTGTGCTTGCCTTTTTCACTTTAATTTCTGTTAAAGATTCATAAAGGGTTTCTCTTTGTTTTTTAAGTTGATCAAATCTAGATGCCATTATTCTTTTGCTTTCACTTGCAACTGTTTTTTGGTCGTTAATTTCTTGTTCTTTACTGCTAATTTCAGCAAGTGTTACATCAATGATTTCAAGTCTATCTAATATATTTTCAAATTGATAATTTAAATTCCTTTGTTCACTATCTAATTCATCTTGTTCAGTTTCAATGTTTTCTATTTCGTCATTAATTTTAACAATTTGCATTTCAACTTCGTGAATATTATTGGCAAGTTCTAATAAAATTGAATTAATTTTTTCTTTTTCTTCTTTAAGCGATACAATTTTTGTATTTATTTTATCAATTTCAATTTTAACAATTTCAATATTTTTCTTTGTATCTTCAAGTTCTCTTTCTCTGCCAAGTAAATTAACCGCCGCTTCTTTTTTAGAGCCACCAGTAATCGAACCTTGCGGATTTATAACATCTCCATCTAATGTGACGATTTTAAATGAATATCTTGTGGATTTTGCAAGATTAACAGCGTTGTCTATTGTGTTAACTATAACAGTAGAACCAAGTAAACTTTTAAATACAGGACTTAACTGTTTATCATATTCAACCAAGTCACTTGCAATTCCCAAAACTCCTTGCGTTTTTAATTTTGGTAAAAATTCGCTTTGAATATACCTTTCTTTAACACTTGAAATTGGCAAAAATGTTGCCCTACCAAATCTATTTTGTTTTAAGAAATTGACTATATATTTTGCTTCTTCTTCATTATGCGTAACAATATTTTGAACCGCAGCACCCAAAGCCATTTCTATGGCTGTTTCTAAAGTTTGTGGCACTTTCATAAGTTTTGCCACAACCCCTACTATCATGCCACCTAGGGTTGAATTGGTTTTAGATTGCTCTAAAAGTCTTTTTACACTTAAAATATAGCCCTCATTTTCTTCTGCCATTTCCTGCATAATTCTGGCCCTACTAAGTTTTGTGTGATAGTCGGCATTTGTTTCTTGTTGTTTAGTATAATAATCGCTTAAAGTTTGACTAATGTCTTTTAAATCTTGAGATTTCTGTTGCTGTTCAGTTTTTAATTTATCAAGTTTTAATTGAGTTTTATTAAGTTCACTTTGTTTTTCTTTTTGTTTATCTTCAAAACTAATTTTATCTTCTTTTATTTGATTTTGTCTGTTTAATATTTCTTGCTTTCTGTCTTCTAAACTAACTTTTTCAGTGTTTAAACTTGAAATACTAGATTTTACATCTCCTAATTTATCAAGTGCTGAATAAATTTCATCACCGCTAAGTTCTGCGGTTTTCTCTCCCGCTGTAATTCTGTCTATAACCTCTAAATATTCTTCATTTAACTTTTCTAGTTGTCTATCTAACTCGCCTGCAACTGTTTCAAGTTTTGCTTTTTCAACCTTTCTCTCTTCTATTTTTTCAGTTAAAGATTGTTGTAAAGCTTCATCTTGCTCTATTTGTGTTGCCAATTTTTCATTTTGCTCTTTTGCGTTGGCAAGTCTTTCACGAACAAGATTACTTTGCCCTGATTGTTTTTCTATGTTGACAGTTATATTTAATTGCTCATCTCTAAGTTTTTCAATTTCATAATCTAGATTATTTATGCTTTCTCTACTATAATTATAGTCTTCTAATACTTTATTTAATTCTTGTTGTTTTACTTCAATTTCTTCATTAATTTCTTTAAGTTTAGTTCTTATTGCATCTTTGTTAGTGCTTGCTGATTCATACTGTGCAACATAAATATTTAATTCTAATTGTTTTAATTTTTCCCTTAATTCTAAAAATTTCTTAGCCTTTTCGCTTTGTTCTGCAAGCGGACCTAATTGTCTTTCTAATTCTAAAATTATATCATTTAATCTTGTTAAATTGTCGTTTGTTCGTTCTAATTTTCTTTCTGCTTCAACTTTTCTACTTTTAAATCTAGATATTCCTGCTGCTTCTTCAAAAACCGACCGTCTTTCTTCCGGTTTTGCAGAAAGCAAACTATCTATTTTCCCTTGACCTATAATTGAATAACTTTCCTTACCTAAGCCAGAATCTCTTAACGCATCAATAATATCCTTCATTCTGCACGGATTTTTATTAATTAAATATTCACTTTCGCCCGACCTATATAATTTCCTTGTAAATACCACATCATCATATTCAAGCGGAAAAATTCTTTCAGTATTATCAAAATAAAGTGAAACTTCACAAAAAGATTGGCTTTTTCGTGTGTCCGTTCCATTAAAAATAACATCTTGCATGGCAGAACCTCTAAGTGCCTTTGCACTTTGTTCTCCCATTACCCATCTTATAGCATCTGCAACATTACTTTTCCCGCAACCATTAGGGCCAACTATTCCAGTAACCCCTGATTCAAATTTCACTTCCATTTTGTCGGCAAATGATTTAAAACCATACATTTCAATTTTCTTAAATTTCAAAGTTTTACCCTCTTTATATTTCTCTTATATTTGTAAGTGCTTCTTTTGCAGCCCCTTGTTCAGCTGAACGCTTGTTAGAAGCAACCCCTTTACCACAACTGACATTATTAATAAACACCATACTTTCATAGGTAGGGTTATGGTCTTGCCCCAATTTTTTAGTTACATATTTAATTTTTGCATGTGAAAACTTTTCTTGTAATTGAGTCTTGCTATCTTCAAAAGTTTCAAGGTTTTTTATTTGCACAAACACAGGTTCTAGTTTTTTCATAACAAATTTTTGAACAATTTCTAAACCCAAATCTAAATAAATAGCACCAACAATAGCTTCAAACAGATCACATTTAATAGCTCTTGAATTGACCTTATTTTTACTTTCGCCAATTCCTTTTAACATGTATTCTTCGATTTTTAGTTCATCAACAATTTTTGCAAGTGGCTCTTCACTAACCAAAAGTGCCCTTAATTTAGATAATTCACCTTCTTTAAGGTTTGTATAATTATAAATTTTTTTAGTTACAATAAACCCCAAAACACTATCGCCTAAAAACTCTAATCGTTCATTACTCTCACAGTTATGTTCATTAGCAAAACTTGAATGTGTAAAAGCAATTTTTAAAAGATTTTTATTTTTAAAACTTATACCAAGTTTTTCTTCCACAGCACTAAAATTAAATATCTCTTTCACTTATTCACTCTCCGTTTTTGCATATTCTTTAAGACTTGCAGAAATTGTTTCTATTGTTTTATTTAATGTTAATTGTCTTGCCTGAATAATACATGAATAAATAGTGTTTGCTTTGCTTGAACCATGAGATTTTATTATCAATTTTTTAACACCTAAAAATGGAGAACCACCAACACTAGTATAATCTAATTGATGTTTTAGTTCATGAAAAACTTTTTTCATAAGTGAAGCACCAATTTTAGCCATAAGCCCCGCTTTTTTAATGCTTTCTTTCAGTGTTTTCATTAAAAATGTAACTGCTCCTTCGGTAGATTTCAAGGCCACATTACCAACAAACCCATCACACACAAGCACATCATAATCTCCCGAAAGCATATCCCTTGCTTCCATATTGCCTACAAAATTAATTCCTTTCATTTCTTTTAACTTTTCAAATGCTACATGCGTTAATTCATTGCCCTTTTTATCTTCTGTTCCAACACTAATAAGCGCGACTCTTGGATTTTCTATGCCAAATGCCGCTTTCATATATGCTTGCCCCATAATTGCAAATTGCACAAGGTATTCTGGCTTACAATCCATGTTTGCCCCACAATCAATAAGCAAGGTTTTGCCACCTTTTGCATTAGGAAGTAAAGGTGAAAGTGCTGGTCTTGCCACGCCTTCTATTCTACCAACTCTGAAAAGACCCCCAGCAAGAACTGCCCCTGTGCTTCCAGCACTAACAAGCCCATCAATATCATCACTATTTGCAAGTGCATCTAACCCAACCACTAATGAACTTTGTTTTTTTGTTCTAATTGCCATTGTTGGAGATTCATTATTTGTTATAATTTCAGGTGCATGTAAAATAGTTATTTTATTACCATTATACCCCAAACCATCTAGTTCATTTTCAATCTTTGTTTTATCACCACTAAGAATGATTTCGACATCATTAAGCAAATTAACAGCAGTTACTGCACCCGCAACAATTTCATGTGGAGCATTATCTCCACCAAAAGCATCAACAATAAATTTCATAATTACCTCTAACAAAATATAATAATACAAATTAATTATATACTATTTTCCAAGATATTGTCTAGCAATAAAATGGAAAACAAAAAAATAAGCCAATAATTTTTATTGACTTATATAAATATTTCCAATCAATTATTAAGTTAAAATAACATTGAAGGAATTACTGATTAATATAAATGATTATTATAGAATATAAAGTTATTCTAATTCACAAAAACTATAATTAATTTTGTTTACTAAAAATACAACCACAATAATTTTGCCTATAAAGTCCATACTCTTTTGCAAGTAAAATACTGCGTTTAAATCCATCTTTTTTCTTGAAATCTGCAACTAAATAAGGAATATTTTCAAATTTTGCTATATTTTCGCCTAATTCATTAATAATTTTTGCATTTTTATGTGGTGAAACAGTTAAAGTTGTGCCAAAAATGTCATAATTATTTAATTTTGCATATTTTGCGGAATTTAACAAACGCAATTCAAAACATTTTGTGCATCTTGCTCCGCCCTCTTTTTCTTGTTCTAATCCAGCAACATAATCGAAATATGTTTTTGCATTGTAATCTGCATTAATAAACTTAACCTTTGGATTTGCTAGTTTTTCAATAAATTTTATTTGTTCTTCTTTTCTGTGTTCATATTCTTCTTGAGGGTGAATGTTAGGATTATAATAAAAAACTCCAATCTCATCAAAATCATTTTCATTAAGTAATCTTTCAATAACCGCAGTAGAACACGGTCCGCAACAACTATGTAATAATAATTTTGCCATAATTACATTTTTTCAGGACTATCTATAGCAAGCACTTTTAAACTTAAAGATATTGCATTTTTTACAAGTGCAGATAGTGCCAAATAACCTCGCCTTAATTCTTCATTTTCTTCACTTAAAATTCTCACATTATTATAGAAAGTTGAATAAGATGCAGCTAAATTGTAAGTTGCATTACATAACGAGCTCAAAGATAAATTTTCAATAGAAATACTAAAACTTTCAATTAGTTTTAAAAGATTAATAATAATGTTTCTCTCTTCAATCCTAGAAATCGAAATTTTCCCAAACTTTTCATTAGATTTTACTAATAAAGAATTAATCCTTGCATTAGTATATTGCAAATATGGCCCAGTTTTACCCTCAAATGAAGTAAATTTATCTATGTCTAACACATAATCTCTAGCAACATCATTAGATAAATCACCAAATTTAAGTGCAGCAACACCAATCTGCAAAGCAAGTTTTGCGTCCTTTCCCATTCCATTGGCAGTTAATTTTTCTTGGGCTTTTTCGCTAACTAAATTAATTATATCTTCGAGTTTAATAGTATCGCCCGACCTAGTTTTGAATGGTTTTCCATCTTTACCATTCATTGTGCCAAAAGCAACATGCGTTAGTTTTTGGCTTTCGGGTGAAATGCCTGCCATTTTTGCACATCTAAAAACTTTAACAAAATGTTCAATTTGCCTATTATCTGTAATATAAATAACTTCATCTGGATTATATTTTTGATTTCTATCTAATAGAGTTGCAAGGTCGGTTGTTATATATAACTCTCCACCATTATATTTCTGCAAGATTGCAGGTGGCATTGGGTTTTTGTAATATTGTGGATCTTCTGGGTGTTTCTTTGGAATAGGTATGTTCTCATTTTCCGTTGCCACATCAACTACCAATGCGCCTTCACTTATTCTTGTAAGCCCCTTGTTTTTAAATAACTCTATCGTTTCGCTAATTTTATCACTAACGCTACTTTCTCCATTCCATAAATCAAAATGAATGTTAAGGTTATCGTAATTCTTCTTAATTGTTTTAACTGACACTTCTCTCAACTTCTTGCAAATAGTAAAATATGGTTCTTTTTTCTGTTGCAGAAAAAGTGTGTAGTCGTCGGCTTTTTTCTTAAAAGCTTCGTCTGTTTTTCTTCTTAAACTTGCCTTAGGATAGGCAATATTTAACATAGATAAAGTTATTTCTGGTTCAGTTTTGGCATTTTTAAAATAATAATCTAAATAGCCATCTTCTTCAAGTTGAGCAATTGTTAAACCCATTTGCAAGCCCCAATCGCCCAAATGAGTGTCTGCTATTGTTTTATAACCAAATAGTTTGTATAAATTTTTAATGGCTTCCCCAATTATTGGTGACCTTAAATGGCCCATATGCAACTCTTTTGCAACATTAGCACCACCATAATCTAAAAAAACTAATTTATTTTCAGTAATTTTTTCAATACCCAAATTTTCACATGAAAGCAAAAAGTTTCCAATACTAGCCAACTTTTTGTCTGTTAATTTAATATTAATAAACCCTGGGGCACAAAAAGAAAAATTATAATCTTGACTATTAATATTTTCAATAATTTTATTCGCCACAATTTCAGGGTTTAACTTATTTTCTTTTGCAATAGCAAAACAAATATTGCTTTGAAAGTCTGCAATTTCTGGTTTAGCAGAAAAAGAAACTAAATTTAAATTAGTTTTAAAACCACATTTAATAAGTGAATTTGAAATTAAATTAGAAATTTCTTGTTTAATATTCATTGTAATTTGTTCCCTATAAAATCTATGATTGCATTATATCAAAAAAAAATGGAAATAGCAACCCTTAATGCTATTTCCTTTTACATTATTTACTAAACTCTGCCTCTTCATCACTTTGCATTTCTTTATCGTCTTCGCCATAAATATGCAATGCACTTTCTAGTGCCTGAACATGTTTAGTGTAAATTCTGTGGGCTAAATCAAAATCATTATTTCCAATTGCCATAATACTTCTTAAAATTAAAGCATTATAAATATATTCATAAAATTCATCACTATTATTTCTTGAATTAATATGTGAAACGATTTTAGGTGCAACTTTGTAATAATGTTCAACTTCTTCTTTTGTGCAATAATTATCTCTAAACCATCTTAACACTTCAAGTTCACTGCATTTATCATCAAAATTATATTTATAATGATGCATACAAGCTGTTGTTAAATAACAACTGCCATCCTTTGCCTTTTCATCAATTTCGTCATCATTAAGATTAGTACTCGTTCCACTCTCTCTTCTTTCCCAATCAGGTGCTTCGCCAGCATCAAAATCTTCTTTACTATTCCATTCTGCATGGCTATGCCCACCATCGCCATTATCACCATATTGATTTACTTTACCACTCTTTTCAATACTGGTGTAGATTAATTTTGGTTCCTCACCAGCTTCTTCATCGTCTAAAACATAACTAGCATAACCCCAATCTCTGTTGTTGCCACCCCTTTTTTCATTGTTTTTATCATTTTTTCCTCCACCAAACATAACTATTTCTTCTCCTTTCCTTTAAATCTCCAAATATATTCTATGGTTCCATCATCATAAAATATAAAGTTTTCTCTGCCCAATTCGTCTATTATTTCGTAAAACCTTTTTACAATAAAGTTATAATCTTTAATCAATTGGTCTGTGCTAATTGCGTCAAAATTTCT
>CABUZJ010000008.1 GCA_902496015.1 uncultured Eubacteriales bacterium
AAACCCTAGGTTTTGGCTATATTCCCACATATTCTTGGCTAATATGTTGAAACCTTTTTGATTTAGTTCTTTTTTAGCTTTTTATTTTTTATAGTTGTCTTTTATATGTATTCATCTTGTTTTTTCTTTACATAAGGAAATTTATATAATGTTAAAGAACTAAATTTTCTATTTCAATTTATTGCTTAAATATTAAGCAGGTAATAATTTTATTTATTGTTTTCTTTTTCCATTTCGGCAAGTTTCTTGCGCAATTCTTCAAGTTCGTTAGTTGCGTTATCTGCTGTTGCCCTTTGGGCTTTCATTTCTGCATTTCTTCTAACAAATTCATAAACCACAAATGCTATAAGTGGAAGGCCAATGCAAACAATTAAGCCCCAAATGCTTTGCATCCAATATATAAAGCTACCCATTCCAGCTATTCTACTTGAATATTTACCTTCAACTTGATTAAAGTAAACACGTTCAGTATCTGGAGTAATAATCTTTTCACCTTGTTCGTTCAGCCTAGGAGTTCCATCTTCATTCCTAGCATAGTTGTTTATACCATAGGTTTGGAAATAAGTAACATCATCTTCATCTGTTAAAATTGATAAAATTTTGTGTGTAACTATTCCGCCACCTTGTTCACGAAATGTAATAACATCTCCCACTTTTAAAGTTTCAGGGTCAACTATTTTAGAAAAAATTAAGTCGCCCGATTTAATGTCTGGATACATAGAGTCTGTTAAAACAATAAGCGGTTTATAGCCAAAAATGCTTGGAATATCATTTGGCTTAAATGCTGATTTAAAAATTAAAACAACATTTACAAGAAGAATAGGAAGCATTATAACACATAAAACAATACTAATACAAAGTGTAGCAATTTCCCAACCAGTTTTCTTTCTTTTAGTTGGAGCAGAGCTAACCTCGCCATCTACCTTTATTGTGTTACTTTCGGCTTCTATATTTTCTTCTTTTATTTCATTTTTTGATGATAAATCTTTGTTAATTTCAGCAACTACAGATGCATTTTCATCTTCTTTTTTATTTACTTCTAAATCAACTGATGAAACGGTTTCTGCTTTATCATTTTTAACATCAATTTCTATATCTGTTTTAACACTTGCAGAATCTGTTTTTTTGGCAGTTGTGGCAACAGATTTTTGCTTTGGTTTACTTTCATTTTCTGCCTTTGATTGAGAAGAATCGGATTTGTCTTTCGAAATATTCTCTAATTTTTGTTCTGCCATGTTGTCTCCTTTTATATATTTTTTTGCAAAAATTGCAACTATTATGCTTAATAGAATAAATTGTTTAATTTAGATAAAATAATTTCAAATGTTTTTTTAATATAATTTAAAAATGTAAAATTTTCGTATTTAATTTACTTAATTCTACACAATTAGATATTATCACATTGAAAATAATCTTGACAAATATTTTAACAAGTTTTTTTAATTTTTATAAAATTTTTTTAAAATTTAATTAAATTTTATAATAATAAAAATCCGCCCTATATAGGCGGATGATAATTACTTTTCTTACTACTCTAACTATAATTAAATATGACCATGTATTCTAATTCTTGTTGTATTATCTACTCCTGGTGCAAGAGATGGAACTAAAATTCTTGTACCAGTTGCATTAGGCAATGTTAAATAGTTTGCAGCACTTAAAGTATATTCATCTGGAGAAAATGTGTAAAAATCTCCATTATTTTCCATACGAATACTCATTAACTTAAATTCTTCTGGAAGAGAATCTGAAACAATAACATTTGTGGCATCTACATTCCCAGTATTAGTCAATGTTATTATGTAATCTAACTCATCTTCACAACAAACATTATCATTACTAACTGCCTTTGTAATTAAAACTTCGGCATATTCGCATTTTGGTAATGTGTGAGACACTATTTTTGTTACACAATATGAAGCCTTATTCCCATTTATGCTTTCGCATGGATTACAAGGACATGCCGTAATAGTGGCGGTGTTTTTAATTTCGTCCACTTCAGAAGATATATTTTGATTAATATCAACGCTATATTGTAATACTAATTCGCTATTTTTATTAAGGTTATTTGAAATAACGAATGTTAATGGTGTTAAGTCAGTTGGTGTTATGCTGGTCATTGAACCATTAATCATTAAAACACCACTTCCGGTAACGAATGTTGCATAATCTTCACTACAAAAATCATCATTTATAGTAAACCTACCTAAACACCCACAACCATCATTAACAATATGAATAGAATAAGTTACACGGTCACCAGCCTTAAAACAATCTACATTTGCTGTTTTTTCAGCTGAAAAATCATAAGATTCTTTCACATTAGAGGTTACAATATTAGAATAATTAGTTCTAGTTTCTGTTGAACCATTAAACGAGAAAGAAACTTGTGCTTGATTTGTCAATGTTTTTGACATTTTATTTCCCTCCTTTGTAATTGAGATTAATCAGTTGTTAATCTCTATTGCATTATATGTAATAAAAACTTTTAATGATATAAAAAACTCATGGTTTATTCCATGAGTCTTTAATTGTAAATCAATCAAAATAAATTATATTTTAGTCGCAACATCCCAAGCACGCCATATAACCGTTCTTAAATTACCAACAGCCAAAGCATCACCCACAATATGCACATGTTTGCCTTCTTTTGCAAGTGGTGCTGGATTATAACCAATTGAAACAATCACATCGTCTGCTTTAACTTCATGTTGCCCTTTATCTGTTTTAAATTTTACAGTGTTATCTGTTATTTCTTCAACCATCGAATTTAAATAAACAGGAACATTGTTAGTTTTAAAGAAATCTCTTAAATAAGATGAATTGGCAAGACAAAGCCCATCAACACACATAAGATCTTGTTTTGCTTCTATTATAACTGGTTTTTTACCATGATTATATAAATCGTAGGCAATTTCACAGCCAGTAAGTCCGCCACCAATTACAACAACATTTTGACCAACTTCTTTACCAATTAAATAGTCTATTGCATCAATAGCTCTTTCTGCTCCTTGTAAATTTAGTTTTTTCGCAGTTGACCCTGTTGCAATAATAATTTCATCAGCATTAAGTGAATTTATATCAGTTACATTTGTGTTATATTTAACTTCAATATTAAGTTTTTTAATTTGATTACGGAACCAATCAATAAGCAATTTATCATTTTCTTTAAAATCTGGTGCAGCGGCAGGAATGAACACACCACCTAGTTTGTCAGTTTTCTCATAAATTGTAACTTTATGCCCACGAAGTGTTGCTATTCTTGCTACTTCCATGCCCCCAATACCGCCTCCAATAACTGCCACTTTCTTAACTTTTTTAGCAGGCTTATAGTCATATTTTCCGCCGTCCATAGTCATTGGGTTTAATGCACAGCGAGACATGTGCATCGTATCTTTCATTGCACAACTATTAGCCACACCTTCATAATGACTCATTGGCAAACATGCATTATGGCAACATATACAAGGCATAATATCTTGCATTCTATCTTCTTTTATTTTAGTTACCCATTCAGCATCAACTAAAAATTGTCTTGCAACTCCCATTGCATCAATTTCACCTAAACTTATTGCTTTTGCTGCAACTTGTGGTTCCATTCTGCCCGCACAAACAACAGGAATGTCAACAAACTTTTTAATATGGCTAACTTCTTCAAGGTTACAGTTTTTAGGCATATACATTGGTGGATGTGCCCAATACCATGCGTCATAAGTTCCATTATCAGCATCAAACATATCGTATCCTGCATCTTGCAAATATTTAGCAGCCTTTTCACTTTCTTGCATATTACGGCCAATTTCATTAAACTCCTCGCCTGGAAGCGCACCATAACCGAATCCCTTAGTTTTGCTAACAACTGAATATCTTAAAGAAACTGGATAATCTTCTCCACATTCTCTTTTAATAGCCTTTACAATTTGAACAGGGAAACGATATCTATTTTCAAAACTACCGCCATATTCATCAGTCCTATGGTTAGTATATTCTGTTGTAAACTGGTCTAATAAATAACCTTCATGCACGGCATGCACTTCAACCCCATCAACTCCTGCCTCTTTACACATTTTTGCTGTTAGTGCAAAAGCGTCAACCATATCTTCAATTTCTTTCTTAGTGATTGCTCTGCAAGTAACATCTTCTTTCCATCTGCATGGTAATTCGCTAGGAGAAGCAAGCAATCTTGAAATATCAAATATTGGTTTTATTAAAGCCCCTAAAAACTTATTTTTTGCCACAGGCACCATCATATTAGGAAGTGAAAACGACCTTCCAAAACCAGCAGTTAACTGCACGAAAAGTTTAGCACCTGTTTTATGAAATTCATCCATATATTTTTTTAATTTTTTAAACGCACCTTTTGCTTTATAAAGCCAAGCATTTCCCATTAAGTTGCGAATTGGAGCAATACCAGTTATAAGAAGCCCTACATTGTTTTTAGCAATATTTAAAAAGAAATCTGCCGCATCTTTATCAAAATGATGTGGCTCCATCCACCCAAAAAGTGAAGTACCACCCATTGGACAAAGCACAACTCTATTTTTAATTTCAACTTTGCCAATTTTCCAAGGGGTGAAAAGAGGTTCAAATTGTTTATCCATAAAATTTTCTCCTAACTAAATAATTATTAATTTAAATTTACAGGTTATAAAGTTTTTTGTCAAATAAAAATAAGCATTGATAATATTTATTACCAATGCAAAGATTCTATTTATTATTAGTTTTATTAATCAAATTAAAAAAATATATTAATTTTTAATGCATTTTAGCGAATATTTTATCGTGCACCAATAGATGTGCCACCGCCACCACCGCCAGAAAATCCTCCTCCAGAGAATCCTCCTCCGCTTCTACCAATTCGGCCAATACTTCTGCCCACAGCCCTAAAATTTCTTGAACTTGCCTGAACAGCCTGAGCAAACACAGAGTTATTAACTGTCATATTCAAGTTATTTATAATGCTAGATATTACTATAACATCAAACAAATTAATATTTACAGAACTTTCTATCCACATAGGTGCAGAAATTTTAATATCTTTAAATTTATTCATCCACACTTCACTCACATCTAAAACATAAGCATAAGGAAGAATATCAAAATAATAATTAGGATTATCTTTTACAAGCATTTCAAGCCTATCTTTTTCAGCAAGATTAATATAATTTTTAAGCCCTAAAACGCTTCCTCTAATTTTTGCAGCATTTTCACTATATTTCGGCTTAAAAACAAAAATTATAGGTAACACTGCAATAATATTTGCAATAGCCATTAAGTAATAATTATCTAACAAATGAAGAGATATAGAGTTCACAAATATGCTACACAAAGATGTAGCTAATACTCCAATTATTGCAACCCATAATTTATTATATTTTTGTGCTAACACAAAACTTAAAAAACCAACCAAAGCAGTGAAAAGTGTAAGATAAGTGAAACTTCCTAAAAATCCAATTCTTATAAAACTTGCCAAAAACATAAAACAAACATTTAAAATAAGCGGTATTATTATTAAGTTATTCGCTATTGCTAGGCCTTTTTTGCTTTTAGGTTCAAACATTCTTTCACCATGATTTGTTGCAACACTTAACTGTAAACTATTAAATGCACCATAAAACGCAGAATTATTAAGGGCGTCTATTGAAATAATTTCACCTGAAGAAAACATTGTGTTAAATAATCGCTTAATATTATTATCTTCATTTTCTGGTAAATCTTTTACTTTTTTCAATGTCAATGGTTCATGTTTTTCATCTTCACTGGTTGTTACTGATATATATCCTTTATTTGCAAGATAAATTATTAATGCTCCTGCACTTTTATTAGATACCTTATGTTTATAATAAAATTCTGCAACATCAGGGCTAACTCCCTCTGGGGCATTAAATTCCACAGGGCTAACCACTTCACCAACTTGCTTATTTTTGAATTTTAAAATTATAATAACCACACTTAATGCCACAGATATAATTAATCCCAAAATTGGCAATATAATGTTTGGTGAAGAAACATTTAAATATCCCTTTGGCAATAGTTGCCTTATGGTTAAAGATTCATAAGCATTTAAACTAAATGGATTATTACTAACTATTGTATTGCCATTTTGAATAGAAAAATCTGTAAATTCTGTTGTTGAACCTGCTTTTTCATAATAAATTGCTGGTGCATAGTTATCAAAATCAATAGTCTTTGGGAAAGTTATTTTAAACATAATGTTATATATTGGCATAGCTGTGTTATAATCTGCAAAATTATAATAGATTTCATCATAAAGATTAGTGCCACTATTTGACATATCATATTTAAAATTAATTGTATACGCTTTTGTATCTCCGTTATAATAATAGCCACTAGGATTTTTTACACCAAATGTAACATAACCGCTAGACTCGTCATGATAAAATTTTAGTTCTTCATTTCCCTTTTGACCTAAATCTAAGGAATAGTCATAAATTTTAGCTAAATATTTTGTTTGTGTTACCTTCCCTGGCTCATCTTCTCTATAAATTGTGCCGATATATGGCACATAAAACAAAATCTCAGATAATCCACTTTGTAAAAAAGTAATCTCTACCGTTTGGCTAACAGATAACACCCCATCTTCACCAACAACAATATCATAATAAGATTTATTAATTCTTATTGGATGATTTGGGTTATAATCTGCCCAAGTAAAGTTTTTTACTTTACCAGTAAACAAAAATGGGCTAGCAATTAAAACTAACCCTAAAAATATAACAGCAATTAAACTAAATATTTTTTTATTTTTCATAATTAAAACGACACCTTAACCGCCTTTCTTTCTTCCACATCATCAATTTCAAATAAAGGTGCTTTTTCAAATTTTTTCCATTTTGCAATAATGCTACTTGGAAAAACTTCACGCTTAGTATTATAGGTTTTAACGCAAGCATTGTAATACTTTCTACTACTTGCAATTTCTGCCTCTAAGGTTTTAAGTTGATTTTGCAAATCAATAAAATTTGCATTTGCCTTTAAATCAGGATATTGTTCAGCAACTACCATCAAGTTTCTAATTGAACCCACAAAATCTTTTTCTGCTTGTGCTTTTTCTTCAGTTCCTGTTGCATTTTTTGCCATATTCCTTGCAGAAATAACAGCATCTAAAGTTTCTTTTTCATGCTTTGCATAACCTTTAACTGTTTCAACTAAATTTGGAACAAGGTCATATCTTTTCTTCATGTAAACATCCATTGTTGAAAAGGCTTCTTCATTATTATTTCTTAATCTAATAAAAGTGTTGTAAGTGCTAATTATCCAAGATATACCAGCAATTATTAAAATAACCAAAAGAACCCCTATTCCAATTCCAATCCAGCCACCAATAGACATAATTAAATTCTCCTTATTTTATGATATTTTTTTAATTTATAATATGATATAAAATAAAATGAAAAATGTAAAGCAAATAATAACAAAAAGCATAATTATTATTAAATCATTTGATTAAAAGACTCAATTAAGTTAAACTATTATAAAATATTATTTTAAGGAACTATAAATGGCTAACACAAAAGATAAAATAAAAGATAATGTGCATAGCGACCATAGAAAACGCATGCGAGATAAATTTATTGAAAATGGTATAGCAGTTTTTGCTGACCATGAAATTATCGAGTTCTTATTATTTTATGCTATTCCACGAAAAGATGTAAATGCACTTGCTCATCAACTTTTATCTCACTTTGGTTCTATTAGTGCAGTGTTAGAAGCAAGCATAGAATCTTTAATGCAAATAGAAGGAATTGGGGAAAATACTGCTACTTATATTCATTTTTTATTTGAACTATTCAATCGTTATAACAAAGATACTCATATGCGCACAAAACTTTCGTCATCTGCTGTTACTAAGGCTTATTGCAAACGCCTTTATACTGAACCAAATGTTGAACAATTTTATGTCATTTGTGTGGGACCATCAAACAAAATAATAAATCAAAGATTAATAAATTCTGGAACAATGACAAAAGTTAATGTTAACATAAGGCAAATAACCGATTTTGCACTTAAAAATAAATGTGAAAGAATAATAATAACCCACAATCACACATCTGAAAAATGTATGCCAAGCGATGAAGATATATCTTTCACTCGTTCAATAATATGCAGTTGTATGCTAAACGATATTGATGTGCTAGACCACATAGTGGTAAGCCGAACCGACAGTGCAAGTTTTGCAGAACTAGGCATATTAAACAGCATTAAACAAAGTGCATTTAACACAATGCCACTCCCAGCAAAAGCCAAAAAGTCCGCAATTTTTGACTCTACTGGCTATATTGTAAGCAATTAGATTAATAATTTAGTATTTTATTTTTTATTACAATTAGAAACCACCAAATTGATGCATCTTACCTTGACAAATATGAAAAATGATTATATAATATTAAAAATTTTTGGAGATTGAACATGGAAAACGCAAATAACAATGAAGAACAACAAGAAATAGACCCAAGTGAAGTTAGGTCCATTAGAATAGAAAAATTAAGACAACTTCAACAAGCAGGCAAAGACCCGTTTGAAATAGTTAAATTTAACAAAACTCACACTAGTAAACAAATAACTGAAAATGCAGAAAATTTCATAGATAAAGAAGTTTCTATTGCTGGCAGAATGATAAGCAGAAGAATAATGGGTAAAGCAAGTTTTGCACATATTCTAGATGGGTTTGGCACAATTCAAATTTATGTAAAATTAGACGAAGTTGGTCAAGAAGTGTATGATAATTTTAAAAAAGCAGATATAGGTGATATCTTTGGAATAACCGGCACTGTTTTTATAACCCATAAAGGCGAAACAAGTGTTAAAGTTCATAAAATCACTCTACTTTCTAAATCTTTGCTTCCATTGCCAGAAAAATATCATGGCCTTAAAGATCAAGATTTAAGATATCGACAACGATATGTAGACCTTATTGCAAATCCAGAAGTTAAAGATACTTTTATTAAAAGAAGCAAAATTATAACAGAAATAAGACATTATCTTGACAGTCATGGATTCTTAGAAGTCGAAACCCCAATTTTAAATACTATTGCAGGCGGGGCAACCGCTAGGCCATTTGTTACCCATCATAACACACTAGATATAGATATGTATTTACGAATTGCACCTGAATTATATCTAAAAAGATTAATTGTAGGTGGATTTGAAAAAGTTTATGAAATGGGAAGACTATTTAGAAATGAAGGCATGGATATTAAACATAATCCTGAATTCACATCTATGGAACTCTATCAAGCCTATGCCGATTTCTGTGATATGATGACTTTAACAGAAGACCTAATAAAAACAGTTAACAAAAAAGTAAATAACAGCGGAACAATAACCTTCAATGGCATTCAAATTGATTTAGACAAACCTTTTGAAAAAATGTCAATGATAGATGCTATTAAAAAATACGCTGGAATTGATTGCAGTGGCAGTTTAGAAGAAATTCATGCACAGTGTAAACAAAAAGGCATAGACCTAGATAAGAAACTAAGTTGGGGAAAAGCCATAACAGATTTATTTGATAGGTTTGTTGAAATAAATTTAGTTCAACCAACATTTATAACATATTACCCTGTGGAAGATAGCCCTTTAACAAAAAAATATAAAAAGGACCCAAGATTAACTGAACGCTTTGAATTGTTTATAACTGGTCGTGAAATTGCAAATGCATATAGCGAACTTAATGACCCATTAGATCAAAAAGAAAGATTTATTGCCCAAGCAAAAGCAAGAGCAAATGGTGACGAAGAAGCCAACCTTCCAGACGACGATTTTGTTACTGCCCTTGAATATGGCATGCCACCAACAGGCGGGCTTGGGATTGGAATAGACAGGCTTGTTCAACTTTTAACAGATAATTATTCAATAAGAGATATTCTTTTATTCCCTACAATGAAACCTTTAAAAGATAAAGAAAATTAATTATTATAAAATGCATTTATTCATTTATTAATAATTAAACAATTTTATAACAAGAATTCTTTTATAATAACACTGTAAAAAATATAGATATTGTATAAATTAAAAAACCGCACATTTTGTGCGGTTTATTAATTAATTAATTTAAATAAAGACTATATCATTATTTTTAATTTAATTTTTATTTACTTTTCCCTTCATCATTCAGTTTTGATTTTTCTTGTTCCATTGAATCTGCAATGCGTTTTAAATATGCTTGATAAGTTAGAGTATTATATCCCTTTGCAGATTTTGATTGAGCATGGTCTTCAGAATTATAAAAGCCCCCCTCTTCTGGTACTTGAAAAATATATTCACTAGCCTTTCTTGTTTCTTGATCATAAAAAGTTACATCTGTCCACTTTACATTTCCATCAACAAACACTAAATTCCAAATATGATTATCGGATTCAATCGCAATAGTGTTAATGCCAGCAAGTTTTAACAATAAAGCATAAGACGCCGTGTAACCCGAACAAATTGCCATACCATTAACTATACTGGTATAAGCGGTTGCATAATCTGAATAACCATAACCTTCAATTGGTCTATTTATGTTATAATATTCAGTGTTTTCTGCCAATGCATCAAGCAATGCTTTTGCCATTTCTTCTTCAGTTGCATCATTAGACACAGTTTTTGAAACTTCATTTACCATTTGTTGTGCTTTAGCTTTTGCTAGTTCATATTCTTCAAAAACAGTTTCACTATTAACATATTCATTAAATAAACTATCATCAAATAGCTTCATTTTTATAGAATAAGAACCATCTTCATTTTCAATTAGTTTATTACTTCTATAAAAAGTAAATTTAGAATAAGATTCTGGATAATAATTAACGCCCAAGTGCCTAAACTCAAAAGAAGATACCACTGTTTTAGCAAAATTAAGTTGATTTTCGTTTTTAAAAATTAAAGGTATTTCCATTTCAGGAGTTTTTGTTGCCCACATATATTCATAATAATAAAGCATTTCACTTAAAAATTCGTTTTTATTATTTAAATATGCTTGATGTTCTTCTTCATCGCTCCAACCACTTTTTGCACCACTAGGCACTGTTAAACATGTTGGCGTAAATGAATATTCACCACGAGCAAGTTTATCTTCAATCAATAAACTTTCTCTTTTCCATGGATTATCAACAGTCGGCCTTTGTTCAACTATTGTAGCAGTTGTGCTTTCAGTTGTTTGCTCAGTTGTTGAACTTTCTGCAGTTTGAGCAGTTGTAGCAAAAGTTTCAAATATTTCGCTTGCAGTTGTAACATTATTTATTTCTTCAGTTGATTCAGAGTTATTTTCAAGTTTCTTATTATCATTATTTTTATCATCACAACCCGAAGCAAGAGTAATAACTGTTGCAAATGCAACTGCACCTGTTAATATTTTTTTCCATGTTTCTTTATTCCATGCTTTAATAAACATATTTTTTAATTTTATGCCAGCACTTATTTTATTGTTTTTTTGTATCTTTTCTTTCATATAACACCTACTTTAAAATTTAATTGATATAGATAATTATAAAGCATAGTTTAAAAAAATGCAAATGTTATATTTTGGTATTTAATAAAACAAATTTAAAATGTTAAACAATTTCTATATTATTAATAAAATGTAAAAATATCACAAATTTTCCATATTTTTTACACTTTTGTTAAGTTTATATTGACATTTTGCAGTTTTTTGATGACTGTTTTCATATTTATGAACAAAAATTTTGCAAATTTCCACAGCAGGAATAATTGAAAGACTAGAAATTGCAACAATTAGCCACTGCACGAAACTTAAAGGTACAATATTAAATGCAACTTGTAAAAATGGAACAACCCCCACAATTAAAATTAATGCAAACAGTGCGATAAAACTTAAATTAAATGTTTTATTTGCAAAAATCAATATTTTTGCCAAACTTTTATTGGTTTTACAATTAACAGCATGTAAAATTTGCATAAAACATATTGTTAAAAACACCATAGTGCTGGCTACTTTATTGCCCATTTTTGCATTACATATAACAAACATAACTAAAACAATTAAAGTTTGCACAAAAGCTTGATATATTATTGCAGTTCCAACTTCACCTGAAAAAATACTTTTCTTCCCATCTCTTGGCGGATTTTGCATTATATCTTTCTCTGGCGGTTCTAGCCCAAGTGCAAATGCAGGTAAACTATCGGTTATTAAATTAATGAATAATATTTGACTAGGTAGTAAGAAAACTGCATCTTTTATTAGTAATGCTGTTATGAATATTCCTAAAACTTCAACAGCATTTGTTGATATTAAAAATTGTAATGTTTTTTGTATATTCCCAAAAATTGTTCTCCCTTCTTCAATAGCAATAACAATTGTTGAAAAATCATCATTTGTTAAAATCAAGTCTGCAACACTTTTTGTAACATCTGTCCCAGTGCCCATACTAATGCCTATATCTGCCATTTTTAAACTTGGTGCATCATTCACACCATCACCGCTCATTGCTACAATTTTACCCGACCCTTTTAGTGCTTTTACAATTTTAACTTTATCTTCTGGGGTAACTCTACAAAAAACAGAATAATTATTAATCTTCTTTTTTAATTCTAATGCACTCATTTGCATTATTTCTTTCCCAGTTATGACTTCGTTTTCATTTTTCGCAATCCCTATTTCTTTCGCCACCGCAAATGCTGTGTGTGGGTGGTCACCTGTAATCATAATAGGGCGCAACCCAGCTTTATAACAATTTTTTATACTATTCTTTACTTGCGGTCTTGGTGGGTCAATAATACCAAATAAACCCAAAAACACCATATTTTGCTCATTTTTTGCGGTTTTTGCAATTTCACTTTCTTTAATTTGCAGTTTTTTACTATCTTCTATTTCTAGTTTTTTCATGGTAACTGCTATCACCCTTTCTGCAAAATCACCAAGTTGCTTGTGTTGTTGTTCAATTTCACTTTTAATTATTTGTGTTAAAGGTTTAATTTCTCCATTATGCAAATAATATGAACAATTTTCAATTAAATAATCATATGCTCCTTTTGAATAAACATATAATCCATCTGGCGTGTTATTAATGGTGCTCATAATTTTTCTTGAACTATCAAACGGCAATTCAGCTACACGCCTAAATTGTGAATTTATTAAATTTATATTTAAGTTTTTTTCTAAACAAAATTTAATAAGTGAAGTTTCTGTTGCATCACCAATAACTTCATCTTTATCATTCAAATTAGCATTATTGCATAGAACAATCGCCTTAATTAATTCACAATGTTTATTATTATCAAACTCTTTTGTTGTAAAAAGTTTTCCATTAGTGTAAATATGTTTTACTTGCATATTGTTTTGAGTAAGCGTCCCTGTTTTGTCACTGCAAATAACATTGCAACAACCAAGTGTTTCGACTGCGCCCAAAACTTTAACAATTGCCCCACGTTTAGCTAACCGTTCTACTCCAAGAGCCATAATTATTGTTATAACTGCTGGTAAACTTTCAGGTATTGCCGCAACTGCAAGGGCAATAGATATTAAAAATGCGTCTAAAACATTTAATTTTGCCGAAAATAGTAGTTCTATAATAAATACAACAGCAACAATAATTAAAACACCAATAGTTATAACTTTACCAATTCTATCAATATTTTTTTCTAGTGGTGACTTTTGTTTTATTTCTTTATTTAAAATTTTAGCAATTTTTCCTATTTGTGTATCTTTTCCTACACTAACAACTATACCCATTCCTTTGCCGTATGTCACCGTAGTTCCTGAAAAGCACATATTTTGTTGATCTGCAAGAGGTGTATTTTGTTTGCAAATAAAATTAGCATCTTTAAACACTGCATGACTTTCCCCAGTAAGACTACTTTCATCACACTTTAAATTATTGCTTTCAATAAGTCTTAAATCGGCAGGTACAAAATCTCCTGCATTTAAGTAAACAATATCTCCAACCACAACATCATTTGTTTCTATTTTAACTGGCTTACCATTTCTTATAACAGTTGCATGTGAACCTGTTTTTTTAGCAAGCATTGCTAAACTATCTTCGGCTTTTTTTTCTTGAATAACGCCAATTATGGCATTTGTTATAACAATAAAGAAAATAATGCCACCTTCAAATAAGTCACTATATTCATGCTTAATTAATGCCATAGACACACTTATAAATGCAGAAATAAGCAATATTATTATCATTAAATTTTTAAACTGATTAAAAAACCTTGAAATTAAAGTAATTTTCTTACTTTTTTCAAGTTCATTTACACCAAATCGGGTTCTATTATTATTCACCAAAGCATCACTAAGCCCTGAACTGCTAGACCCAAAATGTTCTAGCACCTGTTTAAAATTAACAGTAGAATAATCCATAAAACCCCCTTTTGCTTAAATTATACTAATGCACCTAAGTAATTTATTACTATAATTTTAATTTTTGGTTTACAATTTATTAAATTTTAAATTATGAATAAAATTGAATATAATGAAAAATCATTATCATTAATTAAAATAGAGTTTACAAAAGATAAAAAATATCAATATAAAAATAAAAAATATTAATATTTTAAAAAATAAAAAACAGTCATTTTAGATGACTGTTTTTTAATATTTAATTTTTCTGCACTAATGCGTAAACTATAATTGTCTTTAAAACTATTTGATAATTTTAGAAACAACACCAGAACCTACTGTTCTTCCGCCTTCACGAATAGCGAAACGAAGACCTTCTTCAATTGCTATTGGAGTGATAAGTTTAACTGTCATTCTTGTGTTATCACCAGGCATAACCATTTCTGTTCCTTCTGGAAGTTCAATTGAGCCTGTAACATCAGTAGTTCTAAAATAGAATTGTGGACGGTAGTTGTTAAAGAATGGAGTATGACGACCACCTTCTTCTTTAGTTAAAACGTAAACTTCGGCAGTAAATTCAGTATGTGGATGAATTGTGCCTGGTTTGCATAGAACTTGACCACGCTCAACATCTGTTCTTTGGATACCACGAAGAAGAACACCAATGTTATAACCAGCAACTGCTTCGTCTAGTAATTTTCTAAACATTTCAATACCAGTTACAACTGTTTGTTGTGCTTTTTCAGCCATACCAACAATTTCAACAGTATCGTTAAGTTTTAATACACCACGTTCAACACGACCAGTAACAACTGTTCCACGACCAGTGATTGTGAAAACATCTTCAATTGGCATTAAGAATGGTTTATCAGTATCACGAGCTGGGGTTGGGATATAACTATCAACAGCATCCATAAGTTTTCTAATAGCGTTAACATTTTCAGTATCCCATTTGCCTGCTTTAGCATCTTCAAGTGCTAAGAATGCAGAACCGCGGATTATTGGAGTATTATCTCCATCAAATTCGTATTGAGTTAATAATTCACGAATTTCCATTTCAACAAGGTCTGCAAGTTCAGTATCGCCACCTAATTGGTCCATTTTATTCATGAATACAACAATTTTAGGAACACCAACCTGACGAGCAAGAAGAATGTGTTCACGAGTTTGTGGCATGCAACCATCAGTTGCAGCAACAACTAGAATTGCGCCATCCATTTGTGCAGCACCTGTAATCATGTTCTTTACATAGTCTGCGTGTCCTGGGCAGTCTACATGTGCGTAGTGCCTATTTTTAGTTTGGTATTCAATATGAGCAGTGTTAATTGTAATACCTCTAGCTTTTTCTTCTGGTGCAGAGTCTATTTGGTCATAGTCTTTAATTTCTTTGCTATCTGGGTCGTTATCATGTCCCATAATGTAAGAAATTGCAGCAGAAAGAGTGGTTTTACCATGGTCAACGTGGCCAATAGTTCCAACGTTAACGTGTGGTTTTGTGTTGTCAAATTTTGCTTTTGCCATTTTTTATCTCCTTTTATTTATTATTTTATTTTTTTGCACTGTCGCCAATTATTTTTTCAGCGACATTTCTAGGAACTTCTGCATAGTGTGAAGGTTCCATAGTATAGTTACCTCTACCCTGAGTATTACTTCTAAGATCACTAACATAGCCAAACATCTCAGCTAGTGGAACTTCCGCTCTTATTGTTTGCACACCATTTTTAAGTGATGTTCCTAAAACATTACCACGACGGCGAGATACATCGCCCATAACATCTCCAAGATATTGGTCTGGAACTTCAATTTCAACGCTCATTATAGGTTCAAGCAACACTGGATTTGCTCTTTTAAACCCATCTCTAAACGCCATTGAAGCCGCAATTTTAAATGCCATTTCCGAAGAGTCTACTTCGTGATAACTACCATCAACAACTGTTGCTTTAAAGTCAACAGCTTCATATCCAGCAAGCACACCTGATTGTTTTGCTTCCTGAATACCTTTGTCTACTGCTGGAATATATTCTTTTGGAATAGATCCACCCACAGTTTTATCTTCAAATACATAACCAGAACCAGGAGCAAGTGGTTCAAATTCAATAATACAATGACCGTATTGACCTTTACCACCTGATTGTTTTATATATTTACCTTCACTTCTAACTGGACTTTTAATTGTTTCACGATACGCAACTTGAGGTGCCCCAACATTACAATCAACTTTATATTCCCTTCTCATTCTATCAATAATAATATCAAGATGAAGTTCACCCATACCTTTAATTATGGTTTGTCCAGTTTCAGTGTCTGTGTATCTTTGGAAAGATGGATCTTCTTCTGCAAGTTTTGCAAGGGCAATTGCCATCTTTTCTTGGTCAGCCTTTGTTTTTGGTTCAACTGCTTTTGATATAACAGGTTCTGGAAACTCCATTGGGTCTAAAATTATTGGATTATGCTCATCACAAAGTGTTTCACCAGTTGTGGTGTCTTTAAGTCCAACAATTGCAACAATGTCTCCTGCATATACTTCTGATTCTTCGGTTCTAGAGTTAGCATGCATTCTTACTAGTCGACCAATTCTTTCTCTCTTTTCTTTATTAGAGTTATAAACATAAGAACCAGTTGTAATTTTACCTGAATAAATACGATAGAAAGTTAATGTTCCAAATGGGTCTTTTGCAATTTTAAAAGCAAGCCCAGCAAGAGGTTCATTATCATCTGCCTTTCTATAAATTGTATTTCCATTAAGGTCAACTCCCTTAACAGGTGGAATATCTATTGGTGAAGGGAAATAATCTACAACTGCATCTAGTAATAGTTGAGTTCCTTTATTCTTATAAGAAGAACCACACAAAACTGGTGTCATATGAAGACTAATTGTTGCTTTTCTTATTGCAGATTTAAGTTCTTCAACTGTAAATTCCTCACCTGCAAAGAATTTTTCAAGCAACACATCATCAGTTTCTGCAACTGCTTCATTTAATTGTGTTCTATATTCTTTTGCAAGATCCATCATATCGGCAGGGATTTCAGTTATCTCCATTTCCTTGCCTTCATCATCTTTATAAATTACTGCATGCATTTGAACAAGGTCAACTAATCCAATAAAACCATCTTCCTTGCCAATTGGTAATTGCAATGGTATTGCATTAGCACCAAGTTGTTCTCGCATTGCATTAACAGCAAAGTAGAAATCTGCTCCAAGTGTGTCCATCTTATTAATATAGGCAATTCTTGGAACACCATATTTATCTGCCTGTTTCCAAACTTTAATAGATTGTGCTTGCACACCTTCCTTTGCTGTAAACAATTCAATAGCGCCATCAAGAACTTTTAAACTTCTTTCAACTTCAATTGTAAAGTCTACGTGACCAGGTGTATCAATTATGTTAATTTTGTGGTCTTTCCAAACACAAGTGGTGGCAGCAGAAGTAATAGTTATTCCTCTTTCTTGTTCTTGTGCCATCCAGTCCATAGTGGCTTGACCATCATGAACTTCGCCAATCTTGTGAGATTTACCGGTAAAATACAAAATTCTTTCAGTGGTAGTGGTTTTACCAGCATCAATATGTGCCATAATACCAATATTTCGAATTTTGTCTAATGCATAATCTCTGGGCATAAAATAAAATCTCCTAATAAATTTCTAACTGTAAAAAGCAATTAGATTTCTTTTTAATTATAATTATTTTTTGTAATTAGTGCAAACATTTTAAAGGGCTTTACAAAAAAATTTGCCTTTCCCTTCAAAATATTTCCAAGTTAAAACATAAACAAAAGTTGAAGGTAAAGTTATTCCCTCAACTTTATTTTTACCATTTGTAAGATGCAAATGCCTTATTTGCTTCTGCCATTCTATGCACTTCTTCTTTCTTTTTAAATGCACCACCAGCATTATTATAAGCATCCATAAGTTCACCTGCAAGACGAGCAGCCATTCCTCTTTCATTGCGTTTTCTTGCAGAATCTACAATCCAACGAATAGCAAGAGTTTGCCTTCTAGCCGCACGAATTTCCATTGGCACTTGGTAAGTTGAGCCCCCCACTCTTCTAGCCTTAACTTCAAGAACAGGTTTCACATTTTCCATAACTTGATTAAAAATTTCCATTGCATCTTTACCAAGTTTTTCTGCCATAGTGTCAAATGCATCATAAACTATACTTTGAGCAATTGTTCTTTTACCATCTTCCATAACTTGGTTAATTAATTTAGTAACCACAACTGAGTTGTATTTAGGATCTGGCAATACTTCACGAACAACCGCAGAATTTCTTCTTGACATAATTCTTTCTCCTCTTTTAATTTTTTATAGCAAAATGCTATTTAGGCCTTTTAGCGCCATATTTACTTCTTGCCTGCTTACGGTCTTTAACACCAGCAGTATCAAGAGTTCCACGAACGATATGGTATCTAACACCAGGTAAATCCTTAACACGACCGCCACGAATTAGAACAACACTGTGTTCTTGCAAATTGTGACCAATGCCAGGAATATAAACCGTACCTTCCATTCTGTTTGAAAGTTTAACCCTTGCAATTTTTCTTAATGCAGAGTTAGGTTTCTTTGGAGAGGTTGTGGTAACAGACAAACAAACGCCACGCTTTTGTGGACATTCATCAAGAATAGGTGATTTACTTTTATAAGTTTGTTTAACCCTACCTTTACCATGTCGAATAAGTTGATTAGTGGTTGGCATATTCATACCTCCTTAAAATTTGGCGAATTACCTCTAAAAGCCCCATGAGGAAATTCTTAGAAACCCTTGTTGCCCCTTTGCACACACCCTGAAAGAGAGCAAAAAGCCCCTAAACATGACTATCATGCTCAAACATTGTAACAAATTCAACAAAAATAGTCAATAACTATTTCAAAACTTTTCAAAATTCTTTTAAATTCTAATTAAAAATTAAATAAAAATATTTTAATCTATATAAAAATAAGCACATAATGAAAAGCCCTTATTTTATCTAATTTTCAAATTTTGTCAGCATCTCTACACAAAATCAATGTTATAAAGCATTTTTATCATTATCAATATCCTATCTTAAAATAATTTTAGTTTAAAATTATATCATAAGGATAATTAACAAATGAAACTGGAAGAAGTATTAAATAGGATTGGCTATGTTAGAAATAAATCAAACCTATCGGCAAGGAAACTAAGTTTAAGAATGGGCATGAGCCCACAATACATCTCTAAAATTGAAGGTGGCTATATAACATTATCTGTTGAAAAACTTTTAGACATATTAGAAATATGTGAATTTCCTATTGAAAGATTTTTCAGTCCTAACATTGAAAGTTACACTGAAGATAAACAATTAATAAGTTTAATCAATTCGTTACCCATTAATAAAAAGAAAAGCGTTCTAGAATTATTATAAAATAATTCAAATTGCCAATATTTAATTATAAAGGATTTTTAATGAGTAATTATTCTTATTCATTTAACTATTTTTCTTGCATATTAATGGGCGAAGAAAAAATTTGCTCTAATCATGAACAAGAATTAGGTAATATTGTATATAAAAAACTTAAAAATTACATTTCAAAAGATGTAACAAATTTTTATTTAATAAATTCTGGCGAATTTATTAATGTCTGCGAACAAGCCCTTAAAAAACTTTTACAAGAGATTAAAGACATTAAAATTAATGTCTTCAAAATTAACTTCAATCCACTAGTCCCCGCCACCGAATTATTTAATAATATTAGTAATTTAAAATATGGCTTAATTTATGCCAATAATTGCAACAATAATTATTTTAATGTTCTAGACGAATTGAATTTATATTGCAACACAAATTATTTAACAAATTGCCTGTTTGAAATAGAGCAAGATTATTTTAGTAAAATTTCACATTTTAGTTTATAATTAATTAAAATAAAAAAACATTGAAATTAATCAATGTTTAAGTTGCTTGTTCAATAATTTTTTGGTTTCGTGTTTTCACAAAGCCAATTTTATATTCAATTTTCTTCATTTTTCCAACTTGTGGCAAAAGTTCAAGAGGCAAAACCTTTTCAATTTTAGATAAAATTTCATTTATCTCTTTTTTTGTTAATTCATAGCAATATGAATATCCCATAGAATTTAATTCTACATTTAAAACCTTAGCATATTCTTCAAGTTTAGTATAAGTTGATTGAGCCTTATATTCTTCTATTGCAAAACTAACAAGATCAATTAAATCGCCTTTTTTTTCAAGGTCGGCATGTTTTGTTAGTTTATATATTCTCTTTTTAAGTTTCCTTGGCAAAACATCAACAATTGCAGAAAATGCGTTAATGAAATCGTAATCGGTTAAATTTGAATATAATTTTAATATATGTCTAACACTTTCATAGTCGTTTATTCTTCTATTATATTCAAGATTAATAAAATCATCTTCTCTGCCAATCTCAACCCAACCAATAGTTTTTGCCAAGCCCTCTAAATTTGCGGGCATTTATTCTTCTCCTTTTTGAGCGCTAATTTCAGCATAAGCTTGTTTCTCTATTTTAGAAACATTATCTAAAATATATTTATGTGCTAAATTAGCAAAATCTTTACTTGAAGAACCTAAAACAAACCCTTCTGCCTTAACCCTTTCTGCTTCAATAACCTTGCCAACCAACACTTCTCTTAAAGACTTACGGTCATAATCAAACTTTCTAAATGCAAGTCCACTATCAACTTTTGCATTTTCAGCATCAAATTTTTCTTCAACTTCTTGCTTTAATTCACCATAAACATCAGTAATCCAACTTTCATTTTCTGCCTTAGGCATGGTGTTATCTAGCACGCTTTTATAAGTTGCAACATCATTATCATATTTATATAAAATTCGGTCGCAAATAGTTTTCTCTCGTTTATCTAAGTCAATATTTTCGTAATCATAAAAAGGTAAATCGAATGCTTCGTCTATTTTACTTACTTGCAGTTTAAAATTAACAGGAATAGAAAGTTGTTCTGGGTTAAGTGTCCAAACATAAACTTTTTTCCTCTGTCCTGTAATAGGCTTTGCAATATAATAAAATTCTAAATCACGCACAATTCCGTCTTTTCCACTTTGTTCATGTAAACTAGAAACTGGTCTTGCACCTGCAAGAACTAATAATTCAGTTAATTTTGCAATTTTTTCAGTGTTGTCTTTATAGTCCATAAATAAAATCTCCTATTCAAAAAAATCATGAATAAACCCTTGGAATTTCTGTTCTGCTTTCTCAATATCTGCAAGTTTAGCTTTACTTTCGGTATCAATAAGTAAAACAGATTTCCTTGAATTTGCTTTTACAACCTCACTATATTTTGTTGGTTGTGGAATCTCTGCATCAAATTTTATTGACCAATCTATAAAACTTTTCAAATAATTTTTTGCAGACCAAAAAGCCTCTTCCACATTTTCCCCAGAAGCAATAATATCTGTGTCTGGTAAAAGCAAAGTTGTGGTTTCATTATCGGCATCATAATAGCAAATGGCAGGATATGCAAATTGTTTCATAATTCCCCCTTAAATCAATATGTTAAATTAATATTATATTAACAAATTTAACGGGGTTTAGCAAACAAATTTGAATATCTTTTCATTTACTAAATTAATTTTAACACACAACCATTAATTTGAAAAGATTTTATATAAAAAAATATTAAGTATATTTAATAAAATTAAGTGAAATGATAAAAGTAAAATAAAATTAATTTTTTTTGTAAAAAGGGTTGCAAAATTTAAAAACTTTGTATATAATACTATTATCTTTGGCAATCAAATGTCAAAACAATAAATATTCCTCCTTAGCTCAGCCGGTAGAGCGCTCGACTGTTAATCGATAGGTCGTTGGTTCGAGTCCAACAGGGGGAGCCAAATCAGTTATATAAGAACAAATGCAAATAATTTTTACTATTTTGAGAGTTGTTTTGCATTTTCTTATATAATACACCAACACGAATTGCACCAAGACGGACGAACTGAAAGAGCTAGAAAGTATTGGAGCAATAAAGACAAAAATAAGCGATGGCAATAAGCTATCGCTTTTTTGTTATTTATATTTGTTTTGTTATCCTTGTCGCCTAAGCCAATAAATAGCACAAGCCTTAAAGGTTCGGTCAAGGTGGAGTTTGCTTTTTAGCAAAACAACCTTGACAGATTCTTGGATTGTGCTAATCAAATCAAAGCGACAAGGACAAACAAATATTGTGATTGATTTCAAACTACACCAAAATAGTTATCCTTAGAGCCTCAGGGTTTGGGACAGAGTCCCATAAAAAGAAAAAAGCTATTTTGTATCAATAGCTTATTCTTATGTTATAAAGCACATACGACCACCTCAGCAACAAAGGAGATAATGAATGCTCGGGGTAGGGTTTAAAATTGGTCTTTCCTCTCACATTGATATATTATATACTCTATTCTTCTTTGTTGCTTTCGTTTAGTAAGTTATTCATAAATAAATTATTACTCTTTTTTTAAGTCCTGATACCAACTTGGAAGCGTTGGCACTGTTGCTCTTGTTGGAGCAGTTCTTGGTACTGGAGCTGTTGGAATGGTTGGAGGAATGTCAAACTCTACATTTACATACTCAGACCGAGTATTTTTTATCAACACATTGGTATAAATAATCTCACCTAGATATTCTCCTCTCGTACTAATAAAAATATTTCTTTCATAATCGAACACGCCTATAGCTTCCCAAGTGGAATAGTCATACAAATAATTATCGCTTGTATAAGCTATACATTTTGCCTGCGAATTATATAGATGATATGGCAGTATAATTTTTTGTGTATCATCTTGTGTATTTGCATTTTTTGAGCAACCAGTAAAAACGAAACAAAGCATTATAAGTGGAATTACAAGTAATACACTTAGCTTTATTTTTTTATTTTTCATTTACAAATCTCCAATATATAATAAAGTATATCATAAATGTGTTTTTATTGCAACAATATTTAATGTTATTAAATATTTTATTTAACATTGGATATAATTATATTGTGTTGCAAATATAGTAAAAGCTCCTAAATTGATAAAATTATATATATAAGGAGCTTGGTATTTATGGAATATTTGTTGTAGCTGTATACCTTTATGATTTACCAGACGGAAACAAAAAGATAACTTTTGTTTTATCAGTAGATGGCACTCCAACGGAGATAACAGAAGATATTTTAAACTCTGTTGAAAATAATTCTGTTCTTATTCTAAAAGAATTGGGGAGCCAATGTTGATGAGGCGGACAGATTTGTCTGCCTTTTTTGCTGTTTAATTAAAGTTTTATAACTATTTTATTATTAAATTAATTTAATATTATTTCTTTTTATTTTACATTTATTAATTAAAAAATCATAATTATTTTTTGTTTTAGTATTATTGTTTTTTAATTAAAAACCATTTTGAAATTAATTAAATAATTATTTTGAAACTTTTAATAGAATAATACTTTTACATATTAAAATAAAAGTATATTTTTATAAACTTATTTGCAAATTAATAATATGAAATATAATGCTTTGAAATTCATTATTATAGTCTTTTTCTTTAACTTATTTTTCATTGCAAATTTAATAAATATAAATCATTTTAATTGTATAGCAATGAATCTAAATAATGTTAATCAATTTGAACAACCTATATCAATAAATGAAACTAATTTCCCAGATGTTAATTTTAGAAAATGGCTAACAAATAGCAACAATTTAAATGGATCAGGTGCAGATGGCATTTTTACTATTGATGAAATTGCAACGATTGAAGAAATATATATTAAAGCAGATGTAAATAACCTAATTTCATCATTGAAAGGTATAGAATTTTTTACTAATTTAAAAGACTTAATAATAACTAATAATGCCCTTTCATCTTTAGATTTATCAAATAACATCAATTTAGAATATGTTAATTGTTCTTACAATAAACTCACTAATTTAAACACAAATAATCTTTTAAAATTACAAACATTATTTTGTGAATTTAATTATTTAACTTCACTTGATTTAAGTGATAACACAGAACTAACTACTCTTTATTGCAGGCATAATTTATTAGATAAATTAAATTTGAATAACAATCAAAAATTGATTTTTATTGAAACATTCGACAACTTAATAACTGATATAGATATATCAATGTTAAGTAATTTGCAATTTATTCATATTGACCACAATAAACTAACAGAATTTGATATAAGCAACAACTTGAACCTAGTTGATGGCGGTTTTGTTGTAAGAAATAATGATTTAAGAGAATTAATTCTTCCTAATATTGAAAACTTCACAATTTACTATGATGACTTTGCAGAACAAAACCCAATTTTAGGATATGACAGATTAACATGGTATTTAGATAAAAGTTACACAAACGAAGTTACAAGTGATGTTATTGCACAAGGTCAAACATTATATGGTAAAAGAATAGCAAATGATTATACAATTAACTTTTCATCAAATGGCGGTATAAATTCTCCACAACCAATAAAAACACAATATAATAAACAAACTGCTCTACCACTAGTTGAGCCAACAAGAATAGGATATAAATTTAAAGGTTGGAGCCCTGAATTTGAAAATACAAAAATATATTTATCAGGGGAAACAGTCACCAATCTAGCAGGGAAAACTCAGGGAGAAAATATAACTCTTTACGCACAATGGGAACCAATTAAATATATTATTTCTTTTAATCCAAACAACCCTAATGCAACAGGAAATATGGAAGATATTGTTGCTGAATACGGCAACTCTATAATTTTACCTTCTAATAAATTTAGCCAAGAAAAATACGATTTCATTGGTTGGTCGTTAACGCCAAATGGCCCTGTAAAATATGCAGATCTTCAATCTGTATTAAATCTTGCAAATAATGAAAATCAAACCATAACGCTTTATGCCGTTTGGGAGTTAAATTCACACGAAACACAAAAACCATATATTTTGCAATTAGAAAATTTATTAAACGAATTTTCATCTACCCCATATTATACAGAAGATTGGAATAGATTACTCGCTTACTATATAAATGCAAAAGAAAATGTTGCAAATTCAAACAAAAACACAAATAAAATGGCATCTATAATTGAAACTTTTAAAAAAAATAGTCAGTTAATACTATCAGAAAATAACCGCATAAATGAAATTGTGAATGGTTGGGAAAGCGAATTTAATGTAATTATAAATTTAACAAAAAATCCCCCGTTCCCTTTAAATTTCGGTAAAAATTTATTGCTAAACTTAGAAAATGCTTTGGTTAAAAGTGAACTTGCCAACTTAAAAAGTTATTCAACTTTAACAAACATTGATAATTTAACAGATGCATCAATAAAAGCAAAAGAAATAATAAAAGATAAAATACAGCAATTAAATTTTGCTAAAAATTCTTTGATTTGGCTAGCCAATGCTGAAGATTATTATGATATACCATTAGTAAATATAAATTCAAGTATGGTAAATTCATACAATGATTTATATATGTCATATTTTTCATTAACTGAGCAAGAAAACAAATTCATAGATAACACAATTTTAGAAAAAGTTACCGAACGCCTTGTAATAAGTTCTTATAAAAAAGATTCACTTTTAAAACTTGAAAATGATTTTAATAAATATTTAAAAACTAATTATTATGAAAGCGATTGGCAAAAAATGGAAACTATTTATAATAGTGCCATAGCAAAAATTGAAACATCTAAAAGCGTAATAGAAATTGATGAAGAACTTTTATTTGCAACAAAAGAAATGGATAATGTTTTAACAATAAATGAAAAACCATTATCTTCAAACTCTGCAACATTAAAAAACACATTAATAATTTTAATCAGTGCATTTTTAATTTTGTTAATAACATTAATAATTTATCTAACAATTAAAAAATATAGAAAAAGTAAAATTGTTAAACATAAATAATTTTTCTAAGAAATTAAAATTATATTAACAAACTTATAAATCAATTTTTATTCTAAATATCTAAAATTATTTTTTAATCTCAATTAAAATAATCCAAATAAACTAAATTTTATTAAAATATGTAATATTTAATTGATATTAAACTCACCAGTTTTATTATTAACAAATAAATAAATTTTGTTAATATTTAATATTTTTGAATTTTTGTAATCCTGCTTCATATGCAACTAATGTTGATGCAAATCCAACATTTAAAGATTCACAACTGCCAAGCATAGGAATTATTATGCCATGTGCATTTTTTAATTTTCTCCAAGATGGACTTATTCCCGTGTGTTCATTTCCACTTATTATTGCTATTTTACCACTGTAATCAACATCTTTAAAATTTTTTGTTGCTGTTAAATCGGTAACCAAACATTTATAATTATTTTTTTCTAACCAATTTTGCACAGTTTCAATCTCTTCTTCAATCACATCAAGCATAAAACTTGCACCTAAACTTGCCCTAACTAATCTGCTATTATTAAGCCTTGCTTGTTTATTTGTAATTATTGCAAAATCCCCACCAGCACAATCAAAAGACCTTAAAATAGAGCCAATATTTCCTGGCTGTTCTAAGCCGTCCATAACAATTGCAAGCACATTTTCTTTTAGTTTATATTTTTCTTCTATATCATTTAAGGTTAATGCTTTCAATTTTGCCACAATAAAATATTCATCAAAGCCATCTCTATCACTAATTTTCTTACAAGTTTTTGAAGAAATCGAATAAACTTTTTTTGCATAATTTGCCATTTTTAAAATTTTTGTTAAATTTTCGGGATTTTCTTCATTTAATTTTTCAGTATTTAAATAAAAAGCAGTCACTTCTAATTTCTTGTCAATTAACTTTTCAACAGCCCAAAGACCTTCACACACAAAAATCGATTTATCTTTGATTTTATTATAAACCAAATCTTTTACATAATTAACTTCTGTTGAAGATATCCCCACTGCAACACATTTATTTTCTATTAATTTAATTAAATTCTCTATTTCCATTTACAAATCTCCGTTTTTTATTTTCGTCATTTGCTTTATTTATAATCTTTATTTGTGTTACACCATTCTTTTGCTTTATATTTCTTGATATAATGTTTCATTATAAACATTTATTAAACTTTTCTTATAATTTTTTGAATTATTATAATTATAACCAAAAGCAATGGTAGACTCTTTCAAATCATGTAAATGCTTTTCATTTTCCATAAGTTCCATTATTATTTGGCTTGCTTCTTCATTTGTTTCATATAAAAAACCGTTTTCATTATTTATAATCAAATCTTTCATTCCACCAACAGCGGTTGAAATAATTGGAGTTTTAAGGCACAAACTTTCAAGTGCTGTCATGGGTGTCCCTTCGGTTTTAGATGTCATTATCATCAGTTTGGAATTTTCAATGATCTTAAACGGATTTTCAATAAAGCCCAAAAGAAAAACTCTATCTTCAAGATTAAAATCTTTTATTTTTTCTTGCATAAGCGGTTTTAATTCGCCACTACCAATAATGCCTATTTTTACATTATCGTCTAATAATCTAGCAATTTCAAGAATTCTTAAAGGATTTTTAACATCAACTAATCTTCCACAATAAACAATATCATATCCTTGTGTTAAAGTTGCTTTTTCTTTTCTTAAATTAATATTTTCAATAGATACTATATTTGGCAAAATTAAACTTTTATCTTTAATTTTGTTTTTAAAAATAAATTTTTCTTCGCTTTCCCTTGAAACCCATATAATTTTATTAGACTTTTTAAACACTTGTTTTGCAATAATTGCTCTTAAAGAAAATTTATTCATTTGTGAATGATTACAATGAATATGTGCAATTTTTCTAATTCCATTTATTTTAGATGCCAAAACACAAGCCCTAAGATCATGTGCGTGAATTATGTCAGGTTTAAATTCTTTAATAACTTGTTTTATTTGTTTTAAACTTAATTTATCTATTAATCTAAAATTTATATTATGGTTTTTTAAACTCTGTTCTATTTCGCCTTTTGGGCTACAATAAAGCATTTCAATTTCACCAGAAAATAAATTAATAATTTGACAAACCATATTTTCTGCCCCAGAATATTTATTAGATGCCAATAAATGTAAAACTTTCATAATTTTTTAATCCTTACTTTTAAAAAGTCTTTTTATAGATTATCATATTTTTATATTATTTTCAAATAATATATCCTTTATTTAAACAAAAATAAAAAGGCATTGCCTTTTTATTTTTTATTTAACTTATCAATTGAAATTGTTGCATTAAAGTTATCTAATTCAAGATTTGTAGAATATGGTAATTTTATTTTAGCATAAGTTAAAGTTGCAAGCGTTTCTTTTTCAATAATATGCTTATTTTTCTCAATAGTTTCTAAAACATCATTCGAACCAGTAATTTGTAAAACTATGTGGTCTGTAACTTCAAGCCCGCTATCTTTTCTTAAATTTTGAATTTTTGAAACAATTTCACGCACTCTACCCATTTCAATTAATTCTGGGGTTAATGTTGTGTCTATAATTACCGTAGTCGAGCCATTGCTTTCACTTGCATATCCATCTTTATTGGCAATTTCAATAAATAAGTCTTTTTCACTTAAATTTAAAATTTGACCTTCTACTTCCAGTTTAAATGGTTGATTATTTTTAACCATTTTCACCACTTCACTTGCATTCACTTCGCTTAACTTCTTTCTTATTGCTCCCACAAGTTTTCCATATTTTGGGCCCAACACATTAAGCATTGGCTTTAAAGTATAATTAACATAATCATAGGCCTCTTTAGAAACTTCTACTTCTTGAACATTTAATTCCCCTTTAATTAGTTCTTTAAGTTCCTTATTTAATTCATTGTTTCCTGCAAAACAAACAATGCATTTTTTAAGTGGCTGTCTTGCTTTCACTTGTGCCCCATTTCTAACGCTTCTTCCAAGTGCCACAATTTCAAGAACTTCTTCCATGCCTTCATTTAGTTTTTCATCAATTAAAGTTTCATCTGCAACAGGAAAACTGCATAAATGAACACTAATAGGCGCATTTTTTTCAACAGAACGAACTAAATTTTGATAAATATTTTCACTAATAAATGGCACAAAAGGTGCAATTAATTTAGTTAAACCAGATAAAACATAATAAAGCGTTGCAAATGCAGAAATTTTATCTTCTCCTTCTCCACTTGCCCAAAATCTTTCGCGTGATCTCCTAATATACCAATTAGAAAGATTATCCACAAAATCAGTTATTTTTCTGCTAGAATTAAGCATGTCATATTTCTCTAAACAATTTGTAACAAATTTAACAAGCGAATTATATTCACTTAAAAGCCATTTATCTAATAGACTAAGTTCACACTTTTTTATGTCATGCTTTGTTGGGTCAAACTTATCAATCTCTGCATAAAGAATAAAGAATGCATAGCTATTCCAAAGCGTGCCCATAAATTTGCGTTGAAGTTCAATCAAGTTGTCTTCGTTAAAATTCAAACTTGTTCCAGGGTTACAATTGTTATAAAAATACCATCTTAACGCATCTGCCCCTTCTTTATTCAAAATCACCCATGGGTCAACACCATTGCCCAAACTTTTACTCATTTTTCTTCCAAATTTATCATTAACAAGCCCAAGTGCCGTACAAGATTTATATGGTGATTTGTTAAATAACAAAGTGCTTATTGCTAACAAACTATAAAACCACCCTCTTGTTTGGTCAATTCCTTCGCAAATAAAATCTGCTGGGAAAGTTTTTTCAAACCATTCCTTATTTTCAAAAGGATAATGATATTGCGCAAAAGGCATTGAACCACTATCAAACCAACAATCTAATACCTCTGGTGTCCTTTTCATCATTTTACCACATTTTAGGCAAGGAAAGGTAATTTTGTCTAGTGTTGGTTTATGTAAATCTAATTCTTGTGTTACGCCAGATAACTTTTTAAGTTCTTCCACCGACCCAACAACATGAAAATGCCCACATTCGCATACCCAAAATGGAAGCGGAGTTCCCCAATATCTTGTTCTTGAAATACCCCAATCAATATTATTTTTCAAGAAATTCCCCATTCTTCCATTCTTAATAGTTTCAGGTATCCAATTTACACCATCATTATTTTTAATAAGTTGTTCTTTTACTGCAGTGGTTTTCACAAACCATGCACTTTGTGCATAATAAAGAAGCGGAGTATGACAACGCCAACAATGTGGATAATTATGTTCATATAACATAACTTTGAATAATTTCCCATTTTCTTCAAGCATTTTAATAATTATAGGGTCACTTTGCTTTGCACCAAGCCCCGATAATTCGCCACTTCTGTTATCAAATTTTCCTTCGTCATTTATAAGTTGCACAAAAGATATTCCATATCTTTTAGCAACATTATAGTCATCTTCACCAAACGCAGGTGCAATGTGAACAATACCCGTTCCATCTTCTGTTGTAACATAGTCATCAACGATCACAAAATATCCGCAAGTAACATCATTTTTTACATAATCAAACATTGGCTCATACTTATGATATTCAAAATCTTTACCAAGTTTTTCATAAATTATTTCATATTCTTCAAAAAGTGTTGGGATTAACTTCGTAAGCATTATATAGTTAGTTCCATCAGCAACTTTAATTTTAGCATATTTTTCATTAGGATTCATGCAAAGTGCAACATTGCTTGGTAAAGTCCATGGAGTTGTTGTCCAAACCAAAAAGTAAGTATTCTCTTCTTCTTTACTTTTAAATTTCACAAAAATACTTTTCTCTTTAAGTGTTTTATATGCACCTTCCTGCTCAACTTCACTTTTAGATAATGCTGTTCCACATCTTGGACAATAAGGAACAATTCTATGCCCTTTGTAAATATAACCCTTTTTGTTCATTTCACTTAAAGCCCAAAAAACACTTTCAATATAATTATTATCATAAGTAATATAAGGGTTTTTTAAATCAATAAAATAACCAAATCTTTCGGTAATATCTTCCCAAATACCCTTATATTTCCAAACGCTTTGCTTGCAATCTTCTATAAATTTTTCAACACCATATTTTTCAATATCTTGTTTGCCAGAAAAACCTTTACTTTTTTCCACTTCAACTTCAACAGGAAGCCCATGGGTATCCCACCCTGCTTTTCTTGGAACAAAATAGCCTTGCATGGTTTTAAATCTAGGGATAATATCTTTCATGGCGCGAGTTAATGGGTGCCCAATATGGGGTTTTCCATTGGCGGTCGGTGGACCTTCGTAAAAAGAAAATACTTTTCCACCTTTATTTTTGTCCAAAGATTTTTCAAAGATTTTATTTTCTTTCCAAAATTTTAAAACATCAAGTTCGTTAGAAATAAAGTCTAACTTAGTGTCTACCTTTCTATACATTTCTTCTTCTCCTAATAAAAAATCCTTAGCAAATCAAGATTTCGCTAAGGAAATTTAACCACTTGATTGCCAGCAGGCCAACACCTGCGCCTTCTATAACGGGAAGCCCCGACTTTCCTTAACAAGATACCCCTTAGGGAAAGCAACTGATAAAAGTGATAATTCAAAGATAGCAATGGTTGTCTTGCACCACCCGACAATTCTCTTACATTGCCCCACTTCGAACCGTGTCTTTCGTCATCGTTTTTAATATTAATTACATAATAGTTTAGTCTACATACTCTTATTTGTCAAGCATTTATAAAAGTTGAACATTAAATTTCTATATATCAATATTCTAAATAAAATTTTGTTTAATGCTGTATTTTTTAATATTTTCATTTTTTACCTAATAAATTTAATAAAAATAAAAAATATAAATAAAAATTTAATTTGATAATTCATTTCAATAGAAAAATGTTGCTAATAAAAAATAATTTAATATTACACTAAAAAAGAGTTATCACATTGATAACTCTTAATTACTAATATTTATTAAAACTAGTTTTATAAACTTTTCTTCCACAATGAATGTAAATTGCAATACGCAAAAACATTTTTTACTTTTTCACCTGAAGTTAAAGCAAATGTAGCTTCAGGTTTTGAATTTGGTAATAAGTGTTGCACACTAAATCCTAAATTAGTTTCTAGTGCTATAAATTCAATAAAATGTTCTGGTATTTGTGGGTGCTCAACACTTCCCACTTTAACCCTAACCTCGTTGTTTTCAATTGCCACAAGTGGCACATGTTTTTCTTGTGCAGCATCTGTTGTGTTTGCAACTAATAACTTCATGGGTTGACCACAGCAAAAAACAGGTACTTTGCTATCCTTAATTTTTGTAACAATATTCCCACAAATAGGACAAATATAAAATTCTAATTCCATAAAATCATTCCTCCCTATTTCTTTTCACGCTTAAAGCAAAGAAACCAATCTAGGCAATATTTATCATCACTTTTATCTTCCATTCTCTGTTTTGCCACACCACAAGAACCAGCAGTTGGAATAATAACATCTTCACCAGGTTGCCAATCGGCAGGAGTAGCGCATTTGTCTTTGTCTGCTTTTTGTAACGCAATCACAATTCTTTTAATCTCCGCAAAATTTCTTCCCGTAGATAATGGATAATAAAGAATAGTTCTTATTATTCCCTTTGGATCTATAACAAACACTGCCCTTACAGCCTGAGTGTTACTTTGATTAGGTTGTATCATTCCATATTGTTTTGCAATTTCCATTCTAATATCTTCAATTAACGGAAATTTAACTTCAATATGTTTTTTATCTTTCCATTCAAGTTCCTGAATTTTTCTAAGCCAAGCAATATGAGAATAAAGTGAATCAACTGAAAGCCCAACAAGTTCACAATTAATGTCTTTAAATTCACTCATCATAGCACCAAAAGTCATAAACTCAGTTGTGCAAACTGGTGTAAAATCTGCCGGATGAGAAAACAAAATCACCCATTTACCTTCATAATCTTTTGGAAAATCAATTTCCCCTTGTGTAGTAACTGCATGAAATGCAGGTGCTTTATCGCCAATAAGTGGCATTGCTAATCTTTCTTCCATATTAATCTCCTTTACGCCAATAATATAACAAAAAATACTGAAAAAAACAAAATGTTTTCCCATAAATAAAATTTTTTATTTTTTTCATTCCACTTTACAAACAATAAAAAATAAGTATAATATTAACATATTGTAAAATGCAATATAATAGTATTTGATAATAATAAAATTGAAATCAACAAACTATTTAACCTTCTATGATTCAAAAATTATTAATACCAATAGATTAAAATCTATATTATTAAGGATTTTATGTGAAAATCTAAAAAACTAATTAATTAAACACATCAAATAAATTCTTGTCTTATTACAAATATCAATACCTAAAATTATGAATTAATTAATTGAAGTTTTTACATGCTAATGTAGTCAATTCGGCAATGCACCGCCTTGGTATAAAAAATGGCAAATTTTACCACTTAAAAAACACTAAATTTTTACTCAAAAGCTGAATATGCTAATGTAGCACAGTCGGTAGTGCACCGCCTTGGTAAGATAAAAAATGGCAAATTTTACCACTTGAAAAACAACAAAATTTAACTCAAAAACTGAATATGCTAATGTAGCACAGTCGGTAGTGCACCGCCTTGGTAAGGCGGAGGTCACGGGTTCAAGTCCCGTCATTAGCTCCATAAACAAAAATCGCTAAAAACCTTATAAATAAAGGGATTTAGCGATTTTTTATTTTCTAAAATTTTTATCAATTTTTACCACAAAAAATCGGTAGGTACATTTTTAGGGTATCGTAGGTACATAAAAAAGTAAAAAAATAGACCGATTTTTAAGTATAATTTTTAAAACTCAAAAATCGGTCTAAAACTATCTAAATGTACTTAAAACTACCACGGTAGGTACATGTAGGTACATACGACATTAATGTAAATTAAATTTTTTTGAAACTTTTTCGCCATAATCTCCAACTAATTTAAAAGTAATATAATGCAAATGCAAATTTTTAACAGAAAATTTAGTCGTAAATTTTTCACTGAAATTAAATTTTGTATCTATTAAATTTTGTCTATCATCATACCATTCAATCTTATTTGTTTTATCACAAGTTATAGATATTATTCCTTCATAATTATTTATTTCAATGTCCAAAATCCTAGGCGTAAAATTATATTCGTTTTTAAGCAAGTTTAAATCATCTTCTTTGTATTCTGATTTTATTAATGGTATATAAATTTCTTTTATTTCAATATCTTTTCCACCAAACTTATCTAAATCTGCAACTATTTTCCATCTATAAATTTTATTTCTTTCTTCAAAATCCATTTGAGCTTTGGTTAGGTGGGCTGCAAATTCTAATTCACCACAATTATTAATCTTCATAAAATGTCTTTTTGCATTTTCTCCGTAACCTAATCTTTGAGAATTTCTTATGTGTTTTACCCCATGACATCTACTACAAAGTCCTATTATATTTTTTAACGTTTGTGTCTTTTTGTTTATATCAAATTCCCATACTTCATGTGCATCTAAATCATCAGTTTCAAGACCACAAATTTGACATTTATGATTTGCTCTTTTATAACAAGCGTTTCTCAAAATATCCCAATCTTTTTTTGACAATGTTCTGCTAAAATCATTTCCCCAAGCTCCTTTGGGAATTAATTCAATACTCAATTTCAAATCTTTCATACTGTGCCTACCTTGTTGGATATAATTCGCCTGATATATATTTCTTCATATAGTTATCAAAACCCATTTTAGCAATTAATTCTTCTTTATCAAAGGGACTTATCACTTTAATATTTCCTGTCATTTCTTCAAAAGGCATTCCATAACAAATAATTCCAGTAGGTTTAATAACTTCTAACATTTTATTATAACTTTTCATAAATTCTTGTTTATATTCCTCTCTGCAATAAGTCGAAACTGCAACAACCGAACCTAATTCTATCCCGTCAAAACAAAAATCATAACTATTCTCACCAGCACAACAAACTGTAGGAATTACTTTCATTCCTTGTTTTTGCCAATATGCACCACACCAACGATTTTTAAATGTGCTATAAATTTGAAGTGCTTTTGGCATATCCCAATATAAACTAAATTCAGGAGAAAGAATTGCATAATATTGTGACAATTTTTCCATTGCCATTTCTGGTTTTTCGTATACATTTTCAAACAACCAATCGTAAGTGAAAAAATGGATTGTTTTATACTTGTTATCTTCATCTTGTAATTTTGTTTTTGTGTAATTCCATAAATCTATTTTGTCTAAATCTATATCTTGTTTCTTTATTAATGGCATACCATATTTGCCGACTGTTACAAATTCACTCCTAACAAGTTTAAGCTTCTTTGCTAGTTTTTGGTTATCATATTCAGTTCTTTCTTGTATCAAATTGTTATCTATTTCATATCTTTCTTTCATAAAATCTCCTTTTAAAAAAATAATACTCTATAAGTATTATTCTTGCATTCTAAAATTTCATAGGTTAAAATCAAACTTACAATTTCTTCTTTTATTTATTAATATTTTTTTTATAATATTCTCTTGCCAAATCAATAGCTTTAAAACAAGTGTTTTTTGCTTTTAAAATTTCTTCTTTGTTTTCTTCCCAAAACTTGTTATATTGATTTAAACTCATATGATTAGCACCACCCATATAATTTGGGTTCTCATTTTGTAAGGAATCATCCTCCCAACCACAAAATTGACAAATATCATAAGATTGTTCAATATTTCCCATGCCACATACTTTACATTTGTATGGGTGAATATTTAAATTTTCATTCTTGTTTATTTTATTTTTATTAACCATATCTTCTCCTTTAATTCCAATAATCTCCATATTTATCAAACTGTTCATAAAAATATTTAATACCTCTATCAGGCTCATAATAAGTAACTATTTTACCATTTCGAGATATTATCATAAATTCATTTGTATCTTCGTTGAATTTATAAACTGATCCATTTTTTGCAGTAAACGAAATATTATTATCATTTTTTGAATTTGCAAAATTTATCGCAGCTTGTGAATATTCCGTGATATATGTATATCCCATATCATAAGCATGATAATAAAAGTGATTTACTTCATTATAAGGACTTGTCCAGTATTCAGCATAAGTACTAGGTCCTTTCTCCATTTATTGTATCATACCCCCTTTAAAAAATGCAAAGGTTGGAGAAATAAAACAATTTCTTCAACCTTTTTATTTGCATTATATCATTAAATTTTTATATATTCACCTAAATGTGCCATAATTATTTAAATTCACATTTCAAAATCTTTTTCTTTTTTCTTTCTTAATTTTCTTTCTTCAAGTAATTGTTCAAGCAAATCATCATATTCTTCATCTGTCATATTTGAAAGCAAATCGTTCTTTTTAGTTTTTATTTCTTCTTGCCTTCGCTTTTCGTCTTCATATAGTTTTTCTTGTTTAATTTTTTCATTTAACTTTTCTGTCGTATTTCGTATATATTCGTTATCAACAGAGTTATAAACAGTAATTGTTGTTTTTACGTCACGATGACCTAATAGTTGTTGAATAACCTTTGGGTTCTCATTCATTTCGAAAAGCATATTTGAAAATGTATGTCTTAGTCCATGAAAATGAATATTATATTTGTCAAGATTATGTCTTCTCTTAAATCTATCAAACACCATTCTACAACCAGAATATGTTCTAACGCTTCCATCGTCATTAGCAAAAACATACGATGTTGGAGCAGTTAATTCTGCGGTTACATTTCTATTAGTCTTTTCTCTATTAGTTTGTTTTTCTTTCCAAGTTTGCAATGTATCAACTACAATGTCTGTAATTGGGATTTCTCTAACACTACAAGTTGTTTTAGTATCACCAACAACTGTAACACGAGATAATACATTCCCTTCGTTGTCAAACTTTGGTATTTGAGTTATACCCCTTTCAATCTTCAAAGTTTTGTTTTTGAAGTTTACATTTTTCCATTGAAGTGCACATACTTCACCAATACGTAACCCAGCGAACAACAAAAGAATACACATCGGTTTTAAAAAATTTGCCTCATCTTTATTAAGCGCTTCCAAAAATTTCGTTCTTGCTTCTGGTGTTAATGCTTTGTATTTTTCTTGTCCACTATATATTTTTCTATCTTTAATTTTAATAAGTATTTTTCGTGTTGGATTTTCTGGTACCCATTTGTTATCTATCGCATAATCAAAAAATTGTGCTATTAAGTGTTTGTTCTTTTTAATTACATTTAAACTGTAATCTTCATCAATTAATTTGTTAATAACTTTTTGAACAACATAAGTATCAATTTCATAAATTTTCATATTGCCAATTATTGGTTCAACGTGTAATCTAAAATTACGAATAATACCTTCAAAAGTTCGTGGAGTTACAGCACTCTTTTTAAACACTAAAAGCCACTCACTCATAAGTTCACCAAATGTTTTATGTTCAATAATTTCATAAGAATTATTTTTTATTCTTCCAGAAATCTCGCTTAACTTTTTAGCAACATCAGTTTGATTTTTTCCATATATAATCTTTTTCTTTTGTCTGCCTTTTTCATCATATCCAATAGTTATACTGCCTACCCATTTGCCATCACTTCTTCTTTGAAAAATGCTACCCTCTCCATTGGTCCTTTTTGTTTTTGTAACAACCTTATTCTTAGCCATTTTGCACCTCGTTTTTGTTATTATTAATCGTTAGCCAAGTAACAAAATTGAGCACACTTACAACCTGTCTTTTGCCGACTTTTGTTGTTGGGAAATTTTTACTTCTAAGTAAAGTTCTAACATTATCTCTACCAAGTCCTGTAATTTTGATTAAGTCCTCACAGTCTAAAAAATCTTTACCATATTTCAAAGAAATTCTATTCACTTCATTTTGTATTAAGTCGTTTATGTTAATGTTTGTATTGTTCATTTATTCCTCCTAACAAACTAAAATTTCTTTCTATCTCTAATTAAAAATTTTCTATTAACCTCTCTATTTCTAATCTCTATTTCTACATTTTTAAACTGTGATTTTAATCACTAAATATCGAAAATGGGTATCCCATTTCTCGAAAATAAAGGAAGTAATTTTGAGTCAAAAATGTAACATAATAAAAAGTCTTATTTTATAAGGTTTTTTGTTACTTTTTTGTATTCAAAACGTTTCTTCCGCTTATCCTGTATATCGTCAAAGCAAAATCTGAATCGCTCTAAAACACAAATATTTTTGTATTTTTTCGCTCCAACGATTTGCTTTTCCTCTTTCCCAAAAATTCTTGCAAGCAAGTATTTTCGGGAGCCCTGCGATTCATACAAAAATCACATTTCATACTCTTTTTGTTTTCTATATCTCTCTAACTTGTTATAGAATTGCTTGAAATTTTCCATTTCATAAATCTCTTGATTATGATAGTATTCAAGGCAATCAAAAAGATATTGCCATTGCCTTTTTCTTTGGCGTTTTTTGTAATATCTATCTCGTTTAGTATAAGTTGTTATACTTTCAATCTTATCTCTTATATGACCAATTTCTAATGCTGTTTGAATTGTCTTATTTCCTAATCTTCGCATAATATCTTGCTTGTAAATTTCAACATTGTATTCATCTGGAATATGACCGTAATTTTCTTTTTGCCATTTGTCTAATTTACAAAGTTCATATAAAAAACTAAAAAAACTTTTTTGTAGATTTTTATTACTTGTAATCAAATTATTTGTTATAACATCAACATAATATTTTACACTTTCCATATTCTCACTATCATAACTTACACGACCAGATTTAGGCATCATATCATACAAATTTAAGAGTTGCTTTTTAAGTCCTTTTCTTAGAGTTATCGCATTTGAAAACATTTCATATTTATCCGTTAAATCTTTTCTTGTTTTAACTATTTCAGCTGTTTTGTTAGTTAATGCTTTTTCAAAAATTGCTTTGCTTGTTATCAAAACATTTTTAGGTATTTTACCAGAGTGAAAAACAAGTTCATTATTGTTTTTATAAAACTTTGGTTCTTTCTCGAAAAATGATATGTGGATATGTTTATTCTCAGTGTTTTCGTGAAGTCCTGCATACCAAATGATATTGTCTTTATCCAGTCCTGCACGAGTGAAAAATTTAGGTAGTTCTTTTTTGATAAAGTTATATGCTTGTTCATAATCTCTGCAATACATTTCACCAAATTCTTCTCTAAATGAAATTACCATATCCCAAATGCAACTTTTAGTATTTCTTAATTGTTCTCTTAATGCTCGTTTTTGTTCATCTGTTAAAAGTCCATCTTTGCCAAATGCTCCACAAGATTTTTCATTGTTGCCAACATACTTTGTGTAATCGCTAGGGGTATTATCTATCGAACCAGTGTCAACATAACTTACATAGTTATAACTTGCTGTGCAACTTAAAAATTCTCGTTTTGCAATTTCTTTTTCTTGATTAGATTTGTATTTATCTTTTGGCTTGTAATACTTACACAATAAAACAATATTGTCTTTCATCTTTTCATCCTTTCATAAATAGCATTTAAGACATCTTCCATTTGGTCAAGTCGAGATATAATTTCATCTTCTTTCATCTCTTTAAAGGCAACTTGTTTTAAACACGCGTTTAAAAACTCGTTAATTGACCCGTATTGGCTATTTTCGTAAATCTCTTGTAATTTATCGACCAAACGCTTTTCTCGCAATCTAAGCATGTTTTGGCACTTAATTTTGCTATCTCTCATCGTTTCTCCTTTTGTTTATTTGATTTTCTTAAAGTTTTAAGTTTAATTTTACATTTCACACCTCCTTTTAAATTGATTTTACAATTGTCGCATGGACACCATTTGTCCATGCGGGAAAAGTTTTTCAATTTTTTAAAATATATTTTAGCAAGGTCGCTGGCTCACCATTTGAACCTGCGGGAAAATATGTATAAGAAAAAAACACCATTGCAATTTGCAAAGATGTTTATTCCTTCTATATTATTAACTACATATTTTTCTAAATCGTGGGGTCATTTTTAGCATTTTTTCAAAAGTTTTAAAAATATTTTTATCCCCTCATATATATAACCAACAAAAATGGTAAATTGTTAAGGCCTTTTGGATAAATTTTTAAAAACATTTTTTATTCCTCTATATTATTAACTACATTATTTTTCAATTTGTCAGGTATAATTTAACGATTTTTTTAAAAAAGTTAAAATTTATTTTGTTTATATCCCCTCACTTATACACAAATCGTAAGGCTCTTTTAGTTTGAAAAGTCCCTAAAATAAAGTAATTAAGCCTTGTCCAAAAAAAATAAATTTTTTAATTTCATATTTACAAGGACATGTTCTTATAAACCATCATGGACTTTACTTTTTTTGATAACTTTATACAAAATAATTTACTCCCTCTCCTATATTATTAAGTACATGTTTTTTAAAAAGTATCGTGGGTTTTTACTGTATTTAGCAAAAATTCTTAAAAATATTTTTGTCTCTCTATATTATTAAGGACACGTTTTTTCAAATTGTGGGGTTGTTTTTGCTATTTTTATAAAAATTTTTTTAAAATTTATTTTATCTCCCTCTATATTATTAAGGACACATTTTTTCGATTCGTGTAGTATATTTGAACAATTTTTTCCAAAAAAGTTTAAATATTTTTGATTTATATCCCCTCACTTATATACAAATCGTAATACACTTTTGTGCCTAAAAGCCCCTAAAATAAAGGTTTTTTAACTTAAAAGTGAATTTCAATTTTTGATATCCCACTATTATATATAAGGACATGTTTTTTAAATTTGTCAGGTATAAATTTATGGTTTTATAAAAAATAGTTTCAAAAATTTTTATACCTCTATTATATAAGGACATTTTTTTAAAAAAAATTTAGGCAGTAAATACATTTTTTTGAAAAATCTAAAAAAATATTTTATCACAAAAGAAAAAAGACATCAAAACTGATGTCTTTAAACTATTAATTACAAAAGAAAACTTTTCTTTATTATTAATTTCTTTTGAAAGTATATACTTTACAAATACAAATATAATATATAAATTATTATAT
>CABUZJ010000009.1 GCA_902496015.1 uncultured Eubacteriales bacterium
GCATATTTTACTACTTTAAGTTGAACATTTAAAACTTTACCATTATTAAACTCAATATCAAAATCGCTATTTAATGTTAATTCTTGTAAAGAAAGTGTATTTCTAATGCTGTCTTCTAATAATGGTAAACTTAAATAATTCTCTTCTTCCACTTGCTCTAAGTAAGTTTCATCACTAATACTTAAATTAAACTTTAAGTTAGCACCACTTAAATCATTAACATCAAGTTTAACATTTTCTATTAATTGTTTTTCACTATTAGTAAGCAATTCAAAATTAATAACAGCATTAAAGTTTAATAGTTCAATTTTAGAAAAATCTATTTGTGCAGTTATTTTATTTGAATTTAAATTGAAGTTTGTAACACTTTTTAACCATTCGGTTATTGTTATATTTTCAAGAGTTTGTTTTAATTCTTGTATTTTATTTTCAATTTCTGGTTTATTTTGTGTCGCAATGTCTTCAAGTTTATTTACTATTTTATCAGTTTGTTCGTTTTTATTATCACCTAAAAATTCATCTATTAAATCTTTAAGTTTACAAACATTTATTTTTAATTTTACTGAATTAATTTCAGCATAAACATCATTACCTAAAACAATAAATTTGGCATTTAATTTATTTATGTTTAAATTAATTACAATAGAATATTGCCCATCTTTTGCTCTTGCAAAACCCAAATCTAAAATAAGCACTTTTCCATCACTAAGGTTTACTTCTAGTGTAGGTAAAATTGTGTAACTTTTAAGTGCAAGAGTATTTTTAATGCTAGATGTAAGTGTTGTTATGTTTAAATATTCTTCATTATCTTCTGGTATTTGTAATTGACATTCATCTTTCTTTTCAATGTTCACATTCATAGAAAAAGGTGCTTTTATTAAATTACAATCGTAAATATTTAAACTTTTAAGGTCATAATTATTGTCGGTTATAATATCAACCGTTGCAATATTTTCTAACTTTAAAGTGCTAGTTATTGTTGAATCGTCATTTTGAGTTTCTTCCATTTGCCCTAAAGCAAGCATAATTTTTGAAATGTCAAACTTTTCTAAAAGCGAATCTAACCCACCATCTAAACTAAGATTAGATAGCACTAGCCCTAAAACTTCTTTAATGGTTGCATTTTCAACTTTTACCTTTTTGTCCTGTGCATTTACATATAGCACATTCCCATCGAAAATTATTTCTATTTTAATACAGTCACTAACATTATTGTAATATTCTATTTGTGCATCAATCTTAGCATTTTCAAGGCTTCTAATGTCTGCACTAATAACATAGATAATTTTATTGGCATTTTCTTCATTTTCTTCTGCTGTTTCACTGGTTTTATAAACCTTATCTTCTTTTAAATTATTCTCATTAGTATTTAAGTTTATTTCACCCCAAACTTCAAATGAATTTAAAGATTGAAAATATTTAAGCAGTTTTTCCATGGCAGGGCTACTCCCGCTACCATCTGCAATTTGCGACACATTATTAATTTCACCCATATTAGGAGAAAGAAGTTTCACTGTTGTTGCCATTGAAACCATGAACACTATTACAAGTGTAATAATATATTTTAAAAATTTTTTCATAATCCCTCTTTTTTATTAAGGCAATAATCTTTAATTTTTTATAGTTTAAAATCTTTATTATTATTAATAATTATAATAATACAGATATTAGTATATCATTGAACTTTAACTTTGTCTAGGATTTTACCAATATTGTTATAAAATTATATCTTTTTTATTGGAGCTTTATGATTGTTTCAAACATTAAAACTTGGTGGAAAGTGGCAAAACCCAAAACGGGACTTTTTGTTTGGCAAATAATAATAAGTATTTTAGAAAAAATGGCATTTGTAAGTGTTGCTCTTCCAAGTGCAAAAATTATTTCATGCATTTCTGTTATAGATTATAAAGGGGCAAAAACAAATGTTATTATTGTTGTGGTGCTTGTGTTTTTTTATTGTCTTTTTGCAAGCATAAATTCACGGCTTGCTTTAATTCAAAGTAAATACATAAGTTATAATTGCGAAAGCCTTGGCCTTAATAAAATTTTAACCAGCACCACTACGCCCACTCTTGCAAAACAAAAAATTATAACAATAATGAACCATAATTTAACTGCACTAACAACATTTAGTGCTGAACTTAGTGCCACTTTTGGATTTCTTGCTCAATTAATATTTATTCTGTGTTTGCTTTTTGTGTCAAACATGATTTTAGGTTTAATTGTTTTAGGTATAAGTCTTTTTTGTCTTTTACTATATAATTTAATAGCTTTTTTTGAAGAGCGTGCCACCAGAAATGAACAATCAACCCGAGATGATAAAACTAGCATGCTTGCAGACATAATAGATGGTAAAGATTTTGCCCACGACCTTAATTTAGAAGGCGAACTTTCTAAATCTTATTTATCTAAAAGTGAAATTTTAGTTAAAACCACCAGCAAGGCAAATCATCTTAAAAATGCAAGAGAACTTTGGCTTTATTTTATTTGGAATATACTTGTGGCATTAACCACGCTTTACATGATAAATCTTTTAAGGTTAGATTTTTTAACCCTCACTCTTTTCCTTTTGTGTTTGCCTTACTTAAATGAAGCACTTGAAAGAACTATGAATTGCTATCTAATATGGCATAAAAGCAGGCTTGCAAAAGGAAGTGCAAATCGAATTTCCACTCTTCTTTCTCTTTCTGCTCCCGACCTAATAGTTTTTGGAAACAATATTAGCAATAATTTATTAGGTGACTTAATTTTTACCAATGTAAGTTTACATAAAGGAAGCATTGCCATTCTTTCTCATCTTTCATTTGGTTTAAACAAAGGCGAAATTGCCAATTTCATATTTGACAATGAAACAAGTAAAATTGCTTTTTGTAATCTTTTAAGAAGAATAGAAAAACCAACAATCGGCACAATCACCCTAGATAGCATTAATATTTACGACTTTTCAAAACAAATTTACATTCATAATCTAACAACAATAAAAAGTGAACCTTTTTTCTTTCAAAACACCATTTATGAAAACTTAAAAATTGCTAATGCTAGCCGAAATCAAATTTACATTGCTTTAAAGCAACTAAAAATTTATGAACAAGTGGTTGAATTGCCACAAGGCGTAAACACACAAATAAGTGAAATAGCTTTAAATAATTTTCTTTTATACGAATTAAGTTTAGCAAGAGCCCTTTTAACAAAGGCAGAAATTCTTTTATTTCAAGATATCCCCACCGCACTTTCGCCAAAAGAACTTAATAAACTAAACGACCATTTATTGCTGTTATCTAAAAACCACACAATTATAATTGCAACAGATTACGAACCCGCTACAATAAGCACTAAGAAATTTACAATAAAAAAAGATGGAAGACTTCATCCAATAAAAAACTCCCAACTTTTAAAATAAATAACTAAACATTAAATCTAAATAATATCACATCTCCATCGCAAACAACATAGTCTTTGCCTTCAACTCTCACTTTGCCCTTTTCTTTAGCACCATTATATCCGCCACATTCAATAAGCGTTTCATAAGGGCATACCTCTGCTTTAATAAATCCCTTTTCAAAATCTGTGTGAATTTTTCCTGCTGCTTGGGGAGCTTTTGTGCCCTTTGTTATTGTCCATGCCCGCACTTCTTTTTCACCTGCTGTTAAAAAACTAATCTGCCCCAAAATTTTATAACCTAATTTAATAATTCTATTAAGTCCACTTTCACTAAGCCCTAAATCTTGCAAAAATAATTGTCTTTCTTCGTCATTAAGTTCAGTTAATTCTTGTTCCACCTTAGCGCTTATAACAAGCACTTCACTGCCCTCTTTTTTTGCGTAGTCTTTAACCAAACGCACATTTAAAATTTCATCTTCACTTTTAGTTAAATCTGATTCACTTATGTTACAAGCATATATCACAGGTTTAGTGGTAATTAAAAACAATGAATTAACATATTCTTTTTCTTCATCATTAAAACTAAGCACTTTTGCAGGTTTCCCTTCATTTAAACAATTAGCAAGTTTTTCAAGAATTTTCGTTTCAAACTGTGCCTGTTTATCTCCTTGTTTAGCTCTTTTTAATGCCTTATCTAATTTATTTTGCACACTTTCAAGGTCAGCAAGTGCAAGTTCTAAATTAATCGTTTCAATATCTCTAATAGGGTCAATGGTTCCATCAACATGTGTAATATTGGCATCTTGAAAACAACGAACAACATGCACAATTGCTTCACATTCCCTAATTGATGCTAAAAATCTGTTGCCTAAGCCTTCACCCTTGCTTGCCCCACGAACTAACCCTGCTATATCCACAAATTTTAGCATTGCAGGTGTTACCTTTTGCGTATTATATAACTTAGCCAATGCGTCAAGCCTTTCATCTGGCACTGCAACCACCCCAACATTTGGTTCAATTGTGCAAAACGGATAGTTTGCACTTTCTGCACCTGCCTTTGTTATTGCATTAAAAAGTGTGCTTTTACCCACATTAGGAAGCCCAACAACTCCAAGTTCCATAAATTTCTCCTTTAAGTTTTTTAATTATATACTAATTTTTAAAATTTGTAAAGAAAAGAGCTTTATTTGCATAACCTTTAACAAGGAGATTATTTTATGTCTGTTTGGGTTGCATTAGTTTTGGGTTTAATTCAAGGTTTAACCGAGTTCTTGCCTATTTCTTCAAGCGGGCATTTAACTCTTGCAGAAGGATTATTAGGTATAACCGAAGGTAATAATTTTTTTAATGTTCTTTTACATTTAGCAACTTTGCTTTCAGTTATTGTGGTGTTTATAGACGAAATTGCAGACTTAATAAAACACCCCTTCGGCAAAAAAATGCGACTTCTTTTTGTGGCAATGCTACCAACTATAATTATTGCCCTTGCAATAAAATTTTTAGCAAGTGAATTATTTAAACTCACCTTTTTAGGTTTTGGATTTTTAATTAGTGCCACCCTTTTATTAGTAACTTACACCGCAACTAAAAATCAGCCACAAAGTTTAAATGCGCCAAATTTAGAGGCTATTTCATATAAACAAGCACTAATGATTGGCATAAGCCAAGGATTTACGGTTCTTCCAGGAATAACCAGAAGCGGAACCACAATTTGCACAGGTGTTCTTTCTGGTCTTTCACGCACAAACGCATTAAAATTTTCTTTTCTTTTATCAATTCCAGTTATAATTGCAAGCATGGTGCTTGAAGTTGTAAGCAGTGGGTTTAGTGCACCCCCAATCGACTTTATTGCTTGTCTTGTTGGTTCTCTTTCCGCATTTATTTCTTCTCTTCTTTCATTAAAATTCATGATGAAATTAGCAAGAAAAGGCAAATGGATTTGGTTTTCAATTTACCTTTTTGCCCTATCATTTGGGGTGTTAATATTCACTTTTGCAATGTAAACAATTTGAATGAATATTTTAAAATAATCAACACATACTAATTTTAGAAAATCTTAAAAGGAGAAAACAAAATGCGAAAGAATAACGAAAAGAAACAAAAAACCGCAAAAGCTTGCAACTCAAACAGCACAAAAGCAACTAGCGATTGTTCTAGTAGTGCAAAATCATCTTGCGGAAGCAGAAAAACAAATTCTAATAAGTAATTTGTATAAAAAACCCCTTAACTTTTAAGGGGTTTTTTAATTAAAACAAACAAGCATTATATAAATTAGTGGTGTCTACCCGAACAAGCATTGGCAAATCAGTGTAAACTCTATTAGAAGTGTTTTGATTCAAATAAACCGCAACAACATGAGCACCGCCTTCATTTACAACAAATAACATGCTGTAATATTCAACAACCTTTTCATTCCCATCAATTTGAATAAGTTGTTGTTGCACTTGGTCGAACACCAATTCAATACATAAATTTTCTTGCTTTAAAGCATTTGAATAATAACCAATTTCACAATCTACATCTTGACTAGGCAATTCATCAATTTTACCACCCTGTGCGAAGCGAGTAAAAATACTAATAGATGTCATATCTTTCACATTAGCAAAAATTCGATTAAACTTTTCGCTATTGTCTTCCTCGGTCACGGCAGTTGCCTGCGTTCCATGATTATATAAATAAATGGTTTTAGGGGCACTAGTAAACCTTAATGGTTCGTTATTTGTTTCAATAAAACAAAGCACAATACAACTTATCACTATAAGTGCAGAAATAACTATTGCCACAATCCCAAATTTTTTATATGTCATAAAATTTCACCTAAACACATTTTAACTTAATAACAAAAACTTGTCAACATTAATAACCTCATAATTCCATAAATTAATGGCAAAATAAGTAAAAAACAAAGCCACAAAACATTGTGACTTTGTTTATTTGTTGTGCTCTTATTTTGCTTAACTTAAATCATTTAATAATCTTTTAAATTAATGCAAATTCATTTATATTAAGTTTTATTTTTTGGTGGTCTTCCGCGTTTAGATTTTTTAGGTTGTTCGCTTTCAATTTTTGAAGATTTTTCATCTTCGTTATTTTGCTTATTTTCAACTTCAATAATCTCATTTTTGTCTTCTTTATTTTCTTGCAACTGTTTAGTTTTTCTAATGTCAGTTTTATCATTATCGTCAATTTTAATGTTATTTTGTTCTAATTTTTTAGAACGGATTTGAGCCGTTTTTAAAAGTTTATCCACTTCACTTTCTGTTTTTTTAATATCTTCTTTCTCTTCTAAATTATTATCTTTATTATCTTTTTCCGTTTTATTTTTATTATCAATAAACTCGCAAACTTCTTCTTTGCTAGCCCCACCTATAATCATGTTCACTTCGTCACTATAAATTGTTTCTTTTTCAAGTAACACATCAACCATCGTTAAAAGCACATTTTTATTTTTCGCCAAAATTTCTTCTGCTTTTTTAGTGCAAGTGTCCATAATCTTTTTAATTTCGGCATCAATATTTGCGGCTTCTTTTTCGCTGTAATTAACTCGTTCCTGATAATCTCTCCCTAAAAATAGCGAAGTTGAAGAACCCATGCTAACATTACCAATATTTTCACTCATTCCCCAAAGCGTAACCATTTTTCTTGCAAGGTCGGTTGCGCGTTCAATATCATTAGAAGCACCCGTTGTAATGTCGTCTAAAAATAATTTTTCGGCAGTTCTGCCACCCAAAAACATAGTAATGGTGTCTATAAGTTTTCGTTTACTCATATATTCATCATCATTATCTGGCCTTGAAAGCGTATATCCACCTGCTCCACCTCTTGGAACAATACTAACTTCATGCACAGGATTATTGTTTTCAACAAGTCTTTCAATAATTGCATGCCCACTTTCATGCACAGCAGTTATTCTTCGGTCTCTTTCACTAACAATTCTACTGCGTTTTTGTGGTCCCATTGTAACTTTCACAATTCCATTATTTATATCTTGCATAGAAATCTGTGTTCTATTTTCCCTTGCTGCTAAAATGGCCGATTCATTTAAAAGATTTTCAAGGTCTGCACCAGTAAAACCACTTGTAATTCTTGCCACCACTTTTAAATCTACATCACTTGCAAGTGGTTTATTTTTTGAATGCACTTTCAAAATTTCTTCTCTGCCTCTCACATCAGGTGCATGAACATAAATTTGCCTATCAAACCTACCAGGTCGTAAAAGTGCAGGGTCTAAAATGTCCGCTCTATTTGTTGCAGCAATAACAATAATGCCCTCATTTTCTTCAAATCCATCCATTTGAACTAAAAGTTGGTTTAAAGTTTGCTCTCTTTCATCATTGCCACCACCCATACCAGCACCACGCTGACGCCCAACAGCGTCAATTTCATCAATAAACACAATGCAAGGTTTGGCTTTTTTAGCATTTTCAAACAAATCTCTTACCCTACTTGCTCCAACACCAACAAACAATTCCATAAAGTCACTACCACTTATACTGAAAAATGGCACTTCGGCTTCGCCTGCTATTGCTTTTGCAAGTAAGGTTTTACCAGTTCCCGGAGGTCCTACCAAAAGCACACCTTTTGGAATTCTTGCCCCAATGTCTATATATTTTTTAGGATTTCTTAAAAATTCAATGATTTCTTTAAGCTCTTCTTTTTCTTCGTCCACACCTGCAACATTTTCAAACTTCGTGTTAGATGGAATGATTCTTGCACGGTTTTTAACAAAATCAAAACTCTTGTTGTTAATGCTTCCCATTTTTCTAAAAATAAAGTAAATAAGAACACCCGTTGCAATAAGCAACAAAATAGGGTAAAGCAAGTTTAATATCGAAAAAGTTGTAGTGCTACCAGGCACAATAGTAACCTTTTTAAAAGTTTCAGTTCCACTAGCCCCTGCTTCAACATCTGCATTAAATTGTTCAACAAGTTCTAGTGCACTAACTTCAAAAGATGAACGATTATAGAACCAATATTTGCTTCCATCAAAATAAACCAATTCAACTTTATTAGCCCCAAATTCAATTTGTTTCACATATCCATTACTCAAATCATTTTGGAACTGACTATATTCAATGCGTTTGCCTGAACCCGAACCACTAAACACATAGAATATTAGCACCAAAATTAAAATTAAAAAGATGGAACTAATAATAACCTTAGTCCACCCTTTATTTGAAGATGAATTAACCTCTTTTTTCTGCTCCAATTTTTGCCTCCTAATCTTTCTTATTGTATCCAACAAAAAAGCAATAATTTCATAATCGCCAATATTCGTAAAATTTTAGTGCGTTTAAAAACGCTATTAAATAAAAAATTAAAATTTTCTTAGCAAAGTTTACAAATATTTAGCAATGAAATGATAACATAATTTAAAAGAATACACAAATAAAATATTATTATAATTAAAAGAAAATGCTTTGCGTGTAAAAAATTTTTTAGGAGTTAAGTTTTGCTATCTTAAAAATTTAATGTCTTTATTATCAAAACACAAACTCTAATTTTTAATAATGCCTAAATAAATTACATAAAAATCAAAATCATTCTAACCCGCAAAAAATACAATCGTGTCCACTTCATAAAATTTCACCCATCTTAAAACAATGCTTAACTAAAACATTTATTAAAAATTAAATTATCATAAGGGCATAAAGAAAATATAAAAAAATAACATGTCTCATTGCACAATAAATTAAAACAAATGAACAATCTTAAAAATATCAAAAACACTTAAATAAAATTTAATGAAACAAAAATATTTTTATATAAATTTGCTTTTATAATATTAAAAAAAATGTATACTAAAAATTTAGCAAATTGTAAAATATAAATAAAATTGTTAAAAAAATTACAAAGTTATTAACAAATTATCAAATTTTGTTAATAACTTGTGTTTAAAACGAAGTTAATAAATCGCACACTCTTTTAGCACTAATATTTTCAACCCATGCATTAGCAACTTTTAAATTTTCTTTTTTCAAAGAACTTTTAATAATTTTACCAAAAATACCAACTCTTCTAATTTGTAATAAATGAGATTTCTTACTTTCACCTTCATCATTAATTTGTTTTTCCTTTTTAATTAAACAACAAGTAATGCTTGCATCTCCCACAACAAAATTAGCATATTTTTTTAAAATAGAACTATCCACTCCACTTTTAGGAATAATACCTTTATTCTTAACTATAATTGTCCCTAGCGCAACATAATTACAAACACAGGTGTCAATCACAATAATATAAGGTTTGTTAAATGTTTTTCTAATTAAATTCTGTGCATGCAAAATTTTTTCATAATTTTTGCCTTCATCAACTTTAACAAAATAAAAGTTTCTTTTAAAATTTTTTCTTTTATAAAGTTTAATATCAGTTGTTTTGTTTTCATTAATAACTTCATTTTTAGCAAATTTATCTATTATCTTATTTTCATTAGTAAATCTATCACTAAGACCATTTAAAACATTGTTATTATTTGTTAAATTTATATTTAATAAATTTTGTTTCCATTTTATTTTATTATAAATGTCCGCACCAAATGCATCAAAATAAATTTTACTATTACCAATACACATAAAAACAATATCACGGCTTAATTCAATTTCACATAATATCTTATTTATTTTATTTTTTAATACTAAATCGCTTAAATTTTGAAACATTTTAACCACCTTTTTGCAAAATTTAAAATAAATTATGCACTTTTTTACATATTACAACTATATTTATAATAAGTTTTTAATAATTTAACGCAATCTACAAAAATTTTTAAGTAATCTTTTTAAATATATAATTATTTCAAGTTTGTAGTTAATATTTTAACTAATTTGCAAAAAAGTATTAAAATTTTTATATTTTTTACATTTTATATGAACTTTTTTAGCAAATATTAATTAATTAAAGTATTTTATTACTAAACTTTGACTTTTTCTTTAAATTGGCTATAATTAAATTAGAATGAACTTCATTGATATAATAATTATTAGCATATTATTAATTTTTATAATCATAGGCATATGTAAAGGTTTTATGTCTTCTTTTCTTTCTCTTTTTAAAGGTTTAGTGTTAATTTTTTTAGCAATACTATTAACTAGCCCTATAAACATGTTAGTAAATAAAATAGGAATAACAAATTCTATTAAATCTGCCTATTCAATGCGTATGGATTCAATGCCTGGGTTTAACACTAATCTTGTAAATCTAGATGCTCAAACTCTTAATACACATATAAAAACAACTATAAATGAAAGTGAATTACCAAATATAACTAAAACCACAACAAATTGGTTTTTAAAAATTTCACCTGAACAAATTGCAAATAAAGAAAATATTACATTAAATAATATATTATCTAATGCATATTCAAATTTTTGGAGCACTTTAATTTCATTTACAATAAGTTTTCTATTAATCTTAATTATTTTGTTAATATTAAATAAGATAACACAAAAATCTAAACAAATACCAGTTATAAAAGCAACCGACAGAGTTTTAGGTGCAATATATGGTTTTATACACGGTACAATAATTATTTGCGTTTTATTGGCTATTTTAAACCTATTTAGTCCAACTGGTCTATTAGAGCCAATTTATTCTGCCATTTATGCCTCTAAAATAGGGGATTGGGCATTTTCGCAAGTTCAATTGTTTATTCAAAAATATTTGAATTTTAATACTTTGTTAACAATATTTTAATAATTACTTAAATATTTAAAATTATAATAACTAATTAATTTTTTAATAATAAATATGCGAATGTTTGTTCATATTTAATTAGTTATTTTTTTATAACTTTTAATTATAATAATTAAGATATTTTTTTGCGCATTTTAAAATTTTATATAATAAATTATTAAAAAATAAAAAATATATTTTTTATAATTAAATTATGTACTATATTTTATATACACGCATTGCATTTATGAATATGGATATTATTCAAACTTAAAATGTTTCACATGAAACACAAATTTTTTATTATTTAAAAATTTTTGTTAATAATTATAACTATAAAAAATAAACAATTATTAACTTTTGTTAATAACTTATCTTATTAATAAAAATTATTTATTAACTTTAATTATTTTAAATTATTTTTGATAACAAAAATTATTATAACTTATTTAATAAATATCTTTAAAAAATATAATTAATAACTAATCAATTAATCTAATAATAAGTTTTATATTTTATCATATTTAACTTTTATAATATTATCAATTAATCTTAAATATTATATCTAATTTAATATTAATAACAAATATAATACATTCTAAAAAATTAATATATTTAATTTTAAATTATTAAACAATATAGTAAATAATATTAAAATAATTAAGATTATCTTATAATATATTAATTTTGTATTTTACTAATTAAATATAAGCATAATTTTCCATAATTAATAAATTTATTAAAATCTATAAATTCATATAGTAAGATTATATAATTCAACATTTTTTATATTTTTTATTAATTATTGTTAACAAATGTTTCACATGAAACATTTGTTATAGTATGGAAACAAGATAATACTATAATTATAATTTATAATACTTATTTACCGTTATTTTGAAACTTTTTCATAAATTTTATTATTAAATTGAATGTTTTAAGTAATAATAATATAAATATCATTTTATTTAACTAATTAATAGGTTAAATATAGTAATTTTATCAACTCAATATAATTTCTAATATATTAGAATAATATTAAATGGTTCACATGAAACATTATGAATTTTTTATTTGATATAAAACACAAACTATAATATAACATTTTATTCGTGTTTTACATGAAACATAATTAATATATTTTATAAAATAGTTATAAACTATAATTACATGAGATTAATATTTATGTTTCACATGAAACATTTAAACCAAATCACACACTACATTTTTTAAAATTTTTAATGTTAATAAATTATTGTTTCACATGAAACATTATAAATTTTTTAAATGATATAAAACATATACAAAATATAACATTTTTTTAGTATTTCACATGAAACAAAAATCTTTATTATAAATATTACTTGAATTATCATTAAAATTGCAATTATATTATTATTGTTTCACATGAAACAATGTAATTAATAAAATTGCAAATAAGAAAATTAAATAAAACATAATCTTAATATTATTAAAATATCAAACTAAAATAAATACTTAATATGTTGAAAATACAATATAAAAAAAGAAAATATAAATTAAAATCATAGCAGTATATAAGATTACAAATTATTGATAAAACAAATATAACGATTTATACTTTTAATTAAAATAATAGCATTTTTACACTGTTAATATAAATTTTTAAATAATTTACAAAAAATGTAAATTTAGGTTTAATTTGCTTTTCTTTTTTTATTAAATTGTTTATAATTAATATATAATAACAATAAGGAGAAATATATGGGGACTATTATAGCATTTACTAATCAAAAAGGTGGAGTTGGGAAAACCACAACTTGTGTTAATATGTCTACCTATATGGCGTTAATGGGCAAAAAAGTTTTGCTTTTAGATATCGACCATCAGGGAAACGCAACAACAGGTTTTGGCATCAAAAAAAGCAGAGATACTAATTCAATTTATAAAGTTATCACTGGCGAAATTGAAGTAGAATCTGCAATTTGTAAAACTGCAATCGAAAATTTAGACATAATTCCTGCAAGTTTAGACCTAGCTGCACTTGAAGTTGAAATGGCTTACATTGAAAAAAAGGAATTTGTTTTAAAAGAAATATTAAGTAAAATAAAAAATAGTTATGATTATATAACTATTGATTGCCCACCATCATTAGGCCTTTTAACAATTAATGCGTTTACAGCAGCTGATAGTTTGTTAATTCCTATTCAATGCGAGTTTTTTGCACTTGAAGGCTTAACACAACTAATGAACAGTATAATGATGGTAAAAAAGAAAAATTTAAATCCTAACATTAAAATTGAAGGTGTTGCATTAACAATGAGAGATAGCCGAAGCAATTTAGGTAAACTTGTTGGCCAAGACATTGTTAAATTTTTTAAGAATAAAGTTTATGAAACTTCAATACCAAAAAATATAAGGCTGGCTGAAGCACCTAGTTTTGGAATGCCAATTTATTTATATGACAAACATTGTGCTGGTGCAAAAGCCTATTTAGCACTTACAGAAGAGTTTTTTGAAAGACGCGGTGAAAGTTATAAAAAAATTAAATAATTTTATTTGATGCAAAATTTAATGATAAAATGTAAAAAAGTGCATAAATTTTAAACTTTTTTACAATTCTTATTTTTATATTATTAAGGAGGTTATTTATGATAAATAAAAGAGGGCTAGGAAGAGGGCTAGATGCATTATTTGGAGATTATCAAGATTTTGACAATTTAACAGAAGAAACTAATTCAAAGAAAACCGAAGAGCCAAAAGTAGTTGAAAAGGTTGTGGAAAAAATTGTTGAAAAAGAAGTTAATAAAGGTGCAGAAGAAGTTCCAATAGGTTTAATAGATAGAAACCCTAACCAACCAAGAAAAAACTTTGATGAAAAGGCATTAAAAGAACTTGCACAAAGTATTAAAACACATGGAGTTATTCAACCAATAATTGTTTGCAAAAATGGCGATAGATACACAATTATTGCAGGAGAAAGAAGGTGGCGAGCAAGCCAACTTGCAGGGCTCAAAACCATACCATGCATAATAAAAGATTATACATCAAGACAAATTAGTGAAATTTCGATTATTGAAAATTTACAAAGAGAAGACCTTAATCCAATTGAAAGTGCAAGGGCAATAAAAAGGCTTATTGAAGAATTTGATGTTACCCAAGAAACAGTGGCAGATAGAATTGGTAAATCTAGGCCAGCAGTAGCAAATACATTAAGACTTTTAACATTATGCCCCGAAGTAATTGCTATGATTGAAAATGGCAAATTAAGTGCAGGGCATGCTCGTTGCCTGGTTACATTAGAAGACCCACAAATGCAAATTGAACTTGCAACAAAGGCATGCGATAATAAAATATCGGTTCGTGAACTTGAAAAATTTATTAAACAACTAAGCAAGGGAAAAACTGGCAAAAAACAAGCCGAGCCACAAAGTTTAGAGCTTAAAGATTTTGCTAAAAAAATGGAAAAGCTATTTTCAACTAAAGTTTCAATTTTAGGAAACGATCATAGAGGCAGAATATTTATTGATTATTATAATGATGATGATTTACAAAGAATTTATATGCTATTAGATAAACTAAATTAATTTACATTTATTAAAGTCTTACATTTGTAAAGCTTTTTTGTATAAAAATTTTAGTGATGATAAAAATTGATATTAAAATTTTAATTATAGAGTTTTTATAACATATTGTAAAAAATGGGTATATTTTTTAAGTTTTTTGCATTTTAAAAATAATATTTGCAGTTTTCTAATTTAATTATAGTGTGTTAATAATTAAATTTTTAATTATTTAATTTACTTGTGTCACAAAAAAGATTAAAAATTAAAAATGCATGTTATTCTAGATTTGTCGCAAATTTATAGGCCTTAATAATTTGCCACTTGCCTTACAACTATAGGCAATAAAAGTGAAGCAAGTTAACTGTTGTTTTGTTAATTGCTTCACTTTTTAAAAAGAAAATTTACAAATTTTTGTTTTACATAAATTCATCACTAAAAATTCATTTAAAATGTTTTCTACTTTTTGCGTAACAATTATTAATGTTTTAAAGTTTACTAATTAACTATTTGCTAAATTCATAAAGCGCCATTGCAACTGAAACTGCAAGATTAAAAGAATCTATTTCTTTACTTTGTTTAATTTTAATTTTTTCTCCGTAAGATAATATGTTTTCTGGTAAACCCGTAGCCTCATTTCCAAACACTAAGGAATAAGGTTTTTTTATTTCATCAATTTCTTGCAAATATTTATTTCCACTTAAACAAAACAAATAAAATTGGTGCTCTTTAAACGCTTTAAAGTAATCATTAAAGCTTTCAAATTCGCATATATTTGTACTAAAAATTGCTCCTTGGCTTGCTCTTATAACTTTTGGGTCAAAAATATCGACACAAGGCTTTATGATTGCAATATTTTTAATGTTAAATCCTAAACTAGTTCTTATAATTGTTCCTAAGTTTCCCATGTCCATAGGGTTAACTAAAACTAAATGGTTGCCTTTATTTAAGTGCGATTTATATTTATTAAACTCACAAATAATAAAAACATTTTCTTTTCCTGCTACTTTTTCAATAAACTTTGTTCTTTCAAGCAATGGAATTTTTTGTTCTTTGCAAATTGAAAAAATTTCTTCGGTAATGTTGTTAATTTTTAACTTACTGCTAAAATATACACCCACAACATCGCTAATTCTCTGTTTTAAAAGTTCAATAGTTGCAAATGCCCCTATTGCAAAAGAAGTGTTTTGTTTTTTGTCATAAATCATAAGTTTTCCCCTAATAGAATATTAATTTATAAAAATTTGACTTGTATGTTTTATAAATTTTTTCATTAAAACCAAGATAGATAATGTTTTAATTCATTCATAGTATTTCTAGGTTTTATGTTTAATTAGTAAAATAATATTATTTCTATTTTTTGTTGTCAATTTAAAAATGGCTGTGCCAAATATTAAAATTTATCATAAAATGGAATTATGACACATACAATTTTAATTTTGCTTGCTGTAAGTCTTGATGTTTTTAGTTTCGGCCTGTCACTTGGTTTTAATAATGTTTATCTTAGCATTATAAAAGGACTATTTTTTACCCTTATTTCAGCATTTATCTTTGCTTTTCCACTTGCATTATCTAAGCTTATATCACAAATCATCCCAGAAAAAATATGTTATCTAATTAATGGTATAGTGCTTTTGTTATTAGGTCTTTATTATTTAATTTCTTTTATTGTTAAAATAAAAATAAAAAATTCAAAAAACGCACAAAAAAGCACCAATAAGACAAATTTAAAGAATGAACATGAAAACATTAATCCATTAGCCAAAACTCCTTTTTTAGGGCTAAAATATTTAGCATTCTGTGCTATTCCAGTTAATTTAGATGCTTTTTTCACTGCTTTGCTTTCAGGATTTAGCATGGGTAACTTTTTTATAGTGCTTTTATTTTATTTAATTTTTACTTTTATTGCCGTTTACATTGGCAATAAGTTATCTTTTTATTTATCTAAAAAAGCAAATCTTGATTTATCTTGGATTTCAGGAATACTTTTTATTATTCTTGGAATGTTAAAGTTATTTGAATGATTACAATAAAAACCACCAAATTGGTGGTTTTTTATATTTGTTCACCTGACACATATTGAGAATTGTAAAGGTTATAATAAAAGCCTTTCTTTTCCAATAGTTCTTTATGAGTCCCTTGTTCTATAACATTGCCCTTGTTCATAACTAAAATCAAATCGGCATTTGTTATTGTCGAAAGTCTATGGGCTATAACAAAACTTGTTCTTCCTTTCATAATTGTATCAAATGCTTTTTGAATGTTTAATTCAGTTCTAGTATCGATATTGCTTGTTGCCTCATCTAAAATTAACATTGGTGGTTTTGTTAGCATTATTCTTGCAATGCAAAGTAATTGCTTTTCTCCTTGGCTTAAATTCGCCCCGCCTTCAACAACCATTGTGTCATAACCATTTTCTAATTTTTCTATAAATTCATGAACACCTGCTAATTTTGCTGCTTCAATTATTTCTTCCATTGGAGCATTTGGGTTTCCATAAGCAATATTATTTTTAATAGTATCTTCAAACAGCCAAGTTTCCTGCAAAACCATGCCATATTTACTTCTTAAACTTGCCCGAGTAATTTTACTTATGTCATGTCCAGAAACGGCAATAGTGCCCGCATTAACATCATAAAATCGCATAAGTAAGTTTATCATGGTGGTTTTCCCACAACCTGTTGGCCCAACTATTGCTATTTTTTGCCCTGGTTTAACATTTACATTAAAATTTTCTATAAGTTTTACCTTAGGTATATAACTAAAATAAACACCACTAATATCAACCGAACCATCACAATCTAAAAGATCAGGTAAGTTTGCATCACTTGGTTCATCTTGTTCGTCTAACACACTAAATACTCGTGCAGCAGCAGCAAATGCCGTTTGAATATCGCTTATTTCACTGCTTATTTCATTAAATGGCCTTCCAAAAGAATTGGCATAACTTAAAAAACTAGAAATAGTGCCCACAGTGAACGCTGGTTCACCATTTAAAACTAACAGAGCCCCAACAAGTCCAACAATTCCATAAACAATGCCATTAATAAATCTAGTAGCAGGATTGGTTAAATTTCCATAAAATTGGCTTTTTTCGCCTATTTTATAATATCGTTGGTTAATAACTTTAAAATCTTCAAGACTTTTGTCTTCTCGATTAAATGCTTGAACAACTCTTGCTCCGCCGATATATTCTTCAAGATAACCAGATAAATCCCCTTGTGTTTGAACTTCCATTTTAAAATATCTTTTGCTCTTTTTAACTATATACCAAGCAATAAATATACTCATAGGAGTTAAAACTAAAATAATTGTTGCCATTTTCACATTTAAAATATACATTGCAACAATGGTTCCAATAATGGTCATAAGTCCCGAAATAACCGACGCAATAGATGCTAAAAACCCATCACACACAAGGCTAATATCGTTAACCATTCGGCTTAAAAGGTCTCCATGTGAATTAGTATCTATATAATTTAACGGAACTGAGTTTATTTTTTTAAAAAACAAATCTCTAAACAAATAACTTGATTTATAAGCAAAAGCATTAACGGTTAAAGACCCTAACCAATTAAACACAGATGCAATTATAACTAAAAAAAGCATAATGGCAAGATTGTAAGTAATTCCAACGAAATCAACATTTCCTTGCCCCACAGCACAGTTTATAGCATAACCCATAAAAATAGGAATTGCTAGTTCTGCAACCGAATTTAATAAATCGAAAATAAAGGTCAAATACATATATTTTCTATAAGGTTTAGCATGATGCCACACTTTTGAAAAAGTAGAAAAATTAACCTTTCTAGACATATATTTTGCCTTGTTTTCTCTTGCCTTTCGTTCTTCAATTTCTTTTAAAGACATTCTTTTAGCCATTACATTCCCCCCTTTTTATTTTGAGAGTTATGTATTTGGTTATAAACTTCACAATTAGCAAGAAGGTCAGCATGTTTACCAACTCCAACAACTTTACCCGCATCTAAAACAATAATAATATCGGCATTTTTTATTGAATTTGTTCTTTGACTAACAATAAATAATGTTGTGTTACTCATATTTTTAGATATCGCTTGTCTTAACTTAGCGTCAGTTGCAAAATCTAGGGCAGAAGAACTATCATCAAGTATTAAAATTTTAGGATTCCCAACAAGAGCTCTTGCTATGGTTAATCTTTGTTTTTGTCCTCCTGAAAAATTTGTTCCACCACGATTAACTTTGTGGTCTAAAAAGTCATTATATTCACTAACAAAATCAAACGCCTGAGCAATTTTTAAAGCACAAATAAGTTCTTCATCAGTTGCATCTTCCTTTCTCCACACCAAATTAGACCGAATAGTGCCTTCAAAAAGAAGGGGATTTTGTGGAACAATGCCAATGAAATTTCTAAGGTCTTCCACCTTAAATTTCTTAACATTAATTCCATCAATTTTAACTTCACCTTTGGTTGCATCATAAAGCCTTGGAATAAGATTTACAATACTGCTTTTTCCACTTCCTGTGCCACCAATAATTCCCACAGTTTGCCCTGCACTAATTGAAATTGAAAAATTAGAAATAACATTAGTCACACCATTATAACTAAACGAAACATTATTAAAATCTACATCACCCTTAATATCTTCTTTATTAAATTTAATAGGGCGTTTTGGATCAACAATAGAATTCTTAACAACCATCACTTCTTCAATTCGACTTGCACTTGTTTTCATTCTAGTAAACATTGTAATAAGTCTTGCCACCAAAACAAGAGCCATACTAATTTGAGTAAAATAATTAATAAAGGCAATTAAATGCCCTTGACTCATTCCACCAACATTAATTTCAAGTCCACCAAAATAAATAAGCACTATAACCGAAAGGTTTACTATCATAAAAATAACAGGAATAAGGGCTGCCGACCATCTTCCTTCTTTTAATTGAATATTTTGCAAATCTAAATTAGTTTTGCTAAATCTTTCAATTTCATAATTTTGCTTATTAAAAGCACGAACCACTCTAACACCTGAAAGGTTTTCACGAGTAACAGCACTGGTTTTATCTACCCTTGTTTTACTTTCAGCAAGAAGAGGTATCAATTTTTTCATGATAAATAAAATTATAAAAAACAACACTGGCACAACAATTAAAAACAATAACGATAATTTTACATTAATTGTTAATGCTAAAATTGTAGAACCTAAAAACAAGAAAGGCGCACGCATAACCACTCTTAAAACCAAACTAATTCCTTCTTGTATATGGTAAACATCAAACACCGTTCTGTTTAATAGTGAAGCAGTTGAAAACTTGTCTAATTCTGCATGTGAAAAAGTGCCAATATGAGCATAAATATCATTTCTTATATCTCTGCCAATGGCTTCACCTGTAAGCGCTGCAAACTTTTGTCCTAAAATAGCACAAACAATACCCACAATATTAAGCGCTAAAATTATAATAGCAATTTCAATTATACCATTTTTATTTCTAACCGAAATATAATCATCGATAATAATCGCCATAAGCAAAGGAATAACAACTTCTGTTGCAGCCTCTATCGCTTTAAAAAAAGGCCCCAAAAAAATTAATGCCTTATAATTTTTTAAATATTTAGACACTTTAAAAACTCTATTCTTTTTTGGTATCTTTTTTTTTGCCATAGTTAATCAAGGTTATATTAACATAAAAAATAATTTAGACACAAATGAATTATCTTAATTTTAAACTTTTTAAACAAAATTAAACACTACATTTTACAAAAAATATTAAATATATAAGTTACTGTTAATAACTTATTTTTCAACAAGTATTATAATTTTGTTAACAACTCAAAAATTTATTTGATTTACTAAAATATTAAATTGTTAATAACTTTCATTTTTAAAAAATACAAATAAAAAAATAATGTCAATAACTTACAATAAAAAATTTTAAAGTAAAATAATGAATGTTGTCGAATTTTAAAAAGTTTTTAACAATTACTTAACAAAATAAAAAATAAATGTAGATAATTTTAATAAGAAATTAACAATAAAACTTCCCATTTTTTCTAGGGAAAATTAAGTTATTAACATATTAACAGCGCCTACTAATACTACTACTATCAAGAAAAAATATTAAAAATAAATAACACGCGCGTGTGCTTACGCGTAATATATATAATTAATTAATTTATTAATATATAATGCTCTTCAAAAGAAAATTTTAAATTATTAAAATTGTTATACAATAACCTTATGCTTTTATAGATTAACTTATTCATAAAAAATTATTTAAAATTTATAAAAAACTTACATCACATATTTATTAACCAAATGTTAATTAATTGTTAAAAATAACTTTCGCATTTAGTCGACAAAAGAAAAAACATCTAGACAAAAAAACAAATTATGGCTAAATATTAATATTTGTTTTTTTTATTGTTTAATCTAAAATATAAATAACAAAAATTGCAAAATTTAAAAACAATGTCGAAAAAAGCAAAAATTTTTTACTATTATAAAGATTTTTGCAAATTTATTGCGGTTTTTGTTTATAAATAAATATATTTTCATTTTAATTAGTGATAATTATTAAAATATAAATCTTTAAATTACTATAAAAAGTAACATTTGAATAAAAATA
>CABUZJ010000010.1 GCA_902496015.1 uncultured Eubacteriales bacterium
CATAAGAAAACCACACAATTGTGTGGTTTTCTTATGCTTGATTTACTTCCATTATTACAGGCAATATAATTGGTTTTCTACCTGTTAAATTATTTATAAAAGGTAGTAATTCTAAAATAATTTGATTTTTTAAATCGGTATAGCTGTATGGAGCTTTTGCTAAAGAAGCATTAACAACTTCACTAATCTTTCTTTCTATTTTTTGCATTAGTTCTTGATTTTCATTTACTAAAACAAATCCTCTGGCAGTTACATTTGGTTTTAATAATAGTTTTCTAGTTAGAGTATTAATATTTAAAATAGTAATTAAAATACCATCTTGACTCATTAATTTGCGATCTTTAATAACTACTGAACCAATATCACCGACACGAGAACCATCAACATAAACATCTCCGGCTTGAACAGTGCCACCGCGTCTTACTTCGCCATTTAATAGTTCTATAACATCACCATTTGTACAAATAAATGTATTTTCTGGAGCAACTCCACATAATACACCAATTTCCGTATGTTTTTTTAGCATTCTATATTCACCATGCATTGGCATAAAGTATTTTGGTTTAATAATTCTAAGCATCCATTTTAATTCTTCTTCTTTAGCATGTCCAGAAGTATGAACATCACTAAATTCTGAATTGGTAAATACACGAACGCCTTTTAAATATAGTTTATTAATAATTTTATTAATACTTTCGGCATTACCAGGAATAGGACTTGATGAGAAAATTACTAAGTCATCACCAAGTAGTGATATTTGTTTATGTTGTCCATTAGCAATACGAGATAATGCTGCAAGAGGTTCACCTTGAGAACCAGTACATAAAATACAAATTTCATTTCTCTTCAAACTTTTAGCATCGTTTGCATCAATAAACATTGATCTATCATTAATAAGACCGTTATTTAAGGCAAGTTCAATACTGTTATCCATACTTCTACCAAAAACAATTATTTTTCTTCCATATTTTTTGCAGCTCTCAACAATATGTTTAATACGATAGATATTTGATGCAAATGTTGCAATAATAACTCTACCATGATGTTTGCTAATCATATCATTTAAAGTTCCATCAACAGCGCTTTCACTTTTAGAGTATCCACTAGTTAGGGCATTTGTTGAGTCACTAAGAAGTAGGGTAACACCTTCAGCACCAAACCTTGCCATTTTGTGGATATCAGCCATTGGCCCAACTGGAGTTAAGTCAAATTTAAAGTCCCCAGTTTCAAATATAGTACCATTTGGTGTTTTAATAACTATCGCAAAACTATCAGGAATAGAGTGTGTAGTATTAATAAATGAAATATCAAAGTATTTAGTTTTAACATTAAAATCAGGTGTAATAATTTGATAATTATCATATTTTATATTTCTTTCAACAAGCTTCTTTTCAATTAAGTCTTTAGCAATTTTTGGTGTATAAATAACGGGTATATTAATAGCTTGAAGTAAAAATGGTATGCCACCAATATGATCTTCATGCCCATGTGTTATAAATAAACCTTTAATTTTATCAACATTTTTCTTTAAATATGTAATATCTTGAATAACATAGTCAACACCAAGTAAATTATCTTCTGGAAACATTACACCAGCATCTATAATTAATATTTCGTCATTATGTTCAACAACATACATATTTTTTCCAACTTCACCTAAGCCACCTAAAGCAATAACTTTTGTGGCAATATTATTTTTATTTTCCACTTAAAAATTCCTTCTTTCTTTAAAATAAAATTAATTCATAAAGTTACTGAA
>CABUZJ010000011.1 GCA_902496015.1 uncultured Eubacteriales bacterium
TAACACCTGCTGGAAAACTTTTTAAATAAAGTTCTCTAAAATTTCTTAAAATTACTAAGTATTCACAATTGTCTCTGTATCCTAGAGATTGACAAATAATTGTTGTTATAAAACATCCTGCCGGTGTATAGCCATTATCTGGTTTCTTTATATATCTATTGCATGCAGCATCGCTTTTTTCTTTGTATTTGCAATTTTCAGTACAATAATATCTGTCTCCCCAGTATTCTTTTTGATTTAAATCTAAATATGCACAATTACCACAATAATCTTTCATTATAATTTCCCCCTTTTTTTGAAGTACTATCTATTATATCCATTTTTTTGCATTTGTCAAGTATATGTTGTATTGACAAAATTTTATAAATAGTTTAGTATTATATGGCAAGTGATAGAGTTTAGGTTTTATAAAATTAAAAAAGAAATATAATAAAAAAGAAAGGATAATTATGTTTAAGTTAATTAAAAATTTTAAGAAAAAAGATTGGTTGATAATTATAGTTAGTATTGCTCTCATAGTTATGCAGGTTTGGTTTGAATTAAAGATGCCAGATTATATGTCTAAAGTAACTGTACTTGTGCAAACTGAAGGAAGTAAAATGAGTGAAATCCTTAAAAATGGAGGATATATGCTTATGTGTGCTTTTGCTTCTTTAGTTAGTGCTGTTATTGTTGGTTACTTAATTGCCTTGCTTGCATCAGGTTTTTCTAGAAACCTTAGATCTAAATTGTTTAGAAAAGTTGAAGATATGTCTATGAGTGAAATTAAAGAATTTTCAACGAATAGTTTAATTACGAGAACCACTAATGATATTACACAAGTGGAAATGTTTATTGGTTTTGGTCTTCAACTTCTTATTAAGGCTCCGATTACTGCTGTGTGTGCTATTACCAAAATTTTAAATAAAAGTTGGGAATGGAGTATGGTAACTGCTGTTGCTGTAGTTATTTTGTTATTAGTTATTGGAATTTTGACAATCATTGTTATGCCTAAATTTAAGATAGTTCAAAAACTAACCGATAAATTAAATGAGGTAACTAGAGAAAATTTAATGGGCATTAGAGTAGTTAGAGCCTTTAATGCAGAAGAATACCAACAAGAAAAGTTTCAAAATGTGAATAATAGTTTAACAAACTTACAATTATTTAACCAAAAAGCAATGTCAATTATGGCGCCTGTTATGTATTTGGTTATGTATATGTTAACATTAGTTATTTATTTTATCGGTGCTTATTTAATTAAAGATGCCTTAATGGCTGATAAAATTGGTTTATTTGGTGATATGGTTGTATTTTCATCTTATGCAATGCAAATAATTATGTCATTTTTAATGCTTGCAATGATATTTATGATATTACCTAGAGCTCAAGTGTCTGCCTCAAGAATAAATGAGGTATTAGATACAAGACTTAGTGTAATAGATGGTAATGTAACAAATAAAGATGAAGTTGGTACAGTTGAATTTAGAAATGTATCGTTTAAATATCCTGATGCCGAAGAGTATGTTTTAAAAAATATTTCGTTTAAAGCAAATAAAGGTGATACTGTAGCTTTTATTGGTTCAACTGGTTCAGGTAAATCAACATTAGTTAATTTAATTGTTAGATTTTATGATGTAACTGATGGTAAAATATTAATTGATGGAGTTAATATTAAAGATTATAAACTAGA